>DATHPI010000115.1:0-15628 GCA_035484035.1 Chthoniobacterales bacterium
AGTAGGAGATCGGCACCGCCAATGGCTCGCCGGCATGCCAGATGACGGTCAGCGGGCCGAGGACCAAATCGGCCGCAAAGACTTTTTCAATGGTCGCTGCGACAATCTCCAAAGCCATCCGTTTTTTGGAAATGCGATTCGGCAGATAGCAATAGTCACAGTTAATGTTACAGAACGGTGACGCCTGAAGGACCAGTAGACTGATCCACGGATCAAGCGGATCGCCCGGCAACGTCGGATCCAAAAGGGGGCCACTCTGATTCATCCAGTGTTGACTGCCACCTTCGATTGATCCCAGTGAGCACCGGCGCCTCAGGCCGGCGACTCAAAGCCAGAAGAAAGTCTACCAGTTACCCCAGTTATGCCAGTTGTGCCAATTATGCCAACCGCCGTTACCCCAACCGCCATTGCCCCAGCCCGGATGCCAATTATGCCAACCATAGCCCGGATGCCAGTTGTGCCAGTTACCCCACCACATCGGCTGGGCAGTCGCCGGAGATTGATTGCCCTGATTCAGTTCCGTGCTCGGAGTCTGGTCGAGTTTTTGCTGGATCTTTTGCACACGTATCTCCAGCCGGTCCGTTCCATCCGTCATGGCAGAATCGGATTTGGCTGCGGTGGCGTTCGCGGCTGCAGCCGAGCTTAGCATCAAACCGCCCGTTAATGCGAAGAGAGCACCCAGCGATTTAGCGAGCGAGCGTTCATTGGGACGCTTTGGATTATCGGATCCTGAGTTCATAAAAGCGCCTTTACTTGCAATGTTATAGATGGGTTAGAGATCATTGGCAGCTTCATTTGTCAGCTTCTCCCAGTAGGCTTCGACGTCGGAACCAAGTTTGTTATCTCTGATAAACAAGCTCCCTTCTTCGGTTTGCGGATGGACGGTGAAGAAGGCCTCAGCGGCTTTGCCCAACCAAGACTTGTCGAGTTCCTCTTTGGCGTTCGGTCGTTCGTTACCCGGTCCGAAAGCCACCTGCGCCACGCGCAACAAGCGTAAAGTGTTATCACGATCCTTGGTGTGAAGCGACACCGCAAAAAATTTATCCTGGAAAAAGTGATAAACGATTGTTTCGAGTTTGACTGGACCGAGCTGAAGATTCTCGTCCTTTTTGCTGTAAAGCTTCAAATCTCCCTCGTCTCTCTCGAGATTTAGACCCTGGAATTCCGAGAACGGTGTTCCAAATTTTTGGCCTCGAAACCCGGTCGTGCTGTCGAGTCTCGAGGTCTCCGCGCGAGCTGCCGATTGACTATCCGGTTCCTTGGCTAGAGAACCGCTCATCGTCAGGGCTGCTATCGTCGCGGCACAGAAAGCCAGGCGGGTACTACTGAAAAATCCATTCTCAGGGGAAAACATAAGCGTTGGGGATAAAAAACAGCGCCAATAAGGCTCCTCATGTTCAGCGGTCTGTCAAGGTCAAAGACCAGCGGGCGGTGCGGGAAACGTGTCGGCGGGTCGGCGTTGGGGCGGATCGGCGTGGAGACCCCGGCGCAGGGCGAAGCTCCGCCTGCGGCGGCGTCATGCGAGGTTTTTGGAAGGGCGAGTCGAGAGCGCCCGCTTCTTTTAGGGTGACGTATAGGAAAGGACAAGCCGCAAGCCCGGGCCATCGCCGACACGCCCCAACGCCGGCCCGCCGACCCGTTTTCCCACTTGCCTATCCCAGCCTATAAACGATTCGTGCCTTAGAGACATCGTATGGGGACATCTCCATCTTAACTCTGTCTCCCACAGTCAGACGGATAAACCGTTTCCTCATCTTTCCGGAGATATGGGCCAGGACAAGGTGTTTGTTAGAAAGCTCCACACGAAACATGGTTCCAGGGAGTACAGCGGTAATTTTTCCTTCAACGACTATTGAACTCTCAGTAGGCATGGTGCTCTAGGCTTATCGGGACGGGTGTAAAGGTTCGCTCATTCATAAATCACATCGCCGTCTGCCGGGTGCGGGAGACGGCGAGTGCATTTGCCATTCCTGGATAGAATAGAAGCCTGGCAGGTCATTAGTTTAAAACGATGCCTACCGGCTTAAGATTCTACAATACTACCAGCGTGACTTTGTGAAAGAACGCTTCGCCCCTTCGTCCTTTGGGCGGGCTTCGTTCACAGTCAGGTTGCGGCCGTCGAGGTTCTTGCCTTCGAGAGCGGTGATTGCAGCTTTGCCTTCAGAAGCGCTGCTCATCGTGACAAAAGCGAATCCGCGGGATTTGCCCGTCATGCGGTCGGTAACGAGATGAACATCCGTGACAGTTCCGTATTGTGCGAATAGATCCTTCAGATCGGGGTCAGTGGTACTGAATGAAAGGTTTCCAACGTAGAGTTTCATGATTTGGTGATAAGTACGAATGCTAGCCACAAAGCCGTTCCCGAGATCCGGGTTTCAAATCACCTCTGAAAATTTCAACCGACGATCTTCCGCGCTATGAACAAAAACAAACGAACGCCGGCAGTGTCTCCCGTTATCGCCCAGAACACAAGAAAAAGTTTACACGGGTCACTCGATCAGCTGCAAATACCTCGCCTTCGCTACAGACGGCTTGGCGCTCAAATGATTTTCTAGAAGGCGAAGCGGGCTGAATATCAAATCTCGACGCTCCTAACACTGTTTTCGTCTGTTGCCTGTGCCCAGGCGCGCCCTCGACCAAATTTTCTACAAGCCGCGTCGCTCCGGCAACTCCTCTGGTTGCGGTACCCCATCCAATTCCTGCCATTTCGCTCCCGCCTTGGAAACTCCGAGCGTCCAAACAGTTCCGTCATCGCATAACACCACACATCTTCCCTGCTCAAGCGTTGAAATCGCAATCGGCTTTCGTGGATCCATAAGCTGCATTTACCTGTGAACTCGGATTCGCCGCAACCTATTTAACCGGAAAAACAACTCCCTCTCTGACTTCAGCCTCCGCGCGATCAAATCATAGTCGGGTATGATTTTCCTCCCTCTCGCGCTTGCAAAGCGCAATATGAACAAAGGCAAGCACGTCCAGAGGCAAGTAACTTGATGGCGGATTTGTCGGCCAGAATGAAAAGCTCCTTTCACTTGAATGTGAACTCCCTGGCAGTCTTCCCCGCCAAATCAGCGGCTTTTTCCCGCCCCCAAGCATTGATGCACCAAAATGCATTTTCGGTTCCAGGTTGAACTACCACCACGGTCATTTGGCCTGGGCTGTTACCAAAGACAGCAGGAAAACGAAGAGATCCGGTTCTGTAAAGTCCGTCGACCTCGGCCAAATCAATTTTCGGCATGTTCAACGAAGGGGGACTAACACTCTTAGAAAATGTATGAAACAAAATATCCTCGATCCTGTCCTTAGTTTCGGAGTTACTTATCATTTTCATAACAACTATATAAACACCGTTAAAATAGGCCGTTCGTTGCGTCATTTTTTGCACTCTCTCGCGCGTCGCAGCCGGAAGATTTTGCAGTGGATATTCCGCAACCGGACCAAAGGGAACGGGCATCCGGAGAGACAACCGCTCGTCAAAAGGCTGCGCTGTCGGAGGACCGGTAATCTGCGCCCGGACATCCCCACGATCCTTTTGTAATAGCCCCGGCAACTGATCTCGGTACCTAGCAACTACAATGATAATCAACAACGAAAAGAGGAGCGCTCCCAGAATCCAATGCTTTCTCGCCCCGCGTGCAATTAGCTTATTTCTCGGCATTCGTGCTTCCTTCATCTTAGCCGCCCCTGGGGTGAGGAATCATTGATCGGTCTCGAGCGGATCATGAAGCAGCATAAAAGTACGTGCGCCAGAAAGTACGCAAAAAAGTTTCGCAAATGAATGAATCTCCAGAGTGTCAGCTCCTGCTCCATGAGAGGGCAAAAAGCAAGCCCGTAGGCTCGTACCGAATTCTCCTCGGTGACGTTTGTAGCCTCTGTGCGACCCCCGCTTCGGTTTGAAAAAACTCTTCCTAGACGAATAAAACTAAGGTTGAATACATTCCTCAGAAAGATCATCGCGTCAGCCACAGCCAGCAACTCATGAAAAAAGTCTCTTCATTCTATTTGGCGGTATTCTCGGTCTTGACTGCTTTCACTGCCTGTGAAAAAAAGCCCGTGGAAGCGCATTCGGCCGGTCCTCCGGAGGTCCTGGTGACCGAGGTCGTGCAAAAAGAGGTCCCGGTTTTCCGGCAATGGGTTGGCACGGTCAACGGAGTGCAGAACGCGGAAGTCAGGGCGCGAACGGAGGGATACCTGACCAGCATTCCTTACCAGCAGGGCGGCTTCGTGAAGAAGGGCGAGGTGATGTTTCTGATCGATCCCAGGCCATTTACCGCGTCATTAGATCAAGCGAAGGGGCAACTGGAGGAGGCTAAGGCCACCTTGCTGGGTGTTCAACTGGATGCTCAAAGGGCCAAGGAGCTGTTCGACACCAAGGTCATTTCCGAGCAGGAATACACGAACAAAACTCAGCTCTACCAAACCAAGCTAGCCGCCGTGGCCGCCGCCCAGGCGGCGTTCGAACAGGCCCAACTAAACCTTGATTATACCAAGATTGTTTCGCCTTTGGATGGAGTTGCCGGACAGCAGCAGGCGCAGATCGGGGATTTGGTCGGAACCGGAACCAACCAGGTGTTGACGACAGTCTCCCAAATCGATCCGATTTGGTTTTATTTGCCGATTAGCGAACAAAGCTATTGGGAGTTCGCCGACCGCTTCAAAGAGATGATGACGGTGCCTGAGGAGAAACGGGAACAGATCGTGGAGCTTAGCTTGGCCGACGGCAGCGTTTACCCGCACAAAGGCAGGTTCGCTTTCCTCGATCGTCAGGTCGATCCGAAGACGGGAACAATTCAGGTTGCGGTGAGCTTCCCGAATCCTGAGCTAACATTGCGACCGGGACAATATGGGATTGCCCGTGCGATGATCCGAACAATTCCGAATGCATTGTTGATACCGCAGCAGGCCGTATCGCAACTTCAGGGCAGTAACATGATAGCCGTCGTCAACCCGGATGGAAAAGCGGAGATCCGGGCGATCAAAGTGGGCGAGACCTATCATGGAATGATCGTGGTAACGGAGGGGCTCAAGGCGGGTGAAAAGGTGATCGTCGAAGGGTTTCAGAGGGTGCGGCAAGGGACACCGGTTTCGGCAAAACCCTACACTGAGGCGCCCAAGTCTGGGGAAGCCAAGAACGATTTGGAGAAGAACCCCTCCGCCGACCAGTCCTAAGTAGAGCGGAGATCCTCAATGTCCAGATTCTTTATCAATCGACCCATCGTTGCCATGGTGATCTCCATCGTCATGGTGATCGTCGGCATTGTCGCGTTCCTCAGTCTGCCAGTCGCGCAATATCCCAACTTGGTGGACCCACAGGTCTCGGTGAACGCGACTTACGTTGGCGCAGATGCCTTGACGGTGGAGCAAGCGGTCGCCACACCCATCGAGCAGCAGATGAGCGGTGTCGATCACATGAACTACATGTACTCGCTGAATGCAAGTGCCGGCGGTACGATGGCCTTAACGGTGGACTTCAATGTGACCACCGATCCGAATATCGACTTGGTACTGACCCAGATGCGGGAGTCGCAGGCCTCCTCGCAACTACCTTCCAGCGTCCGCGACTACGGCGTGACGGTCGCCAAGTCGACTTCAGCGCCGTTAATGGTCATCACTCTCTATTCGCCGACAGGCGAGTTCGATTCCAAGTTCCTGGCCAATTACGGCATCATCAATTTGAACGATCCAATGCTCCGGGTGCCCGGCATCGCCAGCGTGACCGTCTTCGGGGCCGGCGAATATGCGCTCCGGATCTGGGTTGATCCCAACAAGATGGCCGGCCTCAACATCACCACAGTGGAAATTGAACAGGCTATTCGTGCGCAAAATACCGTGAATCCGGCAGGCCAGCTTGGAGGCGAGCCCATTCCGCCCGGACAACCGTTTACCTACACAGTGCTGGCCCAGGGACGTCTGGTGACAGAGGAGCAGTTCGCCAACATTGTCATCCGGGCGAGTTCGAACGGTTCCTTTGTTCGCGTTAGAGATATTGGACGCGTAGAGCTAGGAACTCAGACTTACACGCAGACCTGCACTTTCAACGGCCGGCCGGCTGCGGCTCTCGCCCTCTACCAATTGCCAGGCTCTAACGCGGTGGATGCCGCGAAGGGTGCGCGTCAATTGATGGAGCAACTCAAGCAGCGGTTCCCTTCAGGGCTGGAATATTCCATCGCCTTGGACACCACCCTGGCGGTGACCGCCGGGATGGAGGAAATCTACAAGACTTTGGCGGAGGCAATGATTTTGGTGATCATCGTCGTTTTCGTTTTCCTGCAAGGTTGGCGGGCCACTCTCATTCCCTTGTGTGCCGTGCCGGTCGCACTGGTCAGTACGTTCGCGGTCTTTCCCATGCTGGGGTTCTCGGTCAACACGCTCTCCCTGCTTGGACTCGTCTTGGCCATTGGTCTGGTGGTCGATGATGCTATCGTGGTGGTCGAAGCCGTCGAAAACCATATCGAACATGGCCTCTCGCCGAAGAATGCAGCGCTTAAGGCGATGGAAGAGGTTTCTTCACCCGTGGCCGCGATTGCCGTTATTCTCGCGGCGGTCTTTCTCCCGACCGCATTTATTCCCGGCATAACGGGCCGGCTCTATCAACAGTTCGCTGTCACGATCGCCGTTTCGGTGATCTTTTCGGCGTTCAACGCTCTCACCCTGAGCCCCGCCCTGGCCGCACTTCTGCTCCGCCCCAAAAAAGAATCTGGTCGTGGGCCTCTGGCGTTCTTCTTTAACGGATTTAACAAGGTTTTCGGGTCGGCGACCAACGGTTACGTGGGCGTCTGTCGGCATTTGATGCGGCGTGGAATCTTCTGGATGTTGTTCTTGATCCCGGTCCTGCTGGGGACTGGCTGGCTTGGCAAGAAGCTTCCACAATCGTTTGTCCCGTCTGAGGATCAGGGCTATTTCTACGCGAATTTGCAATTGCCTGAAGCGGCCTCGCTGCAAAGAACCTCGGCCGCTTGTCAAAAGGTCTCGGACATCCTCCGGAACACCCCTGGAGTTGAATACGTGACGACGATTGCCGGCTTTAGCCTCCTCAGTCAGGTCAACACCAGCTACAACGGCTTTTTCTTTGTCAGCCTGAAGTCGTGGGATGACCGCAAATCCGCGCAGGAACAAGTCAACGCCATCATGATGCGGGCGAATGAAGCGCTCGCCAAGATTCCAGACGGGATCGCATTCGGTTTTCCCCCTCCAGCCATCCCCGGGATCGGAACCTCCGGCGGAGTGGTCGCCGTTCTGGAGGATCTCGCGGGGATGCCGGTAGAATATCTCGCACAGCATACGCAGAAATTCATCGAAGCGGTCCGAGAGCGTCCGGAAGTCGCTCGGATCCTCACCACCTGGTTGCCAAGCGTGCCTCAATACTTCCTTTTCGTGGATCAAGACAAAGTCCTGAAGCAGGGAGTTGAACTTTCCGATGTGTACAAAACGGCCCAGGTTTTTATGGGCGGTTCTTTTGTCAATTATTTCAACCTCTTCGGACGGACCTGGCAGACTTATCTTCAAGCGGATGGACCATTTCGAGTGAATCCCCAGGATGTCGGCGCGTTCTACGTGCGCAACAATATCGGGAATCCGGTTCCGCTCTCTTCGATGGTCCGGATGGAGAAACACACCGGACCGGAGTTCACGATGCGGTTCAACCTTCATCGATGCGCCCAGTTGAATATCAGCGGGAAAGAGGGTGTCAGCACCTACCAAATCATGGCAATGCTCCAGGACGTGTTCGCCAAAACCATGCCGAGCGAGATGGGGTTGGACTATAAGGACATGTCGTTCCAGGAACAACAAGCTCAGAAAGGGGTGCCCCCCGCTGTGATCTTCGGGGTTTCGCTGCTATTCGTCTTTCTGATTCTAGCGGCCCTGTACGAAAGCTGGACCTTGCCATTCAGTGTCCTGCTGAGTACGCCGATCGCCATTTTCGGTGCCTTCCTCGCGCTTTATCTCCGCAGGTTCGAAGACGACGTCTATTTTCAGATTGGTTTAGTCATGCTGATCGGCCTGGCCGCCAAGAACGCGATCTTGATTGTCGAGTTTGCCAGAGCTGAGTTTGAGAAAGGCCAGCCGATTATCGATTCGGCACTGACTGCCGCCCGTTTGCGGCTCCGGCCAATCCTGATGACCGCCTTTGCCTTCATCCTTGGGTGCGTGCCGCTCTGGACCGCCACCGGTTCGGGCGCCGTTTCGCGGCGAATCCTCGGAACGACAGTCATCGGCGGAATGCTGGCGGCCACATTTATCGCGATTTTTATGATTCCGGTTCTGTTCTATGTGGTGGAGAAATTGACCCACCGGAACGGAGAAGGTAAGCATCAGGCACCTCCCCCCGATCAGGTCCCCACTTCCCTGCCGGCCACCAAACCCTGAATTTGACTGAACACTCGCAGGAACGGGCAACGATCCCTGCCTCGCCGCTTGTCTACTGCCTACTAAATTGGTAAGCCTTCGATGAGCCTGAAGCTTGAGGACTACGGTCTGGTGGGAGATACCCACACAGCAGCTCTGGTTGGGAGAAACGGTTCCATTGACTGGTTATGTCTGCCACGCTTTGACTCTGCCGCCTGCTTTGCCGCTCTCCTGGGTGATGAACAAAACGGTTGCTGGCGGATCGCGCCTGCTCAGCCGTGCCAGAAGGTGAGCCAAACCTATCGAAAAGACACCCTGATCCTCGAGACGGAATTCGAGATCGAACATGGCACCGTCCGTCTCATCGACTGCATGCCGCCGCGTGGATCCTGCCCGTATCTGGTCCGCATCGTTGAATGTGCACGCGGACAAGCGGCGATGGAGATGAATCTGGTGGTCCGTTTCGATTACGGAATCACCATTCCATGGGTTCGACGCGAAGGCTCTCAATGGACCATGATCGCCGGACCGAATGCTCTAGTGTTGCGGAGCGACGTCAAAACAAAAGGTAGAGGCCTCTCGACCGTGGCTGATTTTACGATCACCGCCGGGGAGCGGAAATCCTTTATTCTCTCCTGGTATCCGTCTCACGAAAAACCGCCGGAACTGAACGAAGCGGATGGGAAGGCGGCCGAGACCGAAAAGTACTGGACCGATTGGGTCTCAGACTGCTCTTACCAGGGGGAGTGGCGCGATCTGGTCGTCCGGTCCCTTATCACCTTGAAGGCCCTGACATACGCTCCGACCGGGGGCATCGTCGCTGCAGCGACAACCTCTTTGCCGGAAGAACTCGGCGGAGTTCGCAATTGGGACTATCGGTTCTGTTGGCTTCGAGACGCGACCTTCACTCTTTATTCGCTGATGCAATCCGGCTTTACCGCGGAAGCCTCAGAGTGGAGGGAGTGGTTATTGCGTGCCATCGCCGGAGATCCAGCGCAGTTGCAGATCATGTACGGACTGGCAGGCGAGCGCCGGTTGACCGAATTTGAAATGGGGCATCTCTCCGGGTACGAGAATTCCAGGCCCATCCGAATCGGAAATGCCGCGTCCGAACAATTTCAACTCGACGTCTATGGAGAAATTCTGGATGCGATGCATCTCGCCCGGACGGTTGGAATCAATACTGGACAAGACTCCTGGCGTCTGGAGAGGCTCTTGGTAAAATTCGTCGAGAAAAACTGGGGGAAGCCGGATAACGGGCTATGGGAAATTCGTGGTCCCCGAAGGCACTTTACCCATTCCAAAGTAATGGCTTGGGTAGCGATCGATCGCGCCGTGAAAGCCGTCGAACAGTTCGGACTGGAAGGCGACCTCGAACATTGGAGAAACCTGCGCCAGGCAATTCATGAAGATGTCTGTGCCCATGGCTACAACCCGTCCCGGAAATCGTTCACCCAATATTATGGAGCGAATAATTTAGACGCCAGCCTTCTGATGATACCGTTGGTCGGCTTTCTACCAGCGGATGATGAACGCGTCAGGGCAACGATCGAACTTATTCAAAAGGAATTAGTAGTGGATGGATTCGTCCTGAGATACCATCCGGACGGCTCGGCCGATGTGGACGGTCTTCCGCCCGGTGAAGGATCATTTCTGCCGTGTTCATTTTGGCTGGTTGATTGCCTATGCTTGATGAAGCGCCACGAGGAGGCGCACGCTCTTTTCCAGCGTTTGCTCACTGTTTGCAGCAGCCTGGGATTGCTTTCCGAAGAATACGACGTCAAAAAGCGCCGGCAGGTAGGTAATCTTCCTCAAGCTTTTTCTCACGTCGGTCTCATTAACTCTGCTCGAAGTCTTTCCGTAGGCCACGGAGCCGCTCATCACAGAAGCAGATGAGGGCCAGGAGCCAGGAGTTTCGAGGCTGTTCTTTCGCTGCGAATCGCACCATCCTGCAACTCCACTACTCCAATACTCCACTACTCCACTACTCCATGCTCCTGAGCTCCTGGCTCCTGGCTCCTGGCTCCTGAATCCTGAATCCTCTCCCAATGCCTCCTCCGAAACGGCTTTTCGTCGGCCTCGAACTTTCGTCGACTTTCAAGGCGGCGCTGTTTGATCTCGACCCGCATCTTCCCGGTTTGCGATGGCTTCCCGAGGAACAGCTTCATTTGACGCTGAGTTTTCTCGGCGAATTGGAAGCGACCGCGGAGGAAGGTCTGCGTCAGGCTTTAGGCGAAGTGCGGGTTCCACCGTTCTTTTTGCCCCTCCGCGGCGTCGGTGTCTTTGATTCGGGCAGCCGGCCATCGGTGGTCTGGGTGGGCGTCGGTAAAGGCCATCCTCATCTTTTTGCACTTCATAAGCGCATTCAAGATGCGGTCCTGCGCGTCGGTCTCGACCCGGATCTCCGACCCTTTCATCCCCATGTGACAGTTGGGCGCGCCAAAGGAATTTCCAGGCAAACACTTCAGCCATTTCTGCGCAGCCATGCGGAGACCGAGTTCGGATTCGTCCAGATCGACGGCTTTGGGCTTTATTCGAGCATATTAGCGGCGGGAGGCGCAACTCATCGCTTAGAGATGAGCCTGAAATTCTGAATTCAGGCGTTGAAGAAACAGGAGTTCAGGAGTTGCAGGAGTTCAGGAGTTGCAGAATGGGGGCGACCGTCCTACGCTCGGCTCTAGTGCCCACACGGAGCTTCATCGCTTCCGTCCAGAAATTTCCTGGTTTCTAATCATTCGACCCTCCAGTTAACAGCTATCCGGTGAACTCCTGAACTCCTGCAACTCCTGACTCCTGTCTATATGAACCTTGCCGAACTAATCATTAAGACGCTCGTCGCTGCGGGCGTTAAACGCATTCACGGGGTCGTCGGCGACTCGCTCAACGGGCTTACTGAAGCGATTCGCAAGCAAAAGATCATTGAATGGATTCCAGTCCGCCACGAGGAAGTCGCCGCTTTCGCCGCCGGCGCCGAGGCGCATCTCACCGGTTCGCTGGCCGTCTGTGCCGGAAGTTGCGGTCCAGGTAATATGCACCTGATCAACGGGCTCTACGATTGTCATCGGAGCCGGGTCCCGGTGTTAGCGATCGCGGCACAGATACCTAGTCACGAGCTTGGCAGCCAATACTTCCAGGAAACAAGACCAGAAATTCTCTTCCAGGATTGTAGCCACTACTGCGAACTCATCTCGAGCGCCGCGCAGATGCCCCGGGCGCTGGGGCTGGCCATTCAATCGGCCATTGGCCGGCGGGGCGTCTCAGTCATCACGATGTCGGGGGATGTTTCCATGCTGGAAGCTCCCACCCAGCAGCCTTGGCTCTTTAGTAACGTATCGCGTGTGTCGGCGATCCGCCCGTCCGAGACGGATCTCCGGAATCTCGCGACGATCCTCAACCGCAGCAAAAAAGTCACCATTCTCGGCGGTGCAGGCTGCGCGGGCGCCCACTCGGAGTTAATGCAAGCCGCCGAAGCCTTGAAATCGCCGATCGTTCACGCATTGCGCGGCAAGGAGTATATCGAATATGACAATCCCTATGATGTTGGAATGACGGGATTGCTTGGCTTTTCTTCCGGCTACTACGCCATCATGGACTGCGATGCCCTCCTGATGCTGGGAACCGATTTTCCTTATCAGCAATTTTATCCGGAAAAAGCGGCCATCGCCCAAATCGACTTGCGACCGGAAAACCTCGGGCGACGCACCCGACTCGATCTCGGGCTCGTTGGCGATGTGCGAGACACTCTGGCCGCACTTCAACCCATGCTGGAACCAAAGGAGGAACGCGCTCATCTCGACAAAGCTCTCCGCCACTATGCCAGCAATCGCGCCGGGCTCGATCATCTTGCAACCGGTACCCCGGGGCGAAAACCCATTCATCCCCAATATCTCACCCGGGTGGTCAACGAAACGGCTGCTGTGGACGCCGTTTTCACTGCCGACGTTGGCTCACCCACTATGTGGGCTGCGCGTTATCTGACGATGAACGGCCAACGGCGGCTCCTCGGTTCGTTCAACCATGGATCAATGGCAAACGCCATGCCTCAGGCTATTGGGGCGCAGTTGACGTTCCCGGAGCGGCAAGTGATCTCGCTTTCCGGCGATGGAGGTTTCAGTATGTTGATGGGCGATTTCCTCACCATTCGCCAACTCAAGCTGCCGGTGAAAATCATCCTCTTCAACAATGGCTCGCTTGGCTTCGTCGAGCTGGAGATGAAAGCCGCAGGTCTGATCGAACATGGCACGACTCTCGATAATCCCGACTTTGCGAAAATGGCCGAAGCCATCGGCATCAGGGGCTTTCGCTTGGAAGATCCCGCTGACGCGCCTGCCGCGATTGAGGCAGCCCTGGCTCACGACGGGCCGGTCCTGGTGGACGCGGTAGTGAATCGCCATGAACTCTCGATGCCTCCAAAAATCGAGTTGACGCAAGCCAAGGGATTCAGCCTTTATATGCTGAGAGCGGCCCTGAACGGAAAAGGTGATGAACTGCTCGATCTCGCGAAAAGCAACCTTTGGAGATGACTCACTTCAAAGTGCTCTCCTGAAAGCGCGTATTGACGTTCGGCGTTTAGCGTTCGACGGGCGCAGGGCGCAGTCAGCGTTCGGCGTTCAGCGTTTGGGTTCTCGGCTTGGTAACACGCCACAGACGACCGGCCTCCAGGAGTTGCCAGGCAATTAACCCCGGGATCCCTAAAGCCAGTTCCCGGGCGCGTCGAAGCAGTGACACCGCCAGAGCTATTTCGCCGGAAATGCCGAGTAGATTCCCGAGGAGGATAAACCCTCCTTCCTGAACACCCACGGCTCCAGGTACAAGGAAGGCCGCACCTCGAATCGCTAGCGCAGCGCTTTCCAGAATCACCGCTGTGGCGAAGCTTGGCCGCAACCCCAGCGCTTGAAGCGCGATCCAGATTTCGCCACAAGCGATCAACCACGACGTCACCCAAAAGAAGGAGCACCCTGCGATCGCATATGGCCTTGCGTAGACAAGCCGAATGGCTTTATCGAGGGACTCGCCACCTTGCACCAGTGAATCCCAGACGGGTGACTTGGCCAGCCGAGAAGCCAAAATCGCACCCCATTTGAAGACTCCCGCCCGCTGCACCGCGTAGAAACCGGTCACCGCCAGCACGCCGGCCACCACTACAACGACCGAAGGCCGGACCATATCGGTTCGACCAGTCGCGCCGACCAGCAGAACGCAGGCCAACACGATGTATCCCACTTTGGTCACGATTCCGATCGTCACATCGACAATGATTGCGGCGGTAGCACTGCTCAAAGGCACTCCCCACATCGCCGCGATGCGCGCGATGACAATGTCTCCACCAACCCGAGCCGTGGGGAGAAGATTGTTGATCGACTCACCTATCCAATGTATGAAAAGATTACGAGTCATCGGGATCCGGCTTTCTTTTGGAATCAAGATCAGCCAGCCGGCCGAATCACTCAGGGTTTGCAGCAGGTGATAAGGCACTAAGACCAACAAACCCCATCCTGCGTGAGCAATCGCCGCGGCCACTTGGCCCGCACCTTCACGAACAAGGAGAACAATCAAAAGCCCTAGCCCAGCCAGCCCCAGGAGATAAACGATCGGCTGGATTGTTTTGAAATCTTTCACGAATTAAAGAAAAGCTTGCACCGCAGTCTGGTCCGCAGCCCTGAATCGACGATCGACCACAAAAATGATCGACAACAAAGCCCAATTTTTAACTAATTCGACAATGGTCATGCTCCTTCGCAAATATAGTTCCCTCACCTTTTTCCTGCTGGCCCTCCTTACCGCTTGCAACTCCGTTCCGGTGGGCCAGCCGAACCCGTATGCATCCGCCCCCACTCCCAATCTGGCGACTATCTACTTCTATCGGACCCATAACTCGCTTGGTGGTGCTACGGGAGTGGATATCAAGGACAACGGCATCGACATCGGCACGGTACAGGATGGTACCTACTTTGTTTACCATACAAACCCGGGCCAGCATACCCTCACGGCAACCACGGATACGACTTCGAGCCAGAACCTGAATTTCCAAGCTGGTGCGACTTACTACGTCAAAGCAGGCGTTATCCCCAGCCAAAATCTATTTCATCCCTCGTTAAGCGTCGAATTTGACCTCCAGGGCCAATCTGCAATCCAGAATCTGAAGCGCCTGCATTATCACGAATAGAGGAAAATAGCCACTTGCACATTCACCTCTTGCCCTGTTTCGAAGGAAAAATTTGAATAAGAGGACTTACTTTCGCTCAATTGAATTAATGGACACCAAGGTGCCGCAAGCGTACAAAGTAGGAACGAATTGGCAACGGAAAGCAAAATTGAAACGAAGCAATATGGCGGAAGTATCCCGATTCATCGTTCTGGTCGGAGTGGCTGTTTCTCTCGGCGCATGTTCCGAGCAGCCGGTACCGCTCGTCAGGTCTCAGGGATTTTATCCCACCAGCTCTGCGACTGTCCGAGAGGTCCAAATCGCGCTGCGAAGTCGCGGCTACTACGCTGGAATCGTCGATGGATTTCTCGGGGAAGCTACCGCGACCGGAATACGGAGATTGCAAATCGACCGGGGCGAACGGGCAAAACCGGTCATCGACCGCCAGCTTCTGGTCTCGCTTGGAATAACGAAGGATTACCCACCTCACCTAAAACCGTCACGAGAAGAATGAAGACCGTATTGTTGTTTCGAGCGATGCTGATTCTCCTCATCCTTGGACTGACCGTTTCGATCGGTTTCAGCCAGACCGAGCCAACCGTCGGGACCTCAGGACCCCTCACGGCGTTTAGAGCATGCGCTTTTCTCGGATGGGACATCAAGATCAGGAATGACTCCGATGTACCCTATACGGCTATTTTTGCCATCAACCGTTGGGCCGACTTAAGAATTGTTCCTCCTCATCGAACCGTGAACGCCGGATATGTCTTGGGAAGTGAGATTCCCAGTTTCCACTTCGCACCAAGCGGTAGTGGACCTGTTGCCGTTGCCGCCAGCCGCCACTAACCGGTAGCATAAAGGGCCTCAACGGTTTCGTCCGCTCTACAGGTTTTTGGAGAATGAGATGCGTTGATTTTATGCTCACGGCTCGCTTCGCACGCACCTTTGTTTAATATCGAATGGGTATCGGATCCTTTTCGGATCAGGGAACGAATGAATCACGCTGCGCCAGAATCTCGCATTGATACCTCCCACGACTCGGAGGCAAAACGGCAATTATGATTTTGCAGAACAGCCGCAAAAGTAAACCAGACACTTTAGCGCCGATCAACCCTGTCGATTCAGGCATCTCACACC
>DATHPI010000116.1:0-7264 GCA_035484035.1 Chthoniobacterales bacterium
CTGAGTCGGTAGAGCACGCCTTCCGCAACAGGACCGCCGTGTCCCGGTACTTGGATTATCGGGGCGTGCAGGTAATCTCCGCCTACGGTCCGATCGAAGTAGCCGGCCTGCGGTGGGCTATCTCCGCTAAACAGGACGTGGCGGAAGCACTCGCCCCAGCTATCCGGCTCAAGCGCGATCTGCTGGTGGCCGCGGCCGCCGCGACGATCGCGCTCACCTTCCTGGCGCTAATCTGTGCCAGCCTGTTCATGCGCCCGCTCCGGCGTGTTGTGGCCGGCATGAAAGCTGTTAGCGATGGCGCCTCCGCTTCACGTATCAAGATTCGCGGCAGCGACGATTTCGCCGAGTTAGCGCACGGCTACAATGGGATGGCTGATGCCATTGAGCAGCGGGACAAGTTGCTGGCCAAGGCGGAGCAGGAGAAGGGCGACCTGCTGCGCAGGATGTACCCGGCCGGGGTGGCCGAACGGGTGCGAAATGGTGCGGAAATTACGGCCGAGACTGTCTCCAACGTCACCGTGGTTGTCGCCTTGATTGACGGACTGGACACTTTGGCCGCCGACCGTAGCGCCGAGGACCTCCACGCTATCCTCAACGCGCTGCTGGATGCGTTGAACAGCGCTGCGGCCAGTCAAGGCCTGGAGCCCGTACGTTCGCTGGGTGAAAGCTATGTTGCCGTTTGCGGCCTGTCCGCTCCGCGGCTCGACCACGCGGCGCGCACGCTGGCTTGGGCGCGGGCAGCGACTCTGGCCTTGCAGCGGCTTACCCACGAGTGGGCCAAATTCGTCTCGCTGCGTTTCGGCCTCGCCTCCGGCGAGGTCGACGTACTGCTGATTGGACGGTGCCATGCCGCTTACGACATCTGGGGCCACACCCTAAGCGTTGCCCGCCGCGTCGTGCAAGAGACAGAGCCCGGCTGGGTGAGGCTTAGCGAGAGCACCTATGCGTTGCTGACCAATGTGGACGGGTTTAGGCCCTGCCCGCCAATCGAGGCGCCGGCCCTTGGATTAGTCAGCACATGGAGCCGCCCCGTACTCGAGGGCGTTGCAGCCGAGGTGCCTGCGCCACCAAAAAACCAACCAGTGTTCCCCGGCGGTGAAATAGATCTCCATGCGTGATCTGCTGCACTTTTCGGTTTGGCCGATTATCGTGATTCTGGGTTACCCCGCCTTGACGATCGTAGCGCTGGAATTCGCTCGCCGTCTTGCCGCCCGCGCCCCGCTGGTCTCTGGAATTGTACGCCAGGTGGCTTATGTGCTTCTGCCTACCGGCGGCGTCTGGATGATCCTTCGCGTTCTGGCCGAACTGCCGTCCGACGACTGGGCCGTTCGTGCGGCCGAGACAGCGTTCGCGCTCACCGGTCTCTATCTGATGCTCCGGGTCGTCCAGGCTTTGCTGGTAAGCCTGGTTGACGAGCAGATGCGGGCGCCAAAGCTGCTGCTCGACATCCTGCGCGTCGGCCTGTCCCTGGTCTGCGGCTCCGTGGTGGTGTCCAAAATCTGGAATGTCAATCTTGGCAGCCTGCTCGCAGCCATGGGCGTCGGCTCTATTGCGCTCGCCTTCGCGCTGCAGGAGTTCCTCGGCAACCTGCTTTTCGGCTTGGCGCTACTGTCGGCCCACAAGTTCAGCATCGGCGACTGGATCATGGTAGACGGCAAGGCAGCTGAGGTTATCGAGATGGACTGGCGCACCGTTACGTTCGTGACGACCGAGGGCGACCGTGTGGTGGTCGCCAACAGCACGTTAGCCAAGAGCAACCTCAGGATTGCAGCGAGAGGAAAAGAGAAGGCGTCGGCCACACTGCCGCTCACGCTTGGGGTGCAAATCCCGCCCGAGCAGGTACGCGATGCGGTGTTAGAAGCTGGGCGTACGGTGCCCGGTCTGGCAGAACCGGATGGAGTCAAATGCTTCGTTACCGCCATCGGCGAAGGGACGATCAAGTACAACGTAGTTCTTTCGGTGGCGAATCCAGGGATCCTTGACGCCCCGCGTGACGAGTTCCTCAGCAGGTTTTGGTACCTCGCACAGCGCCGCGGTTTGCGCCTAAGCCCATCGCCGGAACCAAACGCCGCGGACCGCCTCCGCATGTTGGAAGAAGGAGGCATTTTCCATCGCAATGCAGACGCTCTGCCGCAACTTGCCGAGGCAAGTGCCTTCCGTCGTTACCGGCGCGGCGATTTGCTGTTGGCACCGGGCGCCTCCGCAACGGACGTCTTCCTCGTCGTGGCAGGCCAGTTGGCGGTGACGGTCCCGACCGAGGAGGGCGAGAACCGACTCGAACTGGTGCCGCCAGGGGAGCTAATGGTGTTGCAGGAAATGCTGGCCGGTGGTTCCAGCCCCGTTCGGGTGGTGGCGCACTTGGATACCGATGTGCTGGCGATTCCCGCCCAGGTCTTGCTCGAAGCGATGGACCGTAGCCGCGTGGTGGCGCGCGACATCAAAGCCGTTACCGAAGCACGGCGTCAAGCTATCCTGCCGCTCCACCGCAGACTGCGCGTTGTCGCATAACGCAGCACCTTTCTCCAGCTTTTGCTAGATGCCATCAGCTAACTAATATCGCTTATTTGTATGGGTCGTTCTAATCTCCCGCGAATTTCGTTCTCTCTCTTCTGCTTCTTTCTCATGCCGTGGCTGGGTCTGACCCTGTTCGTAGGTTGTGCTCCCTTCGCTTCCGTCCACGTGGTTGCTCCCTCATTGCCGATTGCCTTAGTGTCAGATCAAAATTCGGAGCAACTGAAGCAAGCTCGTTCAGAAATGAAAGTAAGTGAGGAGCTGGCTAAAACCGACCCAAAGGGGGCAATGGCCCAGAGTGAGGCTGCTGCAATGCTGAGTCTCGATGCCCAGAAGAACTTTTCTGGCCCCAGAGCAGACGAGGTTATCGCCTTCTACAACTATTCTGTGGCCAGGCTGGTGGAACAGATGATCGCATCGGGCGAGAAACCGTGGGAGAAGGAAATTCAATTAGCAGGTCCCAGTGGGCCTCTTGGTCTAAGCCTGAAATCCGACCAGGCCGGAGCGTATATTCCTGGCTTTGATCGTTTAGTTGCCACCGATCGAATGAAGATTGGTGGTACTTATTTAACCAACCGAGTCCTCATTCAAGGAGTCGGGGCACCTTTCGTCAGCGCAGGAATTGGCCGGAACGAGGCCTGGGAACCCCATAAGCACTACTACAGTGTCACGGCTATCCTTACTTTTTCGGGTAACCACGGTACGCTCCAGATTCTAGATCCCGGGGCTACCACTACGGTGACCCTGGCGGGAAAGTCTCGACCTGTTGCTGCTGACCTGACTGCACCAGAGGCGCTGCTAATCGCGGAGAGGCACCCTGAGAGATTCGCTCTCTCTAGCTTGCTGCACACGGACAAATTCGCGACATCGGCCAAGGTGGTCATGGTTGCCCCATACCGGACTAACCGGATCCCAATTGTTTTCATTCACGGATTGGCGGACTCGCCCGTGACCTGGGTCCCGATGATCAATGGGCTGAATGCCAGTCCGGAGATCAGAAAGAAGTATCAGCTTTGGGTCTTTCGTTATCCGAGTGGATTGCCCTATACGCTTTCATCCGCTCTTTTTCGACGTTACCTGGAGGCTATTTACCAAAAATATCCGAATACTCCTAAAGCCGTCCTGATCGGACACAGCATGGGAGGTTTAGTGGCAGACATGATGATTCGCGACTCGGCAGGCACTCAATATTGTGATGACGTCCTAGGCAAGCCTCTCGACCAATTTCAAATCGAACCCGACCAGCTCGAGACTGTTAAAGAGTCGCTCATCTTCAATGCTAGTCCTCACGTCGGTAAGGTCATTTTTATTGCTACGCCTCACAAAGGTGCTGAAATGGCCAGCGGCCTGATCGGCCGGCTAGGGTCCAGGTTAGTAAGGTTGCCGGCCAAGCTGGTGGCCATGGGTCCCGCGCTCGTCGATAAGGCGAATGGAACTAATGGAAAAAAAGTTATGGGGCGCTTCCCCAATAGCATTGACACCCTTCGCCCTGAATCACGGAGCGTGGTGGCCATGAACCGTCTTCCGATCGCATCTTCGGTCACCTACTATTCTATCATTGGCGATCGTGGTGCGAACAACTCGCCGAATAGCTCGGACGGCGTAGTGCCTTATCGCAGTTCGCACTTGAACGGAGCGCGGTCGGAAAAGATCGTGCCGTATTGGCACTCTTACGTTCACAGAAGTCCAGAGGGAGTTGCCGAAGTACAAAGAATCCTTCTTAATCCGTAATCCGCGCGGACGGTGAACGAAGTCTGGCATGAATTGGGCGAATTGGTATAGAAAGCGAATATGACCAAGGAATACAAGCCGATCGAGAACTATGGTGTTATCGGTAACCTGCAGACGGTGGCCCTGGTGGGTATAGATGCCTCGATCGATTTTCTTTGTTTCCCCTATTTTGACTCGCCTTCTATTTTCGGAAGTTTATTGGATGTGGAACGCGGTGGATCTTTCAGCTTGTCGCCCGTCTTGCAACATCGACGGCCGAAACAGATCTACCTTTTAAACTCGAATATCCTTTTGACTCGATTTCTATCCCCGGACGGCGTTGGGGAAGTCAGTGATTTCATGCCGATTTCGCTGGAGGCGGCCGAAGGACGGTATGACCCCTCCCACCAGTTAGTCCGTCGAGCCAAATGTGTCCGCGGCGAGGTTAAGTTCCAAATGATCTGTGATCCGCAGTTCAATTACGGGCGCTCTAAACATCAGGTAAAACTACTTTCGGAAAACCAGGCGGTATTCATTCCGGAGAGCGATGAGAACCTGACCAAGCCTATTCGATTGCGGGCTCAGACACCTTTGGTCATCGCCGAAGGAAGGCTTGAATCAGAGTTTGTTTTACGTTCGGGAGAAAGTGTCTTTTTCATCCTCGATGATGATGAAAACGGGCCGCCTACGATCGACCGCGATCGCGAAGGCAAAGAGTTTAAGGCAACCCTTAATTTTTGGCAGTCTTGGGTCAGCAAATCGACCTACCGCGGCAGATGGCGTGAAATCGTTGACCGCTCCGCGCTGGTGCTGAAGTTGCTGACCAGCCAGCGGCATGGGTCGATAGTGGCGGCACCGACCTTTGGTTTGCCTGAGCAGATCGGCGGTGAGCGAAACTGGGACTATCGGTATACCTGGATTCGGGACGCTAGTTTTTCCTTGTACGCTCTCAGCCGGCTTGGTTTTGAATCGGAATCCAAAGCGTTCATCAAGTGGCTGGAAGATCGTTGCAAAGAGCTGCAGCCCGGCGAAACCCTGCAAATTATGTACGGAATCGATGGACGTCGCGATCTGCCGGAATCTGTGCTCGCGCATTGGGAAGGCTATCGCAAAAGTTATCCCGTCAGAATAGGGAACGGTGCGCAGAACCAATTGCAACTCGATATCTACGGCGAATTATTGGATTCGATTTATCTGTACGACAAGTACGGTGAACCGATCAGTTACGGGTTGTGGCAGCAATTGGTGCGGCTGATCGATTGGGTTTGCCAAAACTGGGATCAACCGGATGAGGGAATCTGGGAAGTGCGGGGAGGCCGACAGCCACTATTTTATAGTCGATTGATGTGTTGGGTAGCGATCGATCGAGGGCTGCGCCTGGCCGCAAAACGGAGTTTGCCAGCAGTGGAACGCTGGGTAAAGGTGCGCGACGAAATTTACCATCAGATTCATAACGAATTCTGGAACGAGGAAATGCAAAGCTTTGTCCAGACCAAGGGGGGCACCACCTTGGATGCTTCCTGTTTGCTGGCGCCCTTGGTAAGATTCATCGGTCCAACCGATCCGCGATGGTTATCGACGCTTAAGTCGATTGAGGAAAGGCTGGTCGATGACTCCTTGGTATATCGATACCGGACAGAAGACGGGTTGATTGGCAGTGAAGGAACCTTCTGTATGTGTTCTTTCTGGTTTATCGAATGCCTGGCGAGGAGCGGCGACGTTCAAAAAGCGCGGTTCCTTTTTGAAAAGATGTTAGGATACGCGAATCATGTGGGGCTCTACCCGGAGGAGCTCGGCCCCTCCGGCGAGCATTTGGGCAATTTTCCGCAGGCTTTTACCCACATGGCGCTGATCAGCGCGGCGTTCCAACTGAATCGAGGGTTGGATGAGAAAGATAAGTAGCAGCCTCATTAAAACGACCGTCCGCAACAGCGTTTATACTTTTTGCCGCTCCCGCAGGGACACGGATCATTTCGGCCGGGAGTATTCGGGGCTCGGACGGAAATTGGATTTGGGTCATAGCTGGACCAATACGCGTGGATTGCCAGAGCTGCCATTTTGATCCCATCGCACAGCTCTAGTGGGGTCAGCTCCGTAAACGGGTTCAAAACATCCTTTTTTTTCCATTCGTCCGGATCGGAAGTCATTAGGATCGGTGCGACCCTCTCGAAACCGAACTTTGTCGCAAAGATCGGTTCCCAATTTTCTCGATTGTACGCCATGCCTTCGACGAAACCGTTGCACCAAGTCTGCGGGTCAGGAGTTGTGTCGCCCTCCTTCAGTTTTGGCATATAAACCAGAAGGCGGAACAGCTCAGGGTCTTGCTGAAACACCTGACCAATCCGAAGAAGCCATTCCTCGATTTTCTCCGCCACCAAGGCGAATTCTGGAAAATCGTCGAAGCCAATGGCCTCCGATTCAGGAGGACTCAGTACTGTTTGCAGTATCCAATCCATTGGCACTGGTTTAGGCCCAATCACGGAGGCTGTGAGTAATCCATGCAGTGCGGGCGCGCCATGAGATCCATGCGAGCGCTCGGTCAGAATCAACTCTATTTTCTCCTGATCATCCGGCGAAAGAAGTCCAAAACCATGATCCGGGTCGACAGTCATTTGATGAGTGGTTCACACTAATTCCGCTAAAATCGGGCTCCGTGCCATAAAATACTTCCGCTAAGGCCCTTCTTCCCCGGCCATTCGACTCGTCTTTGCCGGATCATGGGCGGATAAGAAAAAGCCCATCTGCCAAAGACAGTTCAATAATGCCCGGGCAGATTCAAGGGTAGATCCTGACCGTCTGGCCCAAGATTCGACCAGGTTGATTGCTGCGATCGGTCCTCTCAGTCCCTGGATCAAATCAGCGACCGACTGGTTACCGAGGAAAGCAACTGGCCTCGGCCAGGATGGATGCCAAACAGCGGGCACGGATTTGATAATGTTTCCAATGAGCGCCGCAGCATGGCAAAGCTGTATCGAGGGGGATAGTTGTAACCATTCCGCGGGAACGGTTTGGTCAGGAGCCAAACGATTACCGACCTCCAAAG
>DATHPI010000117.1:0-3873 GCA_035484035.1 Chthoniobacterales bacterium
TTCGTCGCCGGCCAGAAAAGGCTAGAGTTGTTCCACCTGCCGACGTACTCGCCGGATTTCAATCCGGATGAGGGGGTTTGGAGTCATTTGAAATCGCAAGAATTGAAGGCGCACCAAGCAACTAACAAAGAAGAACTGATCAAAAAGACCCGTGAGGCATTAAAAAGAATGGCGAAAAGCCCGGCCCTGATTCGCTCTTTTTTTAAACGCTGTAACATCACCTAAATTATGAAAAGACCAATACGTCCAAGAAAGGGGTGCGCTCGCTGCAAGAATGCTGCTTCCAGCTCGGTTCGCCTAGTCCGAAAGCGCTGGACCTAGACGTTTATCGGTGGATCACATGCGAGTCTCGCCATTCCACCATCCAACTGCGGGAAAGCAGCACAATGAACGGGTTGATCTCTTCACTTTACGGGGCAACGCGGCTCTGAAGCAGCAGAGCTCCTTTATTCACCATCGGTTGTCCAATCCAGTCGGTCGGTGGTCCGACGCCTGCATCCCTTGTTGTACTTGTCCACATCAACGCAGCCGGATGTTAGAAAACACAAGAACGATTTGTTTTGAAATCGGCACGTTTGGGCGACAGCAAGCAAGCGGAGGTAATGATTTGCGCCTTTCCCGGAGAAAGCCCCGGAAATCTTCCGCTGGACCGCGAGATGGCGAAGTGCTCTTTCCGCAGCATTGTTGTTCCAAGGAATCCCATCGCCACTTAGGAAGCAGAAGACGGAATTCCTGTATCGCTCGAATCGCTTCTGATACTTGGCGGTGATTTCGTCTTGGACTGGATGACCGCTAATTATGTCCCTGTAGAAATGTTCGACATCCTTCTGGTACTTCCGCAGATGCAATGCTTTTAAACCGAATCTTCGAATGTCCGTAATTATCGGCGCAAGCAGGTCACGCACAGAAGATACGAATTCCTCGTATTTCGCGTTGAACGGATTTTTCCATAGGTCGTCGTTCAAATCCCGTATCAGATGCGCAAGGCATTTTTGCTGTCGGCATGGAATCGAATCGTATCCAGCATAGAAATCAGAAACAAGCGTACCGTGGTAGCCTTCGAGGAGTTGTTTTAAGAAGTGCGTCTCCCGAGTCTCAGTGAGACGATAAATCACGTGACTCCTGTCCGTCATAACCCACACAAACTGCTGAAATCCATGTATGCTAATCTTCGTTTCGTCGACGTGAATCACTGGACTCTCCAGTATGCGACGGAGCAGCAATTTCTCGGTGTAAGCGTACTCCTCTGAACGACGTTCTACGCACCACTTGATACTACACGGGGCCATATCCACGTGAAGCAAATCGTGTGCGGCTTGCTTTATGAGATGATAGGACAGTCGGAGAGCGACTCGCTGGTACACGGCCCACGCCTGGAGACCGGGGCCATATACCTGGTTTTGTAATCGTTTCACCACCGAAGGCGGGTACGTTTCATCGCAGAGTGGGCAGTAGGCCTTCTTACCGACATACCGGACTACGACCTTCCTGC
This sequence comes from Chthoniobacterales bacterium, assembly GCA_035484035.1. Classification (GTDB taxonomy): domain Bacteria; phylum Verrucomicrobiota; class Verrucomicrobiia; order Chthoniobacterales; family JAFAMB01; genus JAFAMB01. The sequence continues at coordinate 1,493 of DATHPI010000117.1, forward strand.
AGCCGTTCCTCGTGAACGCAATATCGAGAAGCGCGTGTTCAGCGATTTCTCTCGAAGGCATCAATTCTTGTGTCGGATGCTTCGGGCATATCCGCTTGCGCGGCACCCGAACCAGCCGACCCTTGCTTGTCGAGAGCTTGCGCTTCTTGCGGACACACCGCGTGGTTTGCTTCTTGGAATCGGTGCCGGTTTGAGTCCGGATAGCGCGAAAGCGCATACTCTTCTCTGAGTAGTTCGAGTGAGCGCTCCTCAGCAGTCCTTCGAAAGTACGGTGGATTTCCGCGCTGCGCTCTGTGCCAGTTTGTTTTGGGGTCTGAGCAAAATCCACATCCGCGCGGGATTTCGACTCGATCCCAAGTTTTCCAAGCTCCTCGGCCAGCAAGTCTAAGGCAGCACAATCATCTCGGTTGTACGCTATCAACTGGTCTTTTAGCGAAATGACACGCGTCCGTTCCCATTCAGAGCGCCAAATTATAGTGTGAAGACCGTCTGGATCAGGACATTGCCAGTGCGCTCCAATAAAGCCAGCATTGTCCTTGAGCCCGTTGGAGTAGGTTGGGAAATAGACCTGAGCGAAGATGATAGACAGTAGGTTCAGGGCCTCGTTGAATATTTTGGCTCGCACCAGCGCTTTGGGTGGCTCTCCGTAGCGATCACACATTTGTTTCAAAAAGATCGATTCGTAGCGGCCGTAATGAATCAAAACGGGGTTATCGATTCCTGCTAAGATTCCTAGGAAATCGGCCCATATTCTCCTCTCTTGATCCACAGTATCAGCCCAAAGACTGTGCTGCTCGAATCCTCGGGCGGTTTTCACACGAAGGCCAATGAGATAATAAAAATCGCGATCAGGAAGCCCCTCGACATCCAAATAAACCGGCGTGCCCTCAATCTTCAACTCTGGGCTACCGACGATGTAAATCTTGCGATCCCGGATTGCGAGAGCTTTGAGGGAGTGCTGATACTTCTCGCGGTTTCCGGCTAGCCGCTTCGGTTTTCGACGGGGTCGGAACGTGTAGGAGAGTTGGGTCACGGTAAAGATGCCCTTCCTGTGCAAGTTCTTCCGTTCCTTTTCCCTCATCCCGCGCAGAAGACTGAGGTCGTCTTTCTCCACGGCCTTTTGCCGGCACCTGGCCCGAAACTCACATTCGACGCAGTGCCGATTTAAAACGAGGTCAGGCGGGGAATGGCTGGACAGCAAGGCAACGATTTTCCCGGTCACCTTTCGCACTTCGCTCGTGAGTGCTGAGGTCTTGACCTCCAGCTTAGCTTGGCCATCCCCGTGGATGATCTTGCCGCGACCGACCGCGCGGCCCAGCCTTTCTGATAATACTAGTGCATCGAACGCCAGCAGCCGCTTGTCGTCCAGGCTAAGCTTGTTGCTGAAAATGAATCGAATCGGTAGTAACTGCGCGGGCTTGCCTCGGCCGTCCGCGGCGAGGCGCTCCACTGCGTGGAGGCTAGATTCCAGATTCTGCGCGCGGACCACATAATCCATGGCTAACCGCCATTTGGGCGCCTTCATGTTTGTTGTGCCGGGCGAGCCGATAATGCATTCATCGGGTGCGATTCCTTCTGTCAAACGTTTGATCCCGTCGTTGCGGTATGACTCGTTCTGAGCCCGAGCCCAGTTGGCGTACGCGTTTTCTGTTCCTACTTCGCCGAGCGATCGGAGATAACATTTGGTGGGACATTTCAGGAAGGCTTCGACGATACCTGCAGTGATCATCATCCCACCACCTTACATCTCTCTGCCACCGAGGCGGTTAAAACCGATGTGCGGCCCAGAACACTGCGAAGGATTGCCCGCTTCTAACGGGCCTTGACGGAATATACACATATACGTATATTCGTATAGTGGATAGCAAGCAGCCCAAGCCTGTCAGGTGGATCGGATCGGCGCGCAAGGATGTGCGCTCCTTTCCGCAACGGATCAGGCGCGACATCGGCAAGGCACTTTATGCCGCCCAGGACGGTGAAACCGATCCGGCGGCAAAGCCTCTGAAAGGCTTCGGCGGGACCAGTGTCATGGAGATTGTTGCATCTCATTCCGGCAACACATGGCGCGCCGTCTATACCGTGCGCTTTCACGATGCCATCTATGTGCTGCATGCTTTTCAGAAAAAATCAAAGACGGGTATTGCCACGCCGAAGAAGGAAATCAACCTGATCCGGCAACGTCTGGCAGACGCCGAACACGATTACAGACAAAGGCAGAACTGAAATGAAAACCAAGACTAAAAAGAAAAACAAAGCCGCCCCGACCGTTACTGAAAGCAGCGGCAACGTATTCGCTGACCTCGGCCTCCGCAATCCCGAACAGGAATTGCTAAAGGCGCGTCTGACGCTGCAAATCTATCGCATCATCCGTGAGCGCAAGA
>DATHPI010000118.1:0-11254 GCA_035484035.1 Chthoniobacterales bacterium
TTTCGTGGGTTTGCGACCTCCACACGAAGTAGTTCGCACTCTTCGAAGGAATTACTGGACTCGTCTAGGTCCAAGATCGCCTCGCTCAACACGCCCTCTGGCCCCTGGGTCTACACCGTCGTCCCATGGGAGGATTGACGAAGAACAATCCACAACTCCTTCGGTGAGCGGTCGAAAAAGAAAAGGCGAGGGGGCACAACGTCGGGCGGAAATTCTCGAGGCGGCCAAGCAGTTGTTTGTTGAGGAGGGGTACGCTGCCACGACCATTCGCCGGATCGCCGCAAAGCTGGGGATATCCTCGACCGCCCTCTATGTTTATTTTCCGGACAAAGACGCGATCCTGGTCGAGATCTGTAACACGACGTTCGCAGGGTTGATCGTGGAGCTCGATGAGGTCCGGCACAACGCCAAAGGTCCTTTGGACGCCCTCTCGAAATCTCTTGAACGATATATCCGTTTTGGCTTGGACCATCCAAACGAATACGAACTGACCTTCGTAACCCGGCGTACAAAGGAGCTGCAAAAGCTGAAGCCGGAAAATGAAAAGCTTGGAATGCAGGCATTCGGGCGCTTCCGCGACTGTGTCGATGCGGCTGTGCGGACCGGCGCGACAAATGATTTGGACACGGAGCGCTTGACTCAACAGCTTTGGGCGGCAATTCACGGTTTGGTTGCTCTGCTTCTCTTGCACTCAGAATTTCCCTGGAGCGAAGTGAACTCCCTGGTCGACGGGCACGTTAACATGTTGCTCCAAGGAGTGACGAAAGCCGGCACATGAACAAACGGCAGGCGCGTTTGGGACACTGCGGCTGGGCGCGAGAATCGGCCGGATTGGGAAAGCATCGCACAGAAGTCACAGAGGGCACGGAGGCGGATGGGATTGCCAGGCAAAACTTCCCGGGCACCACGCAGGCTTGAGTGCGAGAATCAGACCGATAGGCAAGCCGCACCGCTGACCGCTGAACGCCGAACGCAAATTGCAATTTCCAGATCTTCAAGGACGGGTTGTAGTGGTTACCGGTGCTGGTCGGCCTCGGGGAATAGGTGCCGCGATCTGTCGTGCCTTTGCCGATCAGCGCTGTAACATTTTTTTTACCATTCACACTCCCTACGACCAACAAACGGGCTCGGATGAGCCGCGCACGCTTGGCGCGCAACAGCTGGCTGACGAATTGCGGCAACGAGGGGTATTGGCCGAATTCATCGAAGCCGACCTCGCGTTGCCGAATTGTGCGGAATGGATTCTGAACTCTGCCCGGGAGCGGCTCGGTGAACCGTCGATTCTCGTCAACAATGCCGCCTACTCTGCAAGAGACGGGTTCGAATGGCTCGACGCTCCAGGGCTTGACGCTCACTATGCGGTCAATGTCCGCGGGCCCGCGCTGTTATCAGTTGAGTTTGCCAGAAGATTTTCCGGTCAAAGCGGCGGGCGCGTTCTCTTTCTGACTTCGGGGCAGGATCTTGGACCCATGCCCGGCGAGCTGGCTTACGCTGCATCGAAAGGAGCGATTTCTGCCTTTATGCGTTCACTGGCCAAGGAGGTTGGCAGCAAAGGCATTACCGTGAACGCTGTTGATCCCGGGCCGACAGAAACAGGATGGATGTCGCGGGATTTGCAAGCATACCTGATCTCCCGAAGTGCGATCGGTCGACTCGGATATCCGGAAGACGCCGCCCGGGTCATTGTTTTCTTGGCAAGTGGGGCGGCCGAATGGATTAGCGGGGAGACCATCCACGCGCGCGGCATCTGAGTACTTCAAGGAGAGGAACTTTCCGGTTGGTCGGAGGTGGTGCTAACTTGATGTAATAATAGATTCTATTATTTTGATAAAATATTTTTGCCATCCGCCGGCTCAAGGGAGTAAATGTCTCGCCAGGCGCTTCTATGAAAGTTCTGATTCAAGGCACCTTGCCAGAGACGGCGGCGCGCAACAGCGAAGAGCATTTGCGCCAACTGGCGGAAAATATTGGCGAAGTCTTCTGGATGACCGATCCGGCCAAGAGAGAAGTGCTCTACGTCAGCCCCGCCTATGAAACAGTTTGGGGTCGAACCTGCGAGAGTCTGCTGCAACAACCGCAATCTTTTTTTGACGCCGTTCATCCGGACGATTACCCGAGGGTTCTCGGAGCTCAACGGTCTGAATTGGGCTTTCCCTACGAGCTTGAGTACCGCATCGTCCGGCCCGATTTCTCTGTCCGCTGGATTCGTGATCGGGCATTTCCTGTACGGGACGCTACGGGGATGGTGATTCGCATCGCGGGCCTGGCGGAAGACGTGACTGAAAAGCGCCAATTGGAAATCCAAATGCGGCAATCGCAAAAGATGCAGGCTATCGCACGGTTGGCAGGCGGAATGGCGCACGACTTTAACAATCTCCTTTCGGTGATCTTCGGTCACAGCGCGCTCCTGGCAGCCGGCTCCCCTTCGCAAGAAAGGCTACGTGACTCGGTTGCCGAAATCAATCGTGCCGCGGAGCGGGCCGCCGCCTTGACCGGGCAATTGTTGGCCTTCGGCGGCCAACAATCGGTCGAGCCGAAGGTATTGGATCTCGGCTCTATATTTGACGAGTCAAAGAGCCTTTTGCAAAACCTTATCGGTGAAGGCGTGCGCTTGACGATGATCTTATCGCCTAACCTGAGCCGGGTGAAAATCGATCCCAGTCAGATTAACCAGATGTTGATTAACCTGGTTGTGAACGCCAGCGACGCCATGCCGCAAGGGGGCGAGTTAACGATCGAAACTCGCAACGTTGAGTTAGAAGCGGATTCTGCAACTGGCCATCGAGAAATATCGGCGGGTCGCTATGTTCTGTTGGCCGTCTCAGACACGGGTTGCGGTATGGCGCCCGAAGTGCAAGCGCAGATCTTTGAGCCCTTCTTTAGCGGCAAGAGAGACCACCCGGGGCTAGGACTGTGGGTGGTAGATGGTATCCTCCAACAGAACGGAGGGCACTTGGACTTGGCGAGTCACCCGGGGCTGGGCACCACTTTCAGTATTTACCTCCCCGCCTTTAAAGAGCCGCCGGAACGATCACCACAGGCTTCTCCATCGCAACGCCTCTCACGCAATGAAACGATCCTGTTGGTTGAAGATGAGGATCCCGTTCGTGAAGTCAACACCTTACTCTTAGAGTCCTTGGGGTACCGGGTGCTACAGGTTTCCGACGCTGAGGAAGCCTTGAAGCTAGGTCAGAATAAACAAGTGAAGATCGACCTCTTGTTTACCGATGTGATGATGCCCGGGATGAGCGGCCGGGAATTGGCAGAGGCATTCCGTGCCCTGCACCCGAACATCAAAATACTTTTCCAGAGCGGATATACAGACGATATCGTGGTTCGCCAAGGCGTTTTACAAACCGAAGTGCCTTTCCTGCAAAAACCATTCAGCATTGAGACCTTGGCGAAGAAGATTCGTAACCTTTTCGATCAGAAGTAGGATGTGAACACTAAAAAATGACTTCCAAACTTTTCTCTGAGCTTGGTCTTTCTCCCGCCCTGCTCAAGGCCATAGATCGTCTCGGGTACGAAAAAGCTGCTCCTATCCAATCGGAGGCAATTCCGATGATCATGGCCGGCAATGACGTTATCGGCCAATCGCAAACAGGATCGGGTAAAACGGCTGCTTTTGGGATTCCCGCTGTGGAACTTATAGAAGCCGAATTGCGAGCAGTTCAGGTGATTATCCTCTGTCCGACAAGAGAGTTGGCAGTTCAGGTCGCTGAGGAGATCTTTCGACTTTCGGCGTTTAAGCCCGGGATACACTCTATCCCGATTTACGGCGGTCAATCGTATGATCGGCAAATTCGCGCACTCCAACAGGGCACGCAGATCGTTGTTGGAACCCCCGGGAGAATACTTGATCACCTCGATCGGGGAACGCTGAAGCTCGACAGGGTCAAAATGGTGGTGCTGGATGAGGCCGACGAGATGCTGGACATGGGGTTCCGCGATGATATCGAGAAGATTCTCAAGAGTATCCCTTCGAAACGGCAATTTATCTGTTTCTGCGCCACGATGGCTCAGCCGATCCTGGAATTGATTCATCGATACGCGCACGAACCGAAGAGCATTCGGATCGAACACAAAGTTCTGACGGTGCCGGCGATTGAACAAGCCTTTTACGAAATCCGCGGTCGATCCAAAACGGAGGCTTTAACCAGATTGATTGATCTCTATGACCTGAAGTTAGGCATTGTTTTTTGCAACACCAAACGGATGGTCGATGACCTAACCGATGAACTGGTGGCGCGGGGGTACTCCGCCGATCGGATTCATGGGGATATGAGCCAGGCCCAAAGAGACAGAGTCATGGCTAAGTTTCGGAACGGCGGCCTCGAGTTTCTGGTTGCCACCGACGTCGCCGCCCGAGGGATTGACGTCGACAATATTGAGGTCGTCTTCAACTTCGATCTTCCGTGGGATGAGGAGGATTATGTGCATCGAATCGGTCGTACCGGCAGAGCGGGCAAATCGGGCCGCGCGTTTTCCCTGGTAGCGGGTCGGGAGATCTACAAGCTGCAAAGCATTGAACGCTACACGCGGACAAAAATTGCGCGCCAGCAAGTTCCGTCGCTCGATGAAGTCGAAGAAAAGCGGACCAATCTTTTCTTCGAAAAAATTCGGTCGGCCTTGCAAAGCGGTGCGTTCGAGAAAGAGTCGCGCATCGTTGATCGATTACTCGAACAAGGCTACTCCTCGACTGATATCGCCTGCGCTGTGATCCATCTGCTTCGAGGGGAGGATTCGCCTCAGGCTGAAACCCGTCCTCTGGAGCCACCGGTCAGGCAGCATCGCGACGAAGACGCCTTTCACAAGCGCCCCAAAAACCGAAGACAGCATCAGAGTCGGCCCCGCGATGAGCGAACTCGGGAGCGCCAAGGCTGAATTGGCAGAAAATCCAGCTGAACTTCGCTGGTCAATCGTTGGATGCCTGAATGGTACGGCAGGGTAAGAGCCGCTTTTTGGTCGCTCCTTTCAGGAATGGGATTAAGTTCCCAACCATTATGGGACATTACAAAGGTCGCGTGCAGCTAAGGCTACGGAAGAAGCGTTTTGCAAAAGATCAACGCATCAAGGCTCTTGCCGACTCCAAAAAGGGAACCACTCTATCTCCTTCGAAGGTTCCCTGAAAATCGCCTTCGACCACGGGATAAACGAAATCCCCACTGACGACTGACACTGACAACTAAACGTAATTGATCAGAATCGTGCGCTGGGTGCTCGGGCTCAGGGGTGGGGGCAAATCTGCGGGTTCGGGCACTGAAGAATTGTTGGAGGGGACTGATTGCGAATGATCCTTGTCATTCGGCACAATTTTACCGTTCCCCTTTATTCCTTCTTCGAATTTTTGACCAACCTCTGAGGGCGTTTGCTCCGTAACGCTGCAAGCTGCGAAAGAAAGGAACGAGAATGCCAAACAGATCGTGCGAATATGAGTCATCCGCGGCACACTATGAAGGTGGGCATCTTTCTGCAATCTTGATGTTGCCGTTTACTCAACCCCGATCGATGAACGAGGCTTTTTGGGCCTTGCGGGTTCCGCAACGCGTGAAGAGTATCGGGCGTTATCTTTCCAATGTCTGGTTTATACCTACGCACTGGTAATCGGTTAGAAACACTCCTGGAAGAACTGGCAGTTGTTGTCGGCAAACCATTGCCGTCTGTTCTGCAGTCGGAAATTATCGTAGTCCAGAGCCTTGGAATGGCGCGATGGCTTTCACTGGAGCTGGCAAAGCAGCAGGGGATCTGTGCCAACATGCGGTTCCCATTTCCGCAAAGGTTTTTGTCCGATGTGTTCCGGGTTGCGCTACCGGAAACTCCGGAGGGCAAGGATTTCGATCGGCTCATGATGACGTGGCGGCTGATGAATGTTTTATCGAAGACAGTTGAAGGGCTCGGGTTCGAGGCGGTGCGCAGCTATGTGAGCGGTGAGCGACCTGAACTTAAACGCTTTCAGCTTGCTTCGAAGATCACTGATACTTTCAGCCAGTACCTTGCTTTCCGACCGCAAATGATTCTGAATTGGGAGGCGGGCCAGGAAAACCACTGGCAGGCCAAGCTTTGGCGGGAGCTGACCAGGCAAGCACAAGGCCTGCATCTACCGGCACTCGGGCGGAAACTTGCGGAAGCGCTCCAGCAAGGAGGTCCCGGGCTGAAACAGCTCCCATCCCGGGTCTCGATTTTTGGCATCTCAACCCTGCCTAAGTTTTACCTGGGATTGATGGAGGCCCTGGCCGAGCACATCGAGATACACCTTTTCGTGATGGAGCCCACACCGCATTGGTGGCAGGACATTGTCTCGGTCCGTGAAGAAGGGAAGATGCTCAGAAAGCAACCGAATCGCAAAGCCGAGGATCTTCATCTTGAACGGGGCAACACCCTGCTCGCGTCGATGGGAAAGCTCGGGCGGGATTTTCTTGGGTTTGTTGCTGATCTCGATTCAGCGATTCATCACGAATTCTTCATGGAACCGGTTGGCCGCACGATGCTTTCGAGCATACAAAGGGATATTTTCCAGCTTTGCGACCCGGGGCAAAAGGCGCAGCTGTCTGAGCACGACCGATCGATTCAGGTGCACTCGTGTCATAGTGAGATGCGCGAAGTCGAGGTGCTCCACGATCAGTTATTAGCCTTGCTATCCGATAATCCCGGTCTTCAACCGCAGGACATCGTGGTGATGATGCCAGATGTGGCAGCTTATGCGTCGTTGATCGAGGCAGTCTTTGATACGCCGGAAATTCAAAACCAGCGTATCCCTTACTCGATTGCGGATCGCACTGCGCGTGTGGAAAACGGAATCATCGACACCTTCCTGACGATTCTTGAAATTGGCGGTAGCCGGTTCGGGGCGAGTAGCTTGCTGAATATCCTTGAGTCTCCGGCGGTGCAGAGACGTTTCCAGCTGACGCAATCCGATCTTGAGACTATCCGTGTCTGGATTGAGAAGGCGGCGATTCGTTGGGGCATTGACGGGGCCCATCGCGAAAAGCTTGGTCTGCCCGCGTTAGCCCAAAACACCTGGCGGGAAGGGCTCGACCGGCTGCTTCTGGGCTACGCTTTGCCTGGCGGCAATCGTCAGCTTTTCAAAAATATCCTGCCCTGCGATGAAATTGAAGGCAGTCTTGCCGAAACACTCGGGAACTTTATTGAATTCACCAGCCGTGTTTTTGAGACCGCCAAGGAGCTGGAGACGCCCCGAACGTTAGGAAGGTGGCAAGCTACGCTCCGGGAGGTCGTGGACCGCTTTTTTGATCCGACAGAAGATGTGGAGCGCGAGATGTTGCAGGTGCGCCGCGTTGTCGAGTCCCTGGGAGAGACTGGCGCTGCTTCCTGTTTTGACGAATCCGTAAATCTGGATGTTTTGCTCGCGTTTTTGGAGGATGCCTTCGGAAGCGCAGTCTCCGGGGTCGGCTTTCTCCAAGGTGCCGTGACCTTTTGCGCGCTCAAGCCGATGCGCAGCATCCCCTTTAAAGTGATCGCCATTCTTGGAATGAACGATACGGCCTATCCCAGGAAGCCGGTGGTGACCGGATTCGACTTGATCGCCCAGAATCCACAGCCGGGAGACCGCTCGGTGCGCGATGATGACCGCTACCTCTTTCTTGAGGCGCTGCTTTCGGCGCGCGACGTTTTCTATGTCAGCTACGTCGGTCAGTCGATCAAGGATAACAGTGCGCTTCCGCCTTCGGTCTTGGTGAGTGAACTGCTGGACTACCTGGATCGAGGCTTTGAGGTGCCGCTTGGAAAAAGGGCGAAGGAATTCCTCGTCACGAAGCACCGGTTGCATCCCTTCAACGTCGATTACTTTTCCCGTGCCGACGAGAGGTTGTTTAGTTACTCGGTGGACAATTGCCGAGCTGGCGAGATGGCCCGCAGCGCCCGTTCGCAGCCCCGGATGTTTGTCTCCAATCCCATTGCGGAGCCGGAAAACGAGTGGCGCACTGTGGATCTCGCCAGCTTGATCGCCTTTTTCCGTAATCCTACCCAGTTCTTTATCAAAAAGCGGTTGGGTATCAATTTGTCCTCCGGTGCCGGCATGCTCGAAGAGCGCGAGCCTTTTGTGCTCGGTAGCCTCGCCCAGTACCAGATCGAGGAGGATTTGTTGGCAAAAGCGATTTCGGGGAGGGGCCTGGAACAAGAAATTCCTTTGATCCTCGCTTCGGGGTGGCTTCCGCATGGGCCCTATGGCACCACTAGCGCGAGAAAGCTCTGTCACGATATGAAAGCGTTCGCCGCCGTTGTCGCGGCGCACGTAAACAGCAAGCCTCTTCCGCCGGTGATGATCGATAGGGTGGTCGGTCACTGGACGTTGAACGGGCGAATCGACGGCCTTAATGAAATGGGCTTGGCTTGTTATCGCCCCGCCGTTTTACAGCCCAAGGACATGTTGAGAATTTGGATTTTGCATCTCGCCCTAAATTGCACCAGCCGGTCATCAGCGGTTCTGATCGGCAAAGAATCGATACAAGTCTACCGCCCCGTCGAAGACAGCAGCGTGCTTTTAAGCGATTTGCTGGCGCTTTATTGGCAGGGCCTTCGAGAGCCTCTCCGATTCTTCCCAAGAAGTTCGCATGCATTTGCGAGAGAGACGATCGAGCCGGAGGGAAAGAGAGATCCCCGGACACTGGCAGAGGTCGAGTGGAAAGATGAACGAATGAACACCTATATTGGTCTCGCATTTCGGAATGTCTCCGAACCGCTCGACCAGGATTGGGAGGAGCTGGCGTTGAAAGTCTTTGGGCCGATTCTCAAAGCCCGCACTGAGACAAAGCTCTAGTGAACCGTCTCGCATATAATGGTAATTAGCTATGCAGGTGCGGCAAAACTTCGATATCCGTCGTTCAGCGCTCACCAGCGAACTAACTCTCATCGAAGCCAGCGCGGGTACGGGAAAGACTTACACCATCTCCGGTTTGGTCTTGCGGCTCGTCCTGGAAAAGCAGCTGGCCATTGAAGAGATTCTGGTCACTACTTATACCGAGTTGGCGACGGCTGAGCTTCGGGAGCGGATTCGCGATCTTCTTTTCCAGGTTTTGACGGCCTTCCAGACAGGTCAATCAGAAGACGAATTGATCCAACCGCTCCTTAGTCAATACCGATCAGACGAGCAAGCGCAGCGCAGGCTTTCCATCGCCTTGCAGAGTTTTGATGGTGCTTCCATTTATACGATCCATGGTTTCGCTCAGCGGATGCTGAGAGATAGGGCGTTTGAAAGCGGCGCTCTTTTCGATGCGGAACTCATCACAGAGCAAAGCTATATTCTGCACGAAATCACCGACGATTTCTGGCGCCTTCATTTCTATCAAGGCGACCCAATCATCACCACCTTCGCCCTGAAAAACGGCCTGACTCCAGAGAAATTCTTTCGCCACATTACCGAATTAACCAGGAACCCGAAGCTGGTGGTTATTCCATCCTCTGGCGCGAATATTGAAACTCTCAAGGATGAGTGCGCGACAATCTGGAACGGATTGCGTCTCTGCTGGAGCCGTGAGGAAGGTGAAATCCGCGCAATATTCAAGCAAAACAGGTGGGCCAAATACACACACGGCAATGCTGTCAAAATGGCTGTTCTTCTCGCGCAGCTCGGCAACTGCCTATCCGATCCGGCGGGCGTTCAAGATCAGTTGGAATGCCTCAAAAAGTTCGCCTTAAGTGACATCTTGAGAAGCGTGCGCGCCGGGCAGCGCGCGCCTCAACACGAGCTATTCAATCTCTGCGATCGCCTGCTGATTGTTGAGAAAGATCTCTGCGTAGGTTTGCAAGCAGAGTTCTTCGCCTGGGCTCTTCGGGAAATGAAGCGGCGGAAAGTTCAACGAAATGTCCTCTCTTTTGATGACTTGCTCACACGGCTCGACGAGGCGCTCGACGGGGAGAGTGGCGAGGCGCTAGCGGTCGCCATTCGCGAGCGATTTAAAGCTGCGTTGGTGGACGAGTTTCAGGATACGGATCCGGTCCAATATTCTATCTTTCAAAAGATCTACGGCCGGAACAGGCCAGTCTATTTTGTCGGCGATCCCAAACAGGCCATCTACGGCTTTCGGGGTGCCGATGTTTTTACCTACATTGCTGCGGCAGCGGCTGCGCCCAAACAATTCACCCTTGGCAAAAACTGGCGATCTACTAGCGAACTCGTGCGCGCTGTGAACACCCTCTTCCAACTGAGCGCGCGCCCATTTATTCTGGATGGCATCCCATTTGAACCGGTCCGAGCGGCTGGAGAATGCGATCGGGAGCCCCTGACGGTCAACGGAACCAAGGAACCAGCGTTGAAAGTGTGGCTGGCGATCGAAGCGGAGCCGATTAAGAAAGAGGATGCGGACGGATTGTTGTCGCAGGCAGTGGCGGCTGAAATTGCTCGCCTCTTAAATGGCAAGGCGATGATCGGCGCACGCCAAATCCAGCCCTGGGACATCGCGGTACTTGTTTCCAGGAACGACGAAACCCGCATCATGCAGGAGGCTCTGGGTTCCCTAAACATCCCAAGCGTGCTCTACAGCACCACCAATGTCTTTCAATCGCCTGAAGCCATCGAGCTGGAATATATACTGGGCGCGGTGAGCGAACCGGGAAATGAGAGACTTATCAAGGCAGCGTTGACGACCGATGCGCTCGGCGTGACCGGCAACGAGCTCGATACCTTGATGCTGGATGACGATGCCTGGAACGCAAGGCTTTTACAGTTTCAAAAGTATCATCAACTTTGGGTCGAAAGGGGTTTTATCCAGATGCTGCGGACCTTGTTGCTCGAGCAAGGGGTTCGGTCGAGGCTGCTGAGCTATCCCTCCGGCGAGCGGCGTCTGACCAACATCCTTCATCTCTCGGAACTCCTGCACGCTATGTGTGTTGAGAACCGGCTCGGAATAACCGGCACGCTGAAACGCCTCGCCGAGCAGATGCAAAATCCGGATAGCACGCGCTCCGAGCAATACGAACAGCGGCTCGAAAAAGACGAAAAAGCGGTCCGTATCGTGACTATCCACAAGAGTAAAGGACTCGAATACGAGATTGTGTTTTGTCCTTTCTGTTGGACCGATGCGGAAGCTTATTCCGGGCAGGGTGTCATCTTTCACCAAAATGGAAACCTGACCCTTGATCTTGAAAAATCGGAAGCGCATCAGCGAGCTCAGCGCAGTGAGTTGCTGGCCGAGAAAATGCGGTTGCTTTATGTCGCTCTTACCCGGGCCAAGCATCGCTGTTACCTGATTTGGGGCGATTTCAAGGGTGGCCGCAGATCAGCGCCTGCCTACCTTTT
>DATHPI010000119.1:0-49305 GCA_035484035.1 Chthoniobacterales bacterium
AGCAATCGCGCCCTCGATCTCCGACACCTCTTCTGAGTTTAGATCCTTGTTCTCGAGTTCAGCTTTGGCACGGTTAACTGCTTCTTCTGCGGCGGCTTCGTCCACCTCCGTATCGGCCATCGCCATGTCGGTCAGTATTGAAACTTTGGTCGGAGTAACCTCCACAAAGCCCGTCCCAACCACGAGCTCAATCTGCGTTGAACCCTGGGTAATTCGAACCTCGCCAGGCAGAAGCCGAGTCATCAAGGGAACGTGCAGGGGTAATATGCCAAGTTCACCTTCCACACCAGGAAGCACGACCATATCCACCTCTTCCGAAAAGGTCCTTGCTTCCGGGGTGACTATTTCGAGCTGTAATTTTGCCATGGAAACTTATTCCTGGGCGTCGTGGATCTCCTCGATACCGCCTTTCATGTAGAAATTCTGCTCGGAAATATCATCATGTTTCCCGTCCAGAATTTCTTTGAACCCTCGGATGGTGTCGGCGATGGAAACGTACTTTCCCGGCTTGCCGGTAAACACTTCCGCGACATGAAACGGCTGGCTCAGGAAACGTTGCATCTTTCGAGCGCGGTAAACCGCTAACTTGTCGTCCGGATTCAGTTCGTCCATCCCGAGAATCGCGATGATGTCCTGCAGATCTTTGTAGCGTTGCAAGACCCGTTGTACACCGCGGGCCACGTTATAGTGTTCTTCACCCACAAATTCAGGTGCCAGGACCTTTGAAGTGGACGCCAGCGGATCGACCGCCGGATAAATGCCAAGCTCAGCAATCGATCGTTCCAAGACAATCGTTGAGTCCAAATGAGCAAACGTGTTGGCAGGTGCGGGATCTGTTAAATCGTCCGCCGGGACATAAACCGCCTGGAAGGAAGTGATTGAGCCTTTGTTCGTCGAGGTGATTCGTTCCTGCAGGTCACCCATCTCTGAAGCCAAGGTCGGCTGATACCCGACCGCCGAGGGTGTGCGTCCGAGAAGAGCAGAAACCTCCGAACCAGCCTGTGAGAACCGGAAGATGTTGTCGATAAAGAGCAATACATCCTGGTTCTTTTCATCCCGGAAATATTCAGCCATGGCTAAGGCAGATAGACCAACTCGCAGACGGGCACCTGGAGGCTCATTCATCTGGCCATACACGAGCGCCACCTTGGACTTGCTCAAATCCTTCTGATCGATGACCCCGGCTTCCGACATCTCTGTGTAAAGATCGTTGCCTTCTCGAGTCCTTTCCCCCACTCCAGCAAAGAGCGAATAACCACCGTGACCCTTTGCGATATTGTTGATCAGCTCCATAATGACCACGGTTTTACCCACTCCGGCACCACCGAACGCGCCGACCTTCCCTCCTTTTGAAAAGGGACAAATAAGGTCGATGACCTTGATCCCCGTCTCGAGGATGCTGGCGCTGGTATCCTGCTCGATAAGGGTCGGCGCCTTACGATGGATTGGGTATCTTTTCTCCGCATTGACCGGTCCGCGCTCATCGACCGGATCTCCCGTTACGTTGAAAACGCGCCCAAGCACGCACTCACCAACCGGGACAGAAATCGGTGCGGCGGTATTGGTAATCGACATTCCACGCTTGAGCCCTTCGGTGGATGACATCGCGATCGCTCGAACCCAGCCGCCCCCTAAATGTTGCTGAACTTCCAAAGTCAACTTTTTCGAATCCCGTCCTTCCAGCTCAAAATCGACTTCCAGCGCGTCATAGATGCTTGGCATCGCGTCGCTTTCACTGAAATCGGCATCCACAACGGGGCCAATGATCTGGACAATGGTACCTGTATTCATATTGGGGGGCTATCCAACGGCGAGTTGTGCCGTGGTAATTTCAAGCAATTCTGTGGTAATGTTCGCCTGGCGAACCTTATTGTATTCAAGGGTCAGGTCCTTGATCAATTCTTTGGCATTATCCGTCGCATTTTTCATTGCCACCATTCGTGCGCTATGCTCGGATGCTCTGGCATTGAGGGCCATCTGAAAAAGCTGAAACGCGATATAGTGAGGCAAGATCGCGTCCAGCACAGCGTTGACATCCGGCTCGAACAAATACTCGCCGCGGTTCGCCTCGCCCTCAACGTCGAGCTCTTCCGCGGGGACAGGTAATAGGACACGCATCACCGATTGCTGGGTCAAAGTATTGATAAACTTTGGATACAGCACCCGCACCTGATCGACCTCGCCGGAAACGAACTTGTCGGAAGCAAACTTTGCTATCGGCCGAATATCAGCAAAATGGACCGCATCCTTGAGAGCGAAGTCGGCCGTCAAGTTTCGCTTGGTGCGAGCAATAAATTGCACCGCTTTCCGGCCCATCACGGCAAACTCCGTCTTTTCCCGGTCGATATCGATGAGTTCTCTGAATAGGTTGTTGTTCAAAGGGCCGCACAACCCTTTGTCAGTGGAAAAAATCAAGATCAACTCCTTCTTTAGCGGACGGACCGCCAAGAGGGCATGGCTGGCCGGTTCTACGCGGCCTTTCACCGCGGCCAAAACCCGCGTCAACATTTCCTGGTATGGTCTTCCGGCCAGCGCCGCTGCTTGAGCCTTGCGCATCTTGGCAGCCGCTACCATTTGCATGGCTTTGGTGATTTGAGACGTGTTTTTGACCGACTTAATTCGCCGGCGCAAGTCTAGGGTGCTAGGCATCGGAATTACGGCCGGTAAAAGCCTTTGAAATCTTTAATCGCGCCGTGGAGCTTTTCCTCCAACTCCTTGTCGATCGCACGCTTATCGACAATGGAGGTCAGAATGTCTTCTTTTCGGGTCTGGAAGTACTCCACCAGCTTCCCTTGGCAGTCCTTGACCTTATCGACGGGCACATCATCGAAATAGCCCTTCTGCATCGCGAAAAGAACGGCCACCTCCACTTCCACCGCAAACGGATTATACTGCGCCTGCTTGAAAAGCTCCACGATCCGCTGTCCGCGCTCTAGCTTTTTCCGAGTGCCGGCATCCACATCGGAACCGAACTGGGCAAACGCTTGCAGATCCCGAAATTGCGCAAGGTCCAGTTTCGTCGTTCCGGAAACCTGTTTGATTGCCTTGATTTGCGCAGCAGAACCGACCCGGCTAACCGAAATACCGACCGAAATCGCGGGTCTCACGCCCTGGTAAAATAAATCCGTCTCGAGGTAAACCTGGCCGTCTGTGATCGAAATGACGTTCGTCGGGATATAGGCAGACACGTCGCCCGCCTGCGTTTCAATAATCGGCAAGGCGGTCAGCGATCCTCCCCCGTGCTCGTCATTGAGACGTGCGCTCCGCTCCAATAAGCGGGAGTGCAGGTAAAATACGTCTCCAGGATAGGCCTCACGTCCGGATGGCCGCTTCAGAACCAGCGAAACCTGCCGGTAAGCCGCCGCATGCTTGGTGAGATCGTCATAAACGATCAGGGCGTCCATTCCGTTCGCCATGAACCATTCCCCCATCGCCGCACCGGCATAGGGTGCAAGATATTGGTTCGTTGCGCTCTCAGAAGCGGGCGCCGACAGGACGATCGTGTAGTCAAGTGCTCCGGCTTTTTCCAGAACATCGACCGTTCGGGCGATGCTCATGTTTTTCTGCCCTACTCCGACGTAGATACAATAGAGCGGTTTATGGTTTTTGTTTTTCCCTTCTTCGGCGGCTTTGTTCAGGCGAGCCTGGTTGATAATCGTATCAATGGCGATCGTCGTTTTCCCGGTCGCGCGGTCTCCAATGATTAATTCCCGCTGCCCGCGTCCAATCGGAATCATGGCGTCGATTGGCAGGATACCGGTCTGGACCGGAACCGAGACGCTTTTCCTCTTGATAATACCGGGAGCAATCCTTTCGACTGGATAAGTTTCCTCGGATTTGACCGGACCTTTGCCGTCGATCGGCTGGCCCAAAGCGTTGACCACCCGGCCTAGCAATCCCTTCCCCACCGGAACGGAAAGCAATCTTCCGGTTGTCCTAACCTCGGTACCTTCTTTGACCTCAGTATAGTCGCCGACGATAATGGCACCGACTTCTGTTTCCTCCAGGTTGAGCGCTATTCCATAAAGGCCGCCCGGAAACTCTATCATTTCGTTGAGCATTACGTCGCTTAGCCCCTCGATTTTCGCGACCCCATCGCCGATTTCCCGGACTGTCCCGACGTTCGACCGGGTGGTGTCAGTCTTCAGCCCAGAAATAGTTGCTTCCAGTTCCTGCAGAATTGTGCTCATGATTCGATCACTAAAGTTGTTCTTGAAGCTGATTCAGGCGGTTCCTGACTGAACCGTCCCAGACATCATCTCCTATCTTGATCCGGAGACCACCCAGGAGTTCAGGATTGGTGCGAAACTCTGTCGTTAAATCTTCCCCATACCTGGCCCTCAAATTCGCGACTATTCGATCCCCCAGAGACCGATTTAGCGGAGTCGCACTTTCGATCACCGCGTGCCGTTTCTCCACTTCCAGGTGAATCAAACGTTGGTAGTCTTTCAGCACGTCGACGTAACGACGCGGCTTCGTTGCTAGTACAGTCTGAACCATGTTCGAGATCTTCTCCTCATCTAATTTCCCCGAGGTAAAACTGTGTCGAAACATCTGACGGGATACCTTCCGGGCTTCTTTGGTCGATTTCATTGTCGGTCAATCAGCGTTAGGCAGCGACCTCGCGCGCCGTTTCTTCGCTAATACGTTGATGGTCTTCCGAGGTTAACACCTTGCCGGTCACACGGGTTGTGGTGTCGACCACCAGACGGCCAAGTTCCCGCTTCATTTCCGCCATGAGACGATCTCTCTCCAATGCCATCGCTTCCTGCGCCTTCAAAGTGATCTGCTCCGCGGCAGAAATCGCTTCCTGTCGTTTCTGGTCCGCAAGCCGATCGCCACTTGCACGCACCTCTTCGATCAATCGTTGCGCCTCGGCGTTGGCCTTAGCTAGAATCTCCTCGTATTTCGTCTGGGCTGCGGCCAGTTGTTTCTTAATGTTTTCAGCGTTCAGCTGGCCTTCTTCAATTCGGCGGCGCCGTTCTTCCAGCATCGCTATAACCGGCTTGAATGCGAATCGCTTGAGGACCCAGTAGACGATCGCAAACAGCACCACCTGAGCTATCAGGTTAGGCCAGTAAACGCCAAATTGTTCAGCCACTTTACCCGCTGCGTCCATAAATCAATTGGTTTGGGAGGGTTTCTTTACTCGGGGCGATTGTGGAAACTGCAAGGACTTTCTGCCTTGCAGCCTCCACATTCTTTCGTCGTTACTTTGTGAATGCAATAATCAATCCGTAAATTGCAATGGCTTCGGCCAGCGCCATACCGATAATCGCCATCACCAGGATGCTGCCGAACGCGCTCGGGTTGCGTCCTACTGCCTCGGCTGCCTTGCCCCCGACTATACCGACTCCGACACCTGCCCCTAGGCCCGCAAAGGCTAATGGCAGAAACGGGCCGACATTCCCGGCTTCAGCCGCCAGGATTGGAAGAGTTTCTAACATGCGTATTTCCTTTAGTTTGTTTGTCCTTCTCGTTCCAGCCGCCCACGCGGAGCATGGTCTCGGATGGAAAATTTTCAGTGCGCTTCACTGCCCCCTTCGTGTTCTGTGGAGAGTTTGATATAGACGGCGCAAAGCATCGCGAAAACGAAGGCTTGGAGCAGACCCACCAACAGCTCAAGGAAGTAGAATGGAAGCGGAAATAGAATGAGAGAAATCCAGTTCATCGGAGGTGGCAAACTGGCACCCACCGACCCCATCGTGTGTAAAAGCGTCTCTCCTGCGTAGATATTGCCGAATAACCGAAACGAAAGTGAAACCGGTCGAATGGCTATCGAGATAACTTCGATAATCCCGACGAAGATGAAAAGCGGCAAAAGAACGTACCAGAGTACGCCTTTCAAATCCCCTTTCGGTGCAAAAATATGCTTGACAAACCCGACTACGCCCACTTCCTGAATGGTCCAGAACAGCCACCAAGCCATGAAGAACAGGGCCATCCCTAAGGTCATGTTGAGATCGGCATTGGCAGGACGCAAGAGAGGGTGCGTCATTTCCTTAAGGCCGAGCAGCCCCCCACCCGGTTCTCCAAACCCGATAGTTCCTACGCCGGGAACCAATCCAAACCAGTTGGCCGTGAGGATAAAGACAAATAACGTGGCGATCAGGGAAAAAACTTTCGGAATCATGTGCTTACCCACGATACCTTCGAAAGTCACATAGAGGGTTTCGACCACGGCCTCGAACAGATTCTGGATGCCGCTGGGGATCAGGCTCATTTTCGCCGTCGATCGGCGCGCCCAAATTACCACCAGAACCGTGACAATCATCGTAGCCAACATCGAGTTCGTGAACCAACTCGCACCCGAGAAAAGGGGGTTTGCTGTAACCGTGAGCTCTTCCGCCGCCAGTAAATATGTCAGTTCCATAGGCGTATCACTCTCCGGCGACCGCGACGCGCCTCCGGCACTTTAGGCGGATGGTAGGAGCTTGTCAGTACTGGAGGGTGAGAACCCATGAAAGCAATGCCTATAGAGACATGCAAGTCGTTTCGTTAAATTTTTCATTCCACGCCGTGAGCCTTTTGCCCCCCGGCCACCGTTTCCTCCGGTCGGTTGACTTCGTACTACCGGTTCCTCATCTAAAGCGCGGGAGTTCTGAACTCCATATTTCTTGCAGACTTCGTCCATGTCGCTTATCGGCTCACCGTGGATCGGAAGTTGGGTTACCTCTTTGAACGGTTCCCGGCGTTTACGCAAACATTTTGCGCCCGGGAGCTGGCAGAACTCTATCGGCAAGGCATCTCGCCCCCGGTTTACTCCATCCGGCGCCCAACCGAGGCCCGGCCGGCAAATATTCCGCTGGAAAATATTCCCATCTATTACCTGCCTGACACCAACAGCCTGGAATTCAAAATCAGAACCAAACTCATCCCTCCACGACTTAAAGAGCTCTGGTCGGGCTCCGGGGATCTTCGAGATAAAGGGCGCTTTCGCGAAGCGGTCTATCTAGGGCGGAAATTAAAGAAATCCCAGGTTTCTCACCTTCACGTCCATTTCGCCGGCCTGGCTTCCCGGACCGCATGGTGGATCAAACGCCTTTTCGGGATTACCTATAGTTTCACCGGCCACGCCAACGATATATTTTGCCCCAAGCCGGAGCAACGTGTCGGACTCGCCGACCTCCTTCGTGAGGCTTCTTTTGTGGTGGTGGTCAGCGATTTCGGTGCCAATTGGCTTCAACGTGGCTTTCCCGAATCTGCCCACAAAATCCAGCGAGTCTACAACGGCCTGGATCTCTCAGTTTTCAAGCGGGCGACACCAGGAGCTGAGCCGGTGCGATTGCTGTCGATCGGCCGTCTAATCGAGAAGAAAGGATTCAAATTCCTGATCGAAGCCTGCCGCCTGCTTCGGTCCTCTGGTTTCTCCTTTGTCTGCCAGATCGTGGGCGAAGGACCGGAACATGACCACTTGCAGGAAGCGATCCAGGGGTCCCAACTATCAGATACAGTTCGGCTTAGGGGAGCGTTACCGCAAACTGAGCTCGTGGAGATCCTTTCCCAGAGCTCCATCTTTGTCTTTCCGGCGGTCCACGACAGCGCCGGGGATACTGACAATCTTCCAACGGTTCTGATCGAGGCCATGGCGAGCAGCCTGCCGATTATCGCAACGAGAATCGCTGGCATTCCGGAAATCGTGCAACACAATGAAAACGGAATCCTTGTTCCGGAGCAAGATCCGGCCCGATTAGCCGGCGCGATCCGCGCGATGGCCGGCGATCAAGCTTTACAGGAACGCTTCGGCGGAGCCTCCCGCCGGATTGCCGAAGAGAAGTTTGCTCTAGTCAATACGGTCGGACATTTGAAGAAACTATTCGCCCAATTTGGTCTCAATGCCTGAACTGAGAGAGGCTGTCGCGAGTTGTCTTCGAGCAAAGCCCGGCCAGGCCAAAGGCTTTTCCTAGGTAGATTCTGGTTGATTTCCTCGAGAGTCGTTCTTTACTCCCTACCTATGTCGAACGAAAGCAAAGCAAAAAGCGCATTTATGAAACCGGTTCAGCCCGATGATGCGCTTGCGAAGATTGTTGGTGCAAATCCTCTTCCCAGGACGGAACTGACCAAGAAGCTTTGGGAGTATATCAAACAGAACAAGCTCCAGGATAAGAAGCTCATCAAGGCCGATGCAGCTCTGGAAACCGTTTTTAACGGCAAGAAAGAGGTCGACATGTTCGAACTCACCCGGCTCGTCAATACGCATATCATCAAATAGATTGAGCTTGGCCACCCGAGCACGATCTTCGCCTCAAGATCGCTCGACGAAACAGGAGGCTTCGCTCAAAAAGGCGTGTCCTCGTTAACCAATAAGCTGATAGTCGCCTTCGCGCTCCTGATCGGGCTTGCGGCGGCCTCTTATTTTTTTCCGATCGTCCCGGCCCTTCAGCATCTTTGCACTTGGGTTGGCAGCCTCGGTCTTCTAGGAGTTTTGCTACTGGCCCTGTTTCTGGCAATTGGATCAGTTTTCTTTCTGCCGGCTAGTCCTTTTATCATCGCCGGAGCGGCGGTTTTCGGGTTTCCGCTGGGCGTTGCTGGAGCGCTTACGGGAATCGCTTTGGGAGCTTCGGGCGGCTTTTGTCTGTCCCGCTGGTTCCTGCGCAAAGAAATTTCAGCTCAGTTCCGAAAACACGCGACTTTTCGCGCGATCGATATGGCCATCGAAAAAGAGGGATGGAAAATCGTAATTCTATTGCGGCTTTGTCCCATCCCTTTTGGGCTGGCAAACTATCTCTATGGCTTGAGCGCCGTCCGATTTCGCCCTTATCTGATCGCCAGCCTGATCGGAGGTTTGCCGAGCCTTCTACTCTATTGCCAGCTCGGCAGCGCCGGAAAAGCTGGTTTGGACGCGCTTGCCTCAGGTCACTTAGGACGCAGTACAGGAGAGCTGGTGGTACTCGGGACCAGTATGGTCGCAACGGTCTGCGCGATCGTTTTAGTACCGTTGTTCGCTCGCAGAGCAGTCCAGAAATACGCACACGTTTCCATTCCTTCGATCTCGTCTTAAATCGCACGTTTCCATTCCTTCGATCTCGTCCCAATCGTTCTCGTCTTCGTTTCGTCTTCCCGGATCGACATAAAAACACCACCTGGCTTTGAGGCCAAGGCGGTAGCGGCACGCGTCGTAACAGGTCGGTTCGACCGGTTTCTGGGGGATGACGTCATGGGAGAGGCGACCTCGGAAGCCCCGGCTCAGGCGGAGCTTCGCCCTCTACCTGCGCCAAGGCTTCCCTCGAGGCCGATTCTCAACGCATCAAAACTGGTATTCTTTTCCGGGCTCGGGAATCACCGTGGATATCCCGGGCAATTCCTTGGCGATCCTGGATTCAAACCAGGAAACCGCCGGTGGATCTCCGTGCACTAAAATCACGATTTTAGGCGAAAGCTTCCGGATGTAATCAAAGAGGAGTTCTCGCGGCGCGTGGGCGCTGAAATCAAATTCACTGACTTGGCACGCCAAACTCTGGCTTGGCAACCCTTCGTCAAGTTGAACAAGATCATGAGGTCGAGCCGCTTTCAATCGGCCGCCGGGTGACTCCGGATCAGCATAACCGACAAAGAATACCGATTGCCTCGGATCAGTCAGGAAACGCTCCGCCAACTGGTTTGACAAAGTTTTCTCCGTCATCATCCCGCTGGAAAGGGCGTAAATCCGTCGCCGGCCAATCTGTGTCGTTTGCACGTCGCGACTGCTCAATACGTGCGGTCCAAGCGAATCCAGAAGTTGCAACCCTTCATATTGCCGCGAAGTCCGAGATGCCAGCTGATCATGTAAAATCGTAATCTTCGTGCTCAGACCACCGATATAAATCGGGACATGCTGAAGCTCGCCTTGACGCTTGAACAGATGAAGCATGGTAAGGATCTCCTGGGTCTTCCCGAGGGCGAAGACCGGGACCAGGATGGATCCTCCTTTATCAAAAGCCTCTTCGATTGCGGCCAGGAACCGACGCTCTTCGGCCTTTCGGGAATACCCCACTTCGAGTGAACGATCGCCCCGCGTCGTTTCAATAATCAGGATATCGATATCATCTTCCGGAAAATCGGCTCCTCGCATCAACGTCTGTTGCAAAAAATTCACATCGCCGGTGTAAAAAACCTTCTTCCCTTCCGCTCGAAGTAGAATCCCCGCCGATCCGAGGATATGACCAGAATCATACATCTCGAATGTCAAATCGTGATCGGGCTTCGGCACTCGCTCTCCGTCAAGGGTCCAATACTGCCGGAAACCAACGCTTTGCCAAAGTTCAGAAGCATGGTCCGCCTCCCGATGGGTAAAAAGCGGATAATTCGGAATCCGAAGTTCGTCTCGCTGTCGCGACATCACGTTCACGGAGTTGTGCAACATGACATCCGACAGCTTCGCAGTTGCGCCGGTCATGAAAACTCTCGCCTGTGGTTGTCTCCGCATCAGGACCGGTAGCGAACCGATATGATCCTGGTGTGCGTGCGAGATGAGAATCGCGTCGAGCGAGCTATCGGGAATTATTCGATAATGCGGCAGCGCTGCGTCCCCCTCGTGCTTAGGATGCAACCCCGCGTCAAGCACTAGTTTCTTGCCGTCCAGCTCCAGGAAATAGGAATTCGCACCAATCTCCGTTTGCCGGGTCAAATTTATAAATCGCATTCTCTTTTTTTTGTGGGCATCCAAATTCGCCGAAACCTTCCGGATGCAATGGCGTCTCCAATTCTAATGAAATCACACGGGAAACCAAATCCTACCAATTAAGATTTATAGATGCTGTCTCCCCTCACCGCCGGTCGATGGGATTTCGACGCTGCAGCTCACCTGCTGGTGCGCGCCGGATTTGGCGGCTCCCCGGAAGAAATTCAAAAGATTTACGCACTGGGCCCGGAAAAGGCGGTGGATTCACTGATCAACGCTCCGCTGGAGAATGATTTGCCGCCGGCTTGGGCCACACCAGACGATCAGGACGAACTGCACGCCGAGATGCAGGAAGCTGCGACCCCGCAAGAAAAGCAAATGGCGCGCAAGCTCCTTCGGGAAAAATTCAACGACGAAATGAAGGACCTGACTCTTTGGTGGATTGCGCGGATGGTCAACACCCCCTCGCCCCTCGCTGAAAAGATGACTCTCTTCTGGCACGGACATTTTGCCACCAGTGGTCAGAAAGTGAGGCCTGCCTACAAAATGTGGCTCCAGAACGAAACTTTAAGGCAAAACGCGCTTGGCAATTTTCGCGCTCTCGTTAAAGCCGTTTCGCGCGATCCGGCGATGATGGTCTGGTTGGACCTCGTTCAGAGCAAAAAAGAGAGTCCGAACGAGAATTTCGCCCGCGAAGTCATGGAGCTCTTCACTCTCGGGGAAGGGCACTATGCGGAGTCCGACGTCAAGGAAGCAGCGCGCGCCTTTACCGGGTATCGTATCAATCAAGTGGAGCAATCGTTCCGATTTGCAGAACGACAGTTCGATCCTGGAATAAAGACATTCATGGGAAAAACCGGGCCCTGGAGCGGTGACCAGATTCTCGACATCATCGTCTCGCAGCCGCCGTGCGCACGTTTTATCGGGGCGAAGATCTGGAAATTCTTCGCTTACGACGATCCCGAACCCAAGTTGGTGGAAGCTCTTGCCAGTGAATTCCGGAATAGCCACTACGAACTGCGGCCCTTCCTGAAATTCCTTTTTTCATCCGAAGAATTTTATGGCTCGCAGGCTCGCGACTCACAAATCAAGAGCCCGGTGCAGTTTCTGGTGCAAGCCTTGCGCACCTTGCCGATTCCGTTGCCGACCTCGAACCTGGTAGTGTACGTACTTCGTCAGATGGGTCAGATTCCCTTTTTTCCTCCCAATGTCAAAGGATGGGATGGCGGGAAGAGTTGGATCAACACCGCAACCCTTACATTCCGTTACAAGCTTGCTCATCAGTTAGTCGATGGCGCTAACCCGCAGGAGATTGGACTCCCAAAACCGCCGATCCTGGGAATGACTCTGCCACGGCCGACCTTGACGCCGCCATTGTTAGTCGATCAAATTGTCTCCCCGGAAGATCGCCAGAAGCCGGACACGCTGATCCGTAAGCTTTTCATTCGCACTTTCCAATGCGTTCCACAAAAAGAACTAACACACCAGTTTCGCGACTTCCTAGCCACACGCGAGCTACCTCTGGACGACAACTCCATCCGGGAACTACTGCTGCTGATGATGACCAGTCCGAACTATCAAGTCACCTGAATAGTCTATGGAACACGATCTCGACCTACTAACCAGAAGAGCGTTCTTGCGCACCTCCTTGCTAGGTGCGGCTTTCAGTTGGACGATACCGGTCTTTTTGGAGCGAACCTTCATGACGTTGAATGCACAAGCCGCCGAATCCTCCATTCAGACGAGAACCGGAAAGGATCATCCCATTTTGGTCGTTCTCCAATTGGCCGGAGGGAACGACGGGTTGAACACGATTATACCGCTGGCCGACGATCTCTATTTCAAAGCTCGGCCAACGCTCGCCATCCCGAAAGAACAAGTTTTGTCCCTCGATGGGCTGGTCGGATTGAACCCGGGTCTTGTTCCGCTCAAGAACCTGTATGAAAGCGGAAATCTGGCCATCATCCAGGGGGTCGGTTATCCAAACCCAAACCGTTCCCACTTCAGGTCGAGCGAAATCTGGCAGACCGCGTCTGACGCTCAGCAAGCCCTGACCAAAGGCTGGTTAGGCCGGTACTTTGACAATTGCTGCGCGGGAGAAGATCCAACGGTTGGTGTTGTCCTTGGTGAACAATTGCCAGAAGCCTTCAATGCAGCAAACCCGACCGGTGTCGCCATTGGCAGGCCGGGCAATATGGGATTTGATCGTGCAAGCGACCCAGACGAAGCGCGCTTGTTCGCGGAACTGAACGGCCTGGAGCCAGCCTCGATGTCGGGCGATTCCATTGGGAATTTGTCCGGGCCGAGCAAGTCAGGCATGTCGGCGCTGGAATACTTGCAACGCACCGCGCTCGACGCGCAGATGAGCACCGACACCATCAAACGGGCCCTCAAAGGCACCAAAAACGAAACACCCTTTCCGAAAAACCAACTGGGTAATTCGCTCTCACTTATTTCACGTTTGATCTGCGGCGGTCTCCCGACCCGGGTTTATTACGCCAGCCAAGGCGGATATGACACCCACGCGGGCCAAATGAATACTCACAAACGATTATTGAATGAACTAGCAGCGTCGGTCGCCGCATTCTGCAACGACTTGAAAGCCAAAGGAGTTTTTGATCGAGTGCTCATCATGACCTTCAGCGAATTCGGCCGGCGCGTGACCGAAAATGCCAACGGAGGCACCGACCATGGTACCGCCGCTCCTATGTTCATTTGCGGCGGCCCCGTCAAGCCCGGATTATACGGCAAACAACCGCCCCTCGACCGGCTCGACGCCGGAGACCTTTTCTACAATGTCGATTTTCGGTCTGTCTATTCGACCATCCTCTCTCATTGGATGCAAGCGCCGGCAACGCAGGTTTTAGGGCGTGATTTCCCGAAATTGAATTTCATCTAAGCCTTTTCTTGGCTTCTTTCCTTTGCTTCTTTGCTGTTCCTGGGTTTCATCTTGACCAGATCCCAAGGTGAAGCTCCTCCTCACGGCCGATTTTCATTTCCGCAAACCATGGTTTGAATGGGTTCTGCGCGTCGCCGATCGGTACGACCTGATTTGCATCGCCGGAGATCTGCTGGACATGTTTCATCCGGAGGGGGTCGTTCCCCAATTGATCTACGTCTACGAATGGATGCAGATGCTGCTGAAAACGCAGACCCCAATTGCCCTCTGCTCCGGCAATCACGATTTGCCCGGGAACCAGCCAATCCTGGCTCCTGGCGTCTCCATCCGAAAAGATAAGCTCCCGATCTTGGGCGAATTCGCTAAGCATCGGAGCTGGCTTTCCGCACTTAAAATGAGCCATCTGGTCGCGGTCGACGGCGATTCAAAAATCGTCCGTGCCCGTACGGAAGAAGCAATCACAGTTGTCTGCCTGCCCTATGCTGCGGACGGACACGTCCACCCGCTGGACCCCGCCGCTCATCCATGCCTGATTCTTCATCACGAACCTCCGGCTCAAACCCTGATCGCCGACCCCAAAGCTGGCAGCCGCGAATTCGCGTTGGTCATCGCGAAACAGCAACCCACCTGGACATTCAGCGGACACGTCCATTACACCGGGGGCACCGAAAACGCTTTTTCCCAACGGGTAGGACGTTCATGGTGCTTCAACTGTCGCCAGACCCCTTTGGCAACTATTCTTCCCCCGGAACCAAACTTCATCGGCTTGGACACTAAAAACCGCGAAGCAACCTGGGTCCATTGGGTGTCCGCGGACAAACGCGAACTAATCAAGGTCACCTGCCGGGAAGGAGCGTAACGGCGTGGGGAGAACCGTGTCGGCGTATCGGCGTAGGCGCGTATGGGCGTCTGTCTGTCTTCTATCTTGCTTTCGATTTGACCCGCCATTAATCGGCGGAAACGGAGAAAAAAGGTTGGCGACTAACACGCCGATACGCCCACGCCGATACGTTTCCCCCCCCACGCCGACCCGCCGACCCGTTTCCCCTAGCCCGCCGACCCGTCTCCCCTACAGTCCCGGCGTTTCTCCCTTGTACCCCGTTAACTCCATATACCCGACCCCATCGACAGGTTTCCCATTGCGTCGGCCTTTGACTCTGATGCTCCCCTCCCAATACACCACTGCCAGGTCCAATTCCTGACCCTCCACCGCAGGAGTTACTTCCAAATCCAGATTTAATTTCGGAATTGCTAGTTTCCATTCGATCGGATAATTCGCCTTGCTGATCGGGCTCATCCAATACTTCTCCGGATTCAACTGAAATTCGTTCACTGCGAGATCGGTAGTTGCAGCATCCGTGGCGATCCATTTACCATTCGAATGCGAATCGATGCCACCATGCCGCAGCCGCATCTGGTAAAGCATCAAATCACTGCCGTCTGATAGTTGAATGGCAAACCAATTCCAACCCGACTGCTCAGGTGCCAACTCATTCGTGGCCCACTCCCGGTCAAACCAGGACCGACCTTCGACCTTACAGATTTCAGCGCCAATCTTTACCGTACCGGAAGTCTTCAGTCGCGGAATTGAATAGTAATAGGAGGCACGGCCCGCACCGTCCGCCTTTTGGCTCAGTCCGTTCGCACCTTGAAGCACGGCAGGCTTTTCGGGCGTCAACTCCAGGTCGATAGCGTAATCCTTTGCCGCCGCCTTCAACCGAAAATCGTTGCCGAAATCCAGCTCCCAATCGTCGATCCACGCGAGCCTGTTTCCGTCCGCGAAGCCGGCCTCACCATACGCGCCGCGACTGACCCGGCTATCAAAATGGAATTTACCCGCGCTCGCCTCGGTCAACGCGAAGTGGGCAAACTTTACATCGTTCATTACGAACCTTGATGCGACCGATTGTCCAATCCCTGGCGGCCGGTAACCATGACGAAAAAATGTCAACTGATAGCCAAACACCCGGCCGTCCTCTGCTTGCAGGTTTCCGGTGAAATACCACCATTCGGTCCGGAATTGGTAGTGAGGAAAATGATCCCTGGGCAGCGTAATTTGATAGCCGGGCAGAGCAACCGACCATCCCTGTTTAGGAGAATCCTCCGCCAAGACTATCGCAGCAACGCAGATAAGCCCCAAACAACTAAATAGACTTTTCATGCGTCCATTCTGACGGCATCGATAATATTCCGCCGCGCGGCCTGACTAGCCGGCCACAGACTAGCCAAAACAGCCGCCGGCAACAACCAGACCGGCGTCCAAAGAAGTTGGTCCCAAGGAATTTCCAGGGGAATTGTCCAACCAAAAAAGGCCTTGTTGATTACTTCCGTTAAGACTATCGAAAGGGCCACCCCCGTGGCTACTCCGAGCAGAACCGCCATGGTCCCCACTAACAACGATTCCCAGAGAATCAGTGCGCGAACCTGTCGCCGTGATACGCCTAGCGCCCGCAAGGTTCCAATTTCTCTTTCGCGCTCTTTAACTAAAACGGTTATATTGAAAGCGATCCCGATCACGGCCACCAAGAGGGCAATCAACCGAAGAATTTGGGTCACCGCAAACGTCTGATTAAATATTTCAACCACCGCCTCGCGCAGTGCCTGGTTCGAATAGAGCGAGTAATCACCGGCAGCGGCGTACCTGGTTCGAATACTACCAATCACTTTTTCGACATCTGTTCCCGGCCGCAAATAGAGGGAGACTGAATTGACTCGAGAATCGTGCCAGAATTTTTCATAGTTAGCACGTTGCATCAGCATTACGCCGGAGTCCCGGCTGTAATCATAAAAGACGCCGGCCACCTGGAACCGGTGCGGACCTGACGGCGTCGCGATGACCACGGTGTCTCCCTGATTTATCCGCAAACGGCGGGAAAGCGGTTCAGAAATTGTCACTCTGTCCGGCCGCTGAAAGTCCTGGTATTTTTCCGCATTCTCTCCGTCGAGAAAATCCGGTAGATTCCGATTCGTTCCGATGATCACTCCAAGAAAAACCGGGGCACTATTCATCGTTACCGTCAGATTCCGGTAGGTATCCAACATTTCGACTTCCGGCAGCGATCGCATCAAGTTGATTAAATCTTCGGACACAAAATTCTCGAACCCGACAACCTCGTTGGCACTCGGGGAGACGTAGAGGTCTGCCACCAGCCGCCGGTTCAACCATCGATCAACCGTCTTGCGGAACGAATAAATCATGATTGAAACGCTAATCAGCATCGCCAACGCTGAGGCAAGCGCCGCGATCGTCATCGCATGCCGATAAAGTGATCGAACCAGATTCCGAGCGGCGAGCCGCGGGAAAAGGAGACCACGGAAAATCTGGCCAACCCACGTTCCGAAATGATGGGTCAGGTAAGGCGAAAGGCAACAAAATCCGATCAACGTGAAGAAGGCCGCCGCAAATCCGGCGATTCGAAAGCCATTCAGCGCGAGTTCACCAGCGGTAAACGCCGCCAGTAGACTTCCACCACTTAGCACAAACCAATACAGCCTTGGTCTCTCGCTTCGCTCGATAAGGACTCCCATGTTCAAGGCGCGCAAGGGCGGCAGGTTCGCGCCGGCATTTGCCGGTATAAACGCACCTGCCAGGACCGATCCCATGCCTGCCAACAGCACCGCCGGAATCTGCCAAAAAGGAAGATAAAAATGATCAATGCTGGTGAGGACGTAGAGATTCGTAACCGTTTTCGAGACTGTCCCCACCAGAAAATTCGACAACAGCACGCCTCCGACGCAGCCCGCGACGCTGCCTATCATCCCGTACAACGCTGCTTCCCCAAGGAACAACCATCGAACCTTCGCCCGGCTGGCACCAAGTGCTCTCAAAATTCCGACTTCATTTCTTCTTCGCACCACCGAAGCCGTCACGGTGTTATAAATGAGAAAAACGCCAACCAGCAGCGAAACCATGCTGAGCGCCGTCAGATTCAGTTCAAATCCAGATAACATGTTCTCAACCTGGCCGCTCCGGGCCCCCGGTTCCTGAACCACCGCATCAGGGGGAACCAGGTGCCGGATGCGCTCGCTCACTGGCTCAGGATTGGTCGGATTACTGATCTGAAATAGCACGCTGGTCAGCTTTCCCTGCAAACCAAACAATTCCTGCGCCCAACCGATATCCATCGCGGCAAAGTGTGAGTCGCCATCCTTCGCCTCGAGAACAAAACTCAACACGAGATTAATTTCGCGGTCTCCGAGTTTGACCCGGATGGAGTCCCCAGGCTGCAAATTATGGGTGTCGGCGAATTTTTTTGCCACCGCCAGCGCTTTCGGATTTCCAAACCAGGCCTCCGAGTCAAATGAATTTCTCCCTGATTTGCTGAGTTTGAAATTTTCGAAAGTTGAATTCGTGAACGGGTCAATTCCCAAAATGTGCAGGTATTCACCTGGGAAATCCGGCAATGTCACGACACTTTCTACTAACGGGGTGGCGGCTGTCACGCCCGGTACTTTCTGAAGCTTTGGGAACAAACGATCATCCAGAGACCCGCGAACCTCGACATTGGCACGCCCTGCGACAACATCAATACCTGCCCGGAATGCAGCCGTGGCGCTCCGATTCGCGATTTGCACAGCCAGGTAGACCGATACTCCAAGAGCAACACTCAAGATATTGATTATCCCCAGGACTTTGTGCCGCAACGCATAGCGCACGACGTGCTGCAGGAAAAATCTCACCGTTCGACAGCATAACAGGAAAACGTGTCGGCGGTACGGGGAAACGTGTCGGCGGGGGGGAGAAACGTGTCGGCGGGTCGGCGTAGGGCGTGTCGGCGTAGGAGCGTTTCACGCCTTCTTTGATCGCGCTTTTCAAAGGAATACCGGACCAGACAGAAGAAGCTTCTTGAGGCGAGAAGTACGCCATCACGCCGACACGCCCATACGCCGACCCGGTTCCCCCCACGCCGACACGCCCCTACGCCGACCCGCCGATACGGTTCCCCTTCACCCAGTGAATGGAATCGGCCGGTTGGTGGCCCGGAGATAAAGCAAGATAAATCCGATCAGCAGGAATATTGCGGCCGGTGTCCAGGCCGCGACCAGTGGCGGGATTCTGGATCCCTGTCCAAGCGCCAGGAAGACGTTGGTAGATGAGAACAAGCCTATGAAAAGAAAAAGGCCGCCGGCTATCCCGCCAAGAGCTCCCCGCCGTGAAAAAGCGACACAGAGCGGACATGCCACAAACACGACCACCAAGACATTCCATGGCAATGCGAACCGATACCACATTTGGGTCTTGAACTCGGCGAGATTCGATTCCGGAAAATCGCCGTTCTCTTTCAGGTAATGGTCCAGCTGCGGCACCGTCATGTACTTGCCTCTCAGGATAGCACTGGAGAGACGCCACGGAGTTTCGCTCCAACCGTTCATCTCCTTTTGAGCGAAAAATTCCTCGCTGGTCACGTTCCCCTGCGGATCGACGTAAGCGATCTTGCCGTTATAAAAGATCCAGGCTTTGCGCGACCCATCGTAACTCGCGGTCCGCCCGTAGATTTTTGACGAGATGACACCCTTGCCATCTTGCTGAATCACTTGAACATTCCGGAGCTGTTCGTTCTTGACGTCGAGAAGTTGAATAAACCAGATCCGAAAATCTCTGCGGTTGGGAAAAACGAGTGCGTCCACGCTGGAGTTCTTGGCCTTTCCCTTGATGATTTCGTCCAGCATGAACGCGCCGGCCCATTGCCCTCTTGGACCTAGCTCATAGTTCAAAGCCGTGCAGGCCCCTGTTAAGATCAGCCCCACCAGAATCAAGGGAAGCAGCAAACGCGGAACACTGACACCCGCACCCAACATCGACACGATCTCATTGCGACGGGACATTCGGGTCAGCACATAAAGGAGACCGAGCAAAACGCTCAATGGCAGCTGATTCACGATCAGAAACGGGATTTGAACCAGGTAAAATTGGGCGATCGGTACAAACCCGAGATGCGCCTCCTGCAAATCGTTGGCGTGCTCACCGAGATCATAAACCAGCCAGATGGCAATCGTTCCGAACAACGAATAAAAAAATGGAACCAGGAAATTCTTGATGAGGTATCGATCAAATATTCGAAACACGGCCTTTTAACTTTGAAGTTTTGTCTTTTGCGACTTCAGTCCAACCGGTGGGTCGAAAATCGGGCGCGAACGTGCTGCAATTCCTGTGAAGACCACAAAAAGCCACGATGCCAAAATACCATACTGAGAGAGACTTGCGCCGGAGCGTAGCGCTCTCGATGGTTGTACGCCTCCTGTTTTTAGTGGAAAGACCCGTAGCACGGCTTTGAGCAAAGGACAACGGTGATCGCGCTTCGCAAAGATTTCGACCAAGGGTTCTCCCAGGACATTCAAGAGATGTTTGGGGAAGGAAGCGTCCTGTCGGGTGCAAAGAATTTCGAGTACCGGCCCGAACAACAGCAGATGGCAGGAGCAGTGGCGGATGCGCTGGAAGGAAATCATCATCTGGTGGTCGAAGCCGGGACCGGTGTCGGCAAATCATTGGCCTACCTCATACCGGCTGCTCTCTTCGCTTTGGAGCACCACCGTAAAGCGATCATTTCGACCCACACCATCAACCTCCAGGAGCAATTGCTCCAAAAAGATATCCCGATTGTTCGCAAGTTGTTGGATCGGCCATTCGAAGCTGTCTTGCTCAAAGGAAGACAAAATTATCTCTGTCCAAATCGACTCGACCGTGCTTTGCAACTGCAGAACGATCTCTTCAACAGCTCTGAGCAACAAGAGTTACTAAGAATCAAGGACTGGAGCCAAAGGACAACCGAGGGGACCCTCAGCGACTTGGACGTCGAGCCGGATCCATCCGTCTGGGCACAAGTTTGCAGTGAACCGCACATCTGCACTCCGAAAACGTGTGGGGACGGAACCCGCTGTTTTTACCAGGAGGCACGGAAAAAATTATTGACGGCCGACCTGATCGTGGTCAATCACACCCTTTTTTTCCTGGCCTTGGAAAGCATGGGCGAGGCCGAGAGTCGAAGTTCGGGGTACCTTTTCCCGAATGACTTTGTCATCTTGGACGAGGCGCACACCGTTGAGTCTGTCGCTGCGCGCCAGGTTGGCCTTGGAATCTCGCAATACGGCCTCAAACAGGCGCTGTATCGGCTCTACAATCCAAAATCAAAAAAGGGGCTCTTCACCGTTCTTAGAGCTGAGGAAGCGGTCCGGGAGACTGCCGAAACAATCGAAGCGGTGGACCGCTTTTTCCAAGCGGTTGAACAAGCCGCGGATTTTCGGAAAGGCCGGGAATGCCGTGTGCGCGAACCGGGCCTGGTACCGGACAGTGTCACACTGGCTCTGGCGCGGGTTCAGTCGATCGTGGTCGCCCTCATGAAAAAGACCGAGGACGAAAAGCTCAAATCTGAGCTCCAGGATTTGGGTCGCCGCCTCCGTGAAGCGCGTCGCGGTGTAGCCGACTTTCTGCAGCAAACTCCAGAAAACCATGTTTACTGGGTCGAGCGGACAGGGAAAACGGTGCACCAGCTGACGTTGAACGCTGCGCCGGTCGATATATCCTCGGTGTTGAACCGGATGCTGTTCCCGGAAGGTCGTACCTGCGTGATGACCAGCGCGACACTTTCGGTCGGTCGCGACGATCTGGCTTATTTCCGCGGACGAGTGGGTGCTTTCGAGGTCGATGCTTTGCAGATCGGCAGCCCTTTTGATTACCAAAAGCAGATGCGTCTTTACGTTGCCAAAAAAATGCCGGATCCGCGCAATCCGGAATATGAGGATGCACTGGAAAAATGGATTACTTACTTTTTGAAAAAAACCAACGGCCGCGCCTTTGTTCTTTTTACCAGCTACAAAAGCATGATGAGCTTGACCCAGCGCATGGAGCCCGCCTTGGATCGCGCTTACACTTTTCTGGTTCAGGGGAAGGGCTTATCCCGTACCCGCATGCTGGAACGTTTTAAAAAATCCAACAACGGTGTCTTGTTCGGGACCGACAGCTTCTGGACCGGTGTCGATGTGCCAGGGGAAGCGCTCTCAAACGTTATCATTACCAGACTCCCTTTCGCAGTTCCCGATCATCCATTAATCGAAGCCAAACTCGAATATATTGAGGCCAACGGCGGTGATCCTTTCACCGAATATTCCCTTCCCGAAGCAATCCTGAAATTGCGACAAGGGGTTGGTCGGCTTATTCGGACCAAAACTGATGAGGGCATTATCGTTATTCTGGATAACCGGATCTTGAGCAAGAATTACGGCAAGAGCTTTCTGCAAGCGCTTCCTCCCTGCCCGTTGGAGATGGTGTGAGTTTGGGTTTTCCTGTGAATCCGATTGACCGGTTCCTGGCAAATCTCGAAGCGAGCCTGACCAGCAAAACTTTCCGGCGGTTAACACTGGGAAAGTGCCGGGATGAACTGGAAGGCGTCAAACACGTCTACATCCGTGCTGTTACCCTGAAGAACGGGATCCACTTGAGTTTTGCCCGCCGCTATCCGGAACGCGATCTGACTCAAAATTATCTTGTCTCCGATGGCATTTCCTTAGTCCGTGAATGGTTAGGCAAATCCAGCTTGGCCGCGACTCTCTTCACAGTCGATC
The DNA here is from genome assembly GCA_035484035.1 of Chthoniobacterales bacterium. Taxonomy (GTDB): domain Bacteria; phylum Verrucomicrobiota; class Verrucomicrobiia; order Chthoniobacterales; family JAFAMB01; genus JAFAMB01. The sequence continues at coordinate 22,059 of DATHPI010000119.1, forward strand.
AGCGCCAACAACTTTTGTTCAACCGGCACGGAAACCCCCGGTTATTCAATACCTCTGGGGAAACTGTCGAGAATCACCTCCAACATGATCGGGAGAAAGCGCGCCTGTTGGAGGACGACACCTTTCTGAGGCACCTCGGCGTCCTTGACCCCACCGGAAAACCGAGAAGCCAGATGAGTGATAAATACCGGCAGATTCATCATTTTATTGAATTGCTGGCCCCGGCTCTGCGAAGCCTGCCAAAAGGAAGGAAGCTCCGAGTGGCCGATATGGGCTCAGGAAAAGGCTACCTGACATTCGCAGCCTATGCTTTTTTAAAACAAGCAGGGTACCAGGCCGAAGTTTTTGGCATCGAAAGACGTCGTGCGCTGGTCGATCTTTGTAATCGGGTCGCCGCTCAATGCGAATTTCCTGACCTTCGATTTGAGGTCGGCGAAATTTCAGACGTCGAGCTGGAGGGCGTCGATGTCCTGGTCGCTTTGCATGCCTGCGATACCGCCACGGATGACGCGCTCTACCGCGGGATCGCCGCCAAGGCTCAATTAATCTTCCTGGCCCCTTGCTGTCATAAGGAGATCCGGCCTCAGCTGAGGCCACCGAATGAACTCGCCCCTTTGTTCAGGCATGGGATCCAAGCGGAGCGCATGGCGGAAAACATCACCGACGCACTCAGATGCATGTACCTCGAGGCCTGCGGATACTCGACCACGATTCAGGAGTTCATCGCCTTGGAACATACCCAAAAGAATCTCTTGATCAGCGCTGCAAAAAACTCCAAGCCCTTCGACCAAGACCTGCTTTTTCGGGAGGCCTCAGAATTCCAGGCCCGGTTCGGGATTGTCCACCAGCGCCTGGCTGATCTATTGACCTCGGAACAGCGCTAACCGAATAAAACCTCTCAGTCTTTCCAGTGCCGCGAGGTATTCCTTAGAAGATCCACAGTGCTGATTCCCAGCTGCATTGCTCGGACCATAAGTGGTGGTATCACTGCGAACCTTGATTTTTACCGTCGAATGCAGCGAGGAGTTTGGCACTTGGGCCCATTCTGCAACTCCTGAACTCCTGCAACTCCTGAACTCCTCCCTTAAAGTTTCTTCTTGCGCCGATACAATGTAGCGGGATCAATTCCAAGGACATTTGCCGCCTCATCGATCGTCCGTGAATTCGCGATCACTCGTCGGATGTGTTCGTTGTCCAACTCTTCAAGAGTGACACTACCTCCGACCCGAAGCTCGGATCGTGCCTGCACGATCTCCACGAGATCGACAGCGCCTATCGCATCTCCGCTCCCAAGGATCACGGCGCGCTCGATCAAATTGCGCAGTTCGCGAAGATTGCCGGGCCAGTTATACGATTGCATCGCTTCCAGAGCGTCTGGGGTAAAGCCGTTGAATTGCCTTCCTGCCCGATGAGCAAAGAAATCGAGATGCCGTTTCGCAATCCGTTCGAGATCCTGGAGACGCTCGCGTAGCGGCGGCAGACGCAAGGAAATGACGTTGAGACGGTAGTAAAGATCTTCGCGAAATCGTCCTTCACGAACGGCTTCCGCCAGGTCGCGGTTGGTCGCCGAAATGACCCGTACGTTGGCCCGACGTGGCTTCGCCTCGCCCACCCGCTCGTATTCCCGCTCCTGCAGCAGGCGCAGCAGCTTCGACTGGATTTCCAAAGGAAGGTCGCCAATTTCATCCAGCAGCAGCGTCCCGCCGTCCGCGGCGGAAACTTTCCCCTGGGTATCCGTCAGAGCGCCGGTGAACGCCCCTTTGACATGACCGAAAAGTTCGCTCTCCAGAAGTTCACGCGAAAGACTCGGACAACTGACCGTCACAAATGCGCGCGACTTTCGTGGGCTCCGAGCGTGCATGCCTTTCGCCAAGACGCTTTTGCCGGTGCCGCTCTCTCCCAGAATCAGGACGGTCGCATCACTGTTGGCCGCTCTGAAGGCCATGTCGATCACCGTTTGCATGGAGGGAGAATCGGTGGTCAAATCGACTTCGGGCGACTCCAGGCTGAGCTGCGACTCGAGTTCGACCACCCGGTTTTCCAAACGTTTGGTTCGTTCGATCCTGGCCAGTAACTGCCGCACCTGATCCGGAGTGCACGGCTTCGGAAGATAATCGAAAGCACCGCGCCGCATCGCTTCGACCGCTGTCTCGATGGAGGCAAAGGCCGTAACGATCACCACCGCGGCCTGGGGTGCAAGTCGTAGGATCTCTCCGAGCACTTCCAGCCCGCTTTCCTGATGCAATTTCAAGTCAAGAAAGACGACGTCGAAGGTCGCATTCTTTAGTTCCTTAAACGATTCAGCACCTGTGGCCACGCAGACCACCTCATGGTCCATCGATTCCAGCGCCATGGCCATCGTGCGTCTAATGTTTTTCTCGTCATCAACCACTAAAATCCGCATACCCTTGTCCGGCCCTAATCTGACAACTGTTTACCAAATCGCAATTCCCCGCGCAAAATGCGAAGGGATTGAGGTCGTTTGCTGATTTTAGCAACTCTCAACGATGGATAGATGATCGGCTCCTCAACGGAAGCTGCCTAATCGGTGACAGACAACTAGTTAGCTAATAAAAAATCGTTCATTGGCTTGACAGGTAAAACGCGCACCTGCTAGAACTTAGCAAGTTCACCCCATCTGGAAAGGCCCCCCGCAAATGCTCCTAAAGAAAAGTTTTACTAGACGAAATGTTCTTCACTTAGTTGGCTCAGTTCTCGCTGCTTCCTTGATCGCCCACACCGGTTTCGGTGCAGGTGTCACCTTACGATTTGCCAGTGATTCAAGTGGTACCGGAGGCGCTTTCATCAAAGCGCTTTGCGATGAGTGGTCGCAGAAGACCGGCAACAAGGTTGAAATCATTAGCCGTCCGCAGGACGCGACCGCGACCCTGCAGCAGTATCAGCAGTACTGGGCAGCAAAAAGTGGCGACGTGGATGTCTACCAGATCGATGTGATCTGGCAAAGCATCGCCGGACCACATGCTGTTGACTTGAAAAAGTATTTCAAAGCAGACGAGATCAGTCAGCATTTCCCGCGCATCATCGACAACAACACGGTGAACGGAAAACTGGTCTCCATACCCTGGTTCACCGACGCCGGGACCCTCTATTATCGAACAGACCTGCTGGAAAAGTATGGATATAAGGAGCCGCCCAAGACCTGGGAAGAACTCGCCGAAATGGCCAAGAAGATTCAGGACGGCGAACGCAAAGCGGGCAAGCCTGACTTCCAAGGGTTTGTTTTTCAAGGCAAAGCCAGTGAAAGCGTGACCTGTAACGCTCTCGAATGGGTCTACAGCTATGGCGGAGGGGTCATTATAGAGCCGGATAAGAAGGTCACCATCAACAATCCGAATGCCATCAAGGCGCTGGACACCGCCAGGAGTTGGGTAGGAAGTATCTCGCCGGCCGGGGTTGTCACCTACGGAGAAGAAGAAGCTCGAAATGTCTGGCAGGCCGGGAACGCGGCTTTCATGCGCAATTGGCCTTACGCCTATGCCTTGGGCCAGGACCCGAAAAGCGCGGTCGCGGGCAAGTTTGATGTGACCGTCCTCCCGAAAGGCGGCGACAATGGTAAAAATGCAGCCTGTCTCGGTGGCTGGAACCTAATGGTCTCCGGCTATTCAAAAAACCCGGATGCGGCGGCCGATTTGGTCAAATACCTGGATTCAGCAGACGCTCAGAAAAAGCGCGCCATTGATCTGAGCCTGCTTCCGACGTTGCCGGCTCTCTACGCCGACCCGGAGGTCCTGGCTAAAAATCCGTGGTTCAAGAACATGGTCGAGGTGTTCAAGAATGCGGTCGCTCGTCCGTCCACGGTCACCGGCGCCGATTACAATCAGATCTCCACGGCATTTTTCCAAAATGTGAACAAAGTGCTTACCGGGGGCGAATCAGGCAAGGATGCGGTGCAGCAAGTTGAGAGGGTCGGGAAACGACTGGTTCGTTAACTCTTGGACAGAGACGGCACTGCGATATGGCCAAGCAAATCGACCTGCTGGAGCGCCAAAGACGGTTGGCATGGTTTTTGATCGTGCCGGCCGTTTTCGTGGTGTTCCTGGTAATCGGATACCCACTCATCCAGGTTCTTCTCTACTCGGTCCTCAAATACAAGCTTGACGGGGTTACCCCCGCAAGCTTTGTGGGCCTCAGCAATTACCTGTTTATTTTAACGGATCCCGACTTCTGGCTGGCGGTCCAAAATACGCTCATTTTTTCGGTTTGCTCCGTGACGCTCGAATGCGTTTTGGGTCTGGCCGTTGCCCTGGTCGCCAATTCGAAGTTCAAAGGCCGCTCCATTTTGCGCGTGGCCATTTTGATTCCCTGGGCCATCCCGACGGTCGTCTCATCCAAGATCTGGGCCTGGATGTTCAACGACATCTATGGAGTGGTCAACGTCCTCCTGATCAATTTTCATCTCATATCACAAAAGATCGCGTTTCTGGCGACGCCCGCAACAGCGTTGCCGGTCATCATCGCCGTCGATGTCTGGAAGACGACTCCCTTTATGGCGCTCCTTTTGCTCGCCGGCCTCGGATTGATTCCCGGCGATCTGTACGAAGCTGCGTCGATTGACGGTGCATCCAAAATCCGCCAATTCTTCTCTCTCACCTTGCCACTGGTCATGCCGACCTTACTGGTGGCACTTATCTTCCGCACCCTGGACGCGCTGCGCGTCTTTGACATTTTTTATGTCATGGTGGGAGGCCAAGGGAATATGGCTACCATGGCCATCTACAATCAGCAGTGGCTGGTTTCGTTCCTGGATGCCGGCATCGGCTCCGCCGCTTCGGTCATTATTCTCGTGATCATCATGGTCTTTGTGGTCCTCTACACGCGCTTTAGCAAAACGAGCTTCGAATGAAAGATCCAGATTCAAAATCATCACCGGTCCTGCGAGCGCTGTTTTACCTTTTGGTGCTCGTCATTCTAGTTTTTAATTTATTCCCGTTTCTCTATGCGGTGGTCTCGTCGTTTCGGCCCAGCAGTGAACTGTTTTCGACCGATCTGATCCCGAAATCGCTTACGTTCCTCCACTATAGCGAAATCTTTAGAGATGCCCGATTTGTGGCCAGCCTCATCAACTCGATCATCGTTGCCGGTTGTACCGTCGCGATTGCGCTCGCGTTCGGCAGCCTCTGTGCCTATGCGCTTGGGAGGTTGCCGTTCCGTTTCAAGGGATTTGTGCTTTACCTGGTGCTGACCATGACAATGTTTCCGCAGATTTCGGTGCTCTCGGGTCTTTTTGTCATGCTCAAGGCTCTGAACCTGTTTAACACGCGTCAAGGTCTGATCATGACATATTTGATTTTCTCCTTGCCGTTCACCATCTGGGTGATGACCCAGTACTTTCGCAGTCTGCCGAGAGAACTCGAGGAAGCCGCCTACGTAGACGGGGCGTCGCCGTTGGCCGTGTTTTGGCAAGTTCTGCTCCCTCTAACGGTGCCCGGCTTGGTCTCTACCGGGCTATTGGCTTTCATTGCCGCCTGGAACGAATTTTTGTTCGCGCTGACCTTTACCGTCACCGATAACATGAAGACCGTACCGGTCGTGATCTCCCAGTTTAGCGGTGCAACCTCTTATGAACAGCCCTGGGGCTCGATAATGGCGGCTTCGATGGTGGTGACCATCCCACTGGTCATCTTGGTCATGATCTTCCAGTACCGAATCGTGGCAGGCCTCACCGCCGGTGCCGTGAAAGGGTAGTAACTCTTCGCGGATGCGAAGCGAATCGCTCTCTTTCATTCGAAGGAGAGCCTGGCGAGGATGTTTCTTCTCTGTGCGATGCTTTCCTCTTGGACTTGATTTCTCGCACGACGCCCACGCTGTCGCCGATAGAAATTTTGACCACAAACCAAACCTCCCTCTGTGACCTCCGTGACCTCTGTGCGATGCTTTCCCCTTGGACTTGATTTCTCGCCCAGACGCCCACGCTGTCACCGATAGAAATTTTGACCACCAAACCCAACTCCCCCTCTGTGACCTCCGTGACCTCTCTGCGACGCTCTCCCAATCCGCATCTTTCTCGCCCGCAACCCAAGCTGTCCACCAAAGAGCCTCCCGCCACCCGCCCTCCAATGCACTCTTCTTTCGTTCGGTTTGCCTTTGATCAGACCTGAGTTTCGTACCATCGTGGGACGGAAAACTCGGAGATGACATCTAAATTTGACTTCCAGGAGGGATTCCGGCGAGCAATTCCGCGCTTAGCCCGAGAGCGAGTCGATCGTGTGTTAAAGTCACTCGGTGAAAAACCGCGCCCGGGTGCGGAGTCTATCCATGAAGCACGCAAGACCTTGAAATCCCTTCGTGCCTTGTTGCAGCTGGCACGTGGTTCGATCGATGCCGACGTCCGGCGGAGGGAGAACATTTGCTTTCGAGATGCTGGCCGTTTGCTTTCACCTCTTCGTGATCCGCAGGCTCTTCTGGAAGCCTTGAACTACTTTTGCGAAAGACCTGACCACTCCGGCGTCTCCACACGGAAGCAGGAATCGATTCGCAGGTTCATCGAAAGAATCCAGCGAGAAATTGAGAAGCGCCTGGTCGATGGGCTTCCTCAAAGAGAAGTCAGAAAACTGGCGAGAGAACTCCGCGTCGTCAGAAGCCGTGCCGCTCTCTGGTTCGAAGGCATCCCGGCAGGAACTGCGAACGAATGGGAGATCTATGTGGGGATCGGGTTGCGGCGGACTTACCGTAAAGCCAAAAACCTGGTTTGGCAGTTTGAGGTGATGGGCCACGAGAGGAGTGATGATAATACGTGGCACGAGCTGCGGAAATCGGCCAAGGCCCTGGGTTATCAGTTGCGATTACTCAAACCGATCTGGCCCAAAATGATGAACGTCTCGGTGGACGAGATCGATCAACTGACCGATCGCTTGGGGGATGCAAATGACCTTGCAATCTTGCGCGCAAAAATCTTGAACGAACCCTACGATCCTTCGGAAACTCAAGAGTCTGCGGAAATCCGCCGGATTTTCCTGCAAATGCTGGATCGTCGTAAGCAAAAGCTGCAATCGGAGGCCTTCAAACTGGCAAAGTTGGTTTACGCAGAAAAGCCGGGCCGATTTGAAAGCCGTCTCGCCACCTATTGGCGGGTCGGGCACGGATCACTCGAAGTGTCTAAGATGACGGTTTCTGGCCATGACCAAGAAGAACGCAAAAGGCGTATCGACCGGAAGGCGAAAACAGAAACTTTGGTCTCCATACCTTTATAACCACCGCCTTCAGCAATCTTAAAATCATGAACTCTTGTCGGTTGCTTCGGTCAGCGGTTGCGTCCATTGTGGTCAGTGAGCCGAAAAACCCGAACATTTCGCCTACGCCTTCTTGAGGGACAGATCGGCGAAGTGGCCTACCAGATCACCAAGGTCCATTTCTCTAATTTTCATGATTCCGGGGTGCAGTGGCGTCCTCCGATCAACGTGTTTCAATGCGCTTCCTGCTTTCGGATTTGCGTCGAAATGGCTGGCGTTGAGCCCGATCAGATTGAATTCGAAGTAGGGTTGGACCGAATCTGGATTCGAGGCTACCGCGAAGCGCCTGAACCACTGCAGCAACTGGAGATGCCTTTTTCAACGACGCGCAAGCCGGTCCGAGTCGTTGCCATGGAGATTGACCATGGCCAGTTTGAGCGGGAGGTGGAAGTTCCCGCTGGCTACGACCCACGAAGAATTACTACCGAGTGGGAAAATGGTCTTTTGTGGATCTTCCTGCCACGAACCGCGCATGCCTGAGGCACCGGGGCTTCTCGCGTCCTTCAGCAGGGCCAATATTCTAACGTATCCCTCCCCTAACATTTCATGAGCTCAGAGCAGCCAGAGCAACAAGATTTACACGACCCCGTTTTAAGCAAAGCACCGGATAATAGTGCCGCCGTTGATCCGGCTCTCGATACGACGAACTCAAGCCATGCGGACCCCGCCGGGGAGGCTTCACAGAACGAGCCGAACGAGACACTCGCGATTTTGCCCGTCCGGGGAATTGTTTTGTTTCCCGGAATGGTTGTACCACTCACCATTGGACGCCCGGCCGCGATCAAGCTGGTCGATTCTGAATTGCCGGAAAATAAGCACCTTGGATTGGTGACCCAGCGAGATGAGAGTTTGGATCGGCCCGAGCCTTCCGATCTTCACCGTATCGGGGTCTCGGCCCAGGTCCTGAAGCTGATTCGCCAACCGGACGGAGCGATTATCTTGATCGTCCAGGTTCTAAAACGGATCGCTTTGGAGTCGTTCGTGCAAACGGAGCCCTACCTCCGCGCCATCGTCCAGACCGTCAAAACAGTCATTCCTGAAAAGGAAGACGCTCAATTGCAAGCTTCCTTTAACAATCTCCGACGAGGCGCTTTGAGGTTGTTAGAACTCTCTCCCGAAATACCGGACCAGGCGCGCGCCGCACTGGTTGGGGTGGAAGACCCCGAGCAGTTGACCGATCTGTTAGCCGGTAATCTTGGGATTGACCTGGCGACCAAACAGCGAATTCTAGAAGAGACCGATCTGTTGCGCCGGATGCTTACGGCACAGGAGGCGCTCCAACGCCAGCTTGAGATTGCGGAGTTACAGCAAAAATTACGAAAAGATGTCGAGGGTCAATTTTCCGACACGCAACGTCGAGCATATCTTCGTGAACAGCTCCGGGCGATCCAACGAGAGCTTGGCGAAGAGGAAGCCGAAGGAGAAGAGCAGGCGGATTTGCTCCGCAAGAAGCTTCAAGATTCCGGAGCGAACCAGGACGTTCTCGCCGCTGCGGATAAGGAGTTGAAGCGTCTGAGCCACATCCCAAGCGCCAGCCCCGAATACTCCGTAATTGTTTCTTACGTCGAGATGTTGGCGGATCTGCCTTGGAATAAGTCGACAGACGATAATACCGATCTTGGGCGGGCCCAAGAAATCCTCGATCGCGACCACTACGGCCTGGAAAAAGTAAAGCGTCGCATCGTGGAGTTCCTTGCCGTGCGGAAGCTGAATCCGAGCGGACGGAGCCCGATCCTTTGTTTTCTCGGCCCGCCAGGAGTCGGTAAGACGAGTCTTGGCCAATCGATCGCGGATGCGCTCGGCAGAAAATTCACTCGCATATCTCTCGGAGGAATTCGCGATGAAGCGGAGATACGCGGTCATCGCAGAACCTACATTGGCGCGATGCCGGGGCGCATCATTCAGGAGATTCGCAGAGCTGGGGTTCGCAATCCGGTGATGATGCTGGACGAGGTTGACAAAATCGGGTCCGACATGCGCGGCGATCCCGCGAGCGCACTCCTCGAAGTGCTTGATCCACGGCAGAATCACAGTTTCGGAGATCGTTACCTGGATGTGCCATTTGATTTAAGCCATGTAATTTTTATTTGCACCGCGAATTACATGGAAGGCATTCCATCTCCACTGCGCGACCGGTTGGAGACGATTGCCGTGTCGGGCTATACCGAGGTGGAAAAACTGAACATCGCAAGGCGATACCTTGTTCCCAGACAAATCGAGGAACATGGATTGGGGGCCGACCAATGCAAATTCGATGAAGACGCTATCAGGGTGATCATTCAGGAATACACCTATGAAGCCGGCGTTCGTGACCTTGAACGAAAAATTGCCGCCGTCTGTCGAAGCATCGCTGCCGAGATCGCTCGTGGTGTTCGAGCCGACGTCACAGTCACTGCGAACCTGGTGCGAGGAATCCTGGGAAACTCCGCTCGCAGCGAGCATGAGCAGCGTTTATCACAGAGTCTCGTTGGCGTGGTCACCGGCTTGGCCTATACCCCAACAGGAGGCGATATCCTGTTCGTCGAGGCAACGAAATATCCGGGTAAAGGGGGATTTTTGTTAACGGGTCAGGTGGGGGACGTGATGCGCGAATCGATGCAAGCGGCTTACAGCTTGGTCCGCGCCCGCGCGAAGGATCTCGGCATCAACTCCGAATTGTTCGCGCAAAATGATGTGCATATCCATGTGCCGAGCGGTGCCATTCAAAAAGACGGCCCGAGCGCCGGTGTGGCAATAACCACTGCACTCGCCAGCCTTTTTGGCGACTGTCCGGTCCGTAACGACGTCGCAATGACCGGCGAGATCACGCTTCGCGGGGTGGTGCTTCCGATCGGCGGCCTCAAAGAAAAGAGTCTGGCCGCGCTGAGGGCAGGGATTGCAGAGATCATCATTCCGAAGGGAAACGTCAAAGATCTCGACGATATCCCTCTGGAGGCGAAGGAGCGGCTTCGCTTTCGGCCGGTTGAAACGATTGATGAAGTGCTCGCCATCGCGTTGATACGGAACGCCCCTCAATAATCCTAACGATAAGGTTTATGGGGTAACGTTATAGAGCGAGGCCAAGCATTCATTCGGACTGCGATGCACAATATGACAACGCTTCAACGTCCTCGTTGAAAGGAACTCTAGTGTACGCATCCATACCACCGAGTAATTGTTGTATGCTATCGAAGCCGTTGGCTTGAAGCCAGCTCGACGCCGCCGCGCTCTGATATCCGTCCTGACAGACAACCACCAGCGGATTAGAGAAAGAGAGCTCCGCTGCACGCGCCGGAAGTTGCACCAACGGGATATTTCGGGAACCCGGGATCCCATTTGATTTCCATTCATCAGGAGATCTGATGTCAAGAATCGCAGGTTTGCCCCCCCGGGACAGCGTCGAATAAAGGTCAAGGACGTTTAACTGGGTAAGTTGATGCAGCTCCGGAAGATCGCCGGCTGCGATGAATCCCGCGACGTTTTCGAACCCGGCCCGAGCCAGGTCTATTTGAGCTTTTCTTGCGTCCTCCGGTTTATCCACCACCAGCACAGTCTGACCTTGCTTCGGCACGAACAGGCTGATGCAGGCAACGAAACTGCGACCCCCTAATCCGACATTTAAACTGCCCGGAAAATGCCCTTTAGCGAACCGCATTCCAAGTCGTACATCGACCACCGCGGCCCCGGAAGCCGACCTTGTTTTCAGTTCCCCTCCAGTCATTCTTACCAGTTTCGACTCGTCAACCAAACCCTTCAGGCGAAATCGTTTCAAAAACATCTTTCCCAATCTCCTTTGTCCAGACCAGCTGTAGCACGGTTCAGCCAGATTGACCACCGTCCCCCTCTTACCCAATCGGGTGAGCTTCGACGCCAGTGCGAGACATTTCACCGGCGAGCGCCAAACGCCGGCCAGACTTTTCATTCTCCAACTCCCGAACTCCTACGCGAAGTGCTCTAGCCGGACCACCAGCATTGGTTCCTGGAAAGCCATCACGCGGCCGGTCGGGTCAAATTCCAGCCCGAGCGAATCGCGCACTGACGGAGGCGCCTGCGCTGCATGTTCGACTAAAGCAGATATCACCGAGTCGCTGCAACCCGCCGCTTCCACCCACCAATCGAACTCAAGTCGATAGGGAACAAGTCGATGCTCGATCCATCTCAGGCGGGCCCGCATCACCTCTTCGCGCCACTGCTCAATCGTTCGCTGCACAAAGTGCGACGGATCACGCGTGCGTTCCCAGTAATCGACCCATTCAAAAACATCCGCCGATGCCGAAACCTGGTCAGACAAGACAAATCGACCGAGGGGCGCCATCACTCGGCGGACCTCCGACAAGAACTGAGGGACATTGTGAAAATGATGAGGAGCATGCCGTGCCGTCACCAGCGAGAATTGCCCGTCCTCCAGAGGCATCTTTTCGGCTGAACCTTCGATGAATGCGCAATTGCCGATCCCTTGCTCGGCTGCGAGTCGGCGGGCTTGTTCAAGCATTTTAGGTGCGATGTCAATTCCGATTGTTTTCGCAACGAGACGGGCGACCGCTAACGCGGTATGTCCTGTTCCAGTGGCGACATCAAGGGACTGATCACTTGGAACCGGCTGGGCGAGTTCCAATAGAACGGGCAGACTCGGGCCTGCCCGGTGAACGTTGCTGACCGCGTACTTTTCGGCATTGGCGTTGAATTGATCCTTACTGGAACGAGGCGTCATCCGGAATATCTCCAAATCGAATTTCGAACAAATCTCCCTCAGTCTGGCTAGAACCGAGGTTAGACACTACGTGTCGAGATGAACCAATTCGACCACAAACTTTTGTTCTTCGAAGGCCACCTTCGCGAAGGAAACAGGCAAACGAAATCGCCTGGGTCCGATGCTGCCAGGGTTGACGTACAGAACGCCCCGCCTCCGATCGATTTTTGGCTGGTGCGAGTGGCCTGAGACCACCATCGCCAGTCCAGCGCTCGCCGGGTCAAGATCCAAAAGACTCAGATCGTGCAGCACATAGATGAATTGATGGTTCACGGAAATCAATTCGGTCGGAGGCAAAAAGGCCAAGTCGTGATCGACGTTTCCTCGCACCGCGACAACCGGTGCAATCGTTTCCAGGCGTTGCAGCAGGCTGCGAGGGCCGACGTCGCCGGCATGCACGATCAGATCAAACCGCTCCAGCGCTTCAGCCACCGAATCGCGAAGCAGCCCGTGTGTATCGGAAATAAGGGCCAGAGATTTAATCGAGCCAAACTGCCGGGGCTCGCCAGAATTCAAGAAAGCACTTTGCACCATGCGCTAAAGCGGATGTTTTCGACCCTCACCGAACCGATCGAAAACCAGTTTCTTCCTCAATTGAGCCAACCCCCGTCAATAATGTGAACTTGCCCGGTCGTGTAGTTCGATTCGTCCGATGCGAGGTAAGTGGCGAGACACGCTATTTCATCCGCATTGCCCAAACGCCCCATCGGCTGTCGAGCCACAAACTCGGCGCGTACCTCCTCTTCAAGGCGCTTTGCGGCAGCCGCCTGAACGCGGATTCGCTCATTAAGCGACGGTGTCTGCACCGTTCCCGGGCAGATGGCGTTGCAGCGGATTCCCTGAGAAACGAAATCCGCAGCGACGGATTTCGTCAGCCCGATTACGGCCGCCTTGGTCACTGAATAGGTAAATCGATTCGGTACCCCCTTCAGGCTTGAAGCAACAGATGACATGTTGATGACCGATCCGCGTCGCTGCGCGAGCATGGAAGGTAAAAATGCCTGGATCAGATAGTACATCGAGCGAACATTCAAGTTAAAGGCGTAGTTCATCTCCTCCTCAGCGGATTGAAGGATCGTCCCGCTGTGCACCACCCCGGCGCAATTAAAAAGTACGTCGATTGCTCCAACCTCAGCTGCCAAGCGCTGAATCGCTTCTCGGTCCGTGACATCGAGCCGGCAAGGGATAGCGTCTGGAATCGAAATTAACGCCGCCTCATCGATATCAATCGCGATGACTTTCGCGCCTTCACGTGTGAACATTGCCGCCGTCGCACGTCCAATACCGTGACCGGCTGCGGTGACTACGGCAATCTTGCCAGCCATTCGATTAGCCATGCTTCTCACCTACCTTGTTAGAAAACACGTTGACAGAAGTTCAAGAGTTACAGAATGCATTCAAGCCGTAAACTGGCAACCGTCCAAGTCGGAAAATCCTGAACTCCAAATCCTGAACTTCTGAATTAACGATGACCCCCGACACCGGGACACCCGGCAAGTTATCTTTCAACGCTTCTTCGCGATCCGCGGTTGCATCCTGGATCCTTACCGGCATCGCCCTGTTTCTCGTGCTGAAACTCCACTTGCTTTCGGCCCTGCTGGCCGGCCTGCTGATTCACGAGCTGGTGCGTCTGCTGGCTCCGCTAGTCGAAAAACGGCTGTCAAGCAAGGGCGCTCGTCTGGTGGCTTTGGCTACGCTGTCAATCATTACGGTTGCCCTTCTCATGCTGTTCACTTTGGGGATATTCGCCTTCTTCAAAAGTGACACCGGAAATCTAGAGGCGCTGCTCGATAAAACAGACCACATCCTCACGGACGCGCGTACCAAGCTCCCCCCCTGGATTGTGGACAGCTTGCCTAGCAACGTGGATGCCCTGAAGTCGTTCGCCGGCGATTGGGTTGACGAACATTCCAAAGAGATTCAGCACGCCGGAAAAGAACTCATGCATTTCTTCGTTCGCAGCCTGGTGGGCATGGTGATCGGAGCATTGATTTCGCTGCACGAGGAGGGCCCGGCCATCAACCAGAGGCTCCCGTTCGCAGCCGCTCTTTCTGCACGCGTCTTCCGATTCGCCCGTGCTTTCCGGCAGATTATCTTTGCCCAGGTGAAAATCTCCGCCATCAATACCGTTTTTACCGCGATTTTCCTGGCCGGGCTACTACCCGCTTTCGGGATCCATCTACCGCTGAGCAAGACACTCATTGCCGTCACCTTCCTCGCGGGCTTGCTTCCGGTGATCGGCAACCTGATCTCAAACTCACTTATCTTCGTCGCGGGCCTCTCGATCTCAGTCTACGTCGCAATCGTTGCCCTGATTTTTTTAGTGGTCATTCACAAACTGGAATATTTTCTCAACGCGCGCATTGTAGGCACCCGAATCCAAGCTAGCGCCTGGGAATTGTTGCTCGCTATGCTCGTCCTGGAGGTGGCCTTCGGTATCGCAGGACTTATTGCTGCGCCGATCTACTATGCGTACATCAAGAGCGAACTGTCGGACGCAGGACTGATTTAAAAAAGGAGTTCAGGAGTTACAGAATGAGTCAAGCCGTGAGCTGGCAACCGTCGGAGTCAGAAATCCTGTTCTTCATTCTGTAACTCCTGAACTCCTGCAACTCCTGTCTTTCAGTGCCCGAATCTACCGATGCTGAACTGCATGAGGTGGACCTTTTCCGCGAGCCAGGTCATCACAAGCAGGTAAACCGTCAGCAACACGGCCGCCATCCCGAACCCTGCCACCGGCACTGCTAAATGTTCCCGATAAAACTTCCTAAATTCATCTTTATTCATGAGATCACACCTATGCCGCCTGAAGCGTGTCGTCTGCTCTTTGGAGTACCACGGGCGAATTTTCGATATCGTCCTGTTCCGGGAAGCTATAGTCAATCATCGAATCTGGATTGTTTCTCTTGGCCGGCTTTTGTAAAGCCCTCACCTGCCTGATGAAAAACTATCCACTTGGAAACATCCCTGATCACCCCTCCTATGAGCCTTAAAGTTGCCGATTCAAAATCGATCGATGCCAAAGCGGTTTGTCTTTTCTGTGCTGTGACCTTCGGTTTGGGTTTGTCGATGGCTTTACCGCTTTGGCTAAGTGGCCTGGGATTACGGACGCCAACGGCGCGCATTTTTTTAACCTTGATGATGTTTGCGCCGGCAGTCGGAGTGCTGGTCGTCAGACTTTTTTGTCCAAAATCGGTCATCCCGCTCATCCCGACCACGGGGCTGGGAATCGGCCCCCGGCCGCAGCCTCTCGGATACTGGCTCTTCGCCTGGTTCGGTTTTACGATCATCGGACTCGCGACACCGTTTATTGGAGTGCTTCTAGGCATGTTCCATCTCGATCTCGAGAGTTTCTCAGGATACCGCCATCTCTTGCTGCAACGCCCCGATGGCGCCGCAGCTTTAGCCCGATTTTCAGTGCAAAAAATGGCCCTCATCCAATTGGGAGCGCTCCTCATTGCCCCCGCATTAAATGCCATCTTTTCGTTTGGTGAAGAATGGGGCTGGCGCGGATTCTTGCTGCCAAAGCTCTTGCCGTTAGGCCAATGGCCGGCACTCCTCTGGACGGGAACGCTGTCCGGACTCTGGTATTCGCCGGTCATTCTACTAGGATACAATTATCCTTCTCATCCGAAATTCGGCATTGTCCTGATGACCATTTTTTGCGTCATCTTCGGAGTCCTCTTTGGTTGGCTGCGTTTGGCAACAGGAAGTATCTGGCCGGCAGCGATTGGCCATGGAGCGCTCAACGCCGTCGGAGTGATTCCCTACGTGGTGGCGGATGGAAACTACCCTATCGATACCGCGCACGTCACTATTTTGGGTTGGACAGGATGGATTTTGCCTCTGCTCGTTATCCTTCTCCTGGTCATCTTAAAACGTCTCCCGGTGTCCGAACCTAGATGATGCGACGTCTCCACATAAAATTGCGCCGATCTTACGGCCCGAAAAGTACCCTATCGCGCTCGTTCTCATCCTCGTCCGTATATCCTGGGTCACTAAGGATAGAATACCATCGGCGGACCGTAAGGCGGAAATTCCGGCCCATACGGAGGCCCATATGGGTAATCGATGATGATGTACCTTCTGTAATGGTGCTGATAAGAAAGTCTGTGCGATCTGTGATGCTCCTGGCTCGCTGTCCTGTGCACCCTTGAATGATGAAAGGCAGTTCGCGCGGGCGAACTGTGGGAGCCGGAGACCTCGTGCATTTGTGTTTCCTCATACGTCTCGATTGACGACTTGAGATTCGGATCGAGCTTTCGCATTTGAGATGCCACCGCAACGTAGTAGGCTCGGAAATAAAGATGGCGAGCGGCGGAATTCGAACTATGTCTCGCACGCTTCAGCAGGTAAGCAGCCCGGGGACTGTTCATTGCCAAAGACCGAATCTCGTCGAATCGCCCTGAGCTTTTCGACGTAGCCTCGGGCGCCGCTCCCTCCGGCGACAACTTCGATGGTACCTCGGGCGGCAGCCGCGCCGGAAGCTCGCCCGATTCCGGCAACAAACCGGTCTCAGGATTCGACTGCCCGGGATCAGGCACTGGAAGAGCAGGCTCTTCCATTTCGCTGGTGCTCCCGCTCGGAGAGGGTGATGGCAAGGGCGAATCTTCGGCGCTGACCGTTGCCAAACCAGCCGCTAGAGCGAACGAGATAATTACCTTCCATTTCATGCCTGCGAATCAAATCTTCGATCATCTTGCCGGATTTATCCGCAGACCGCAAGGCGGGGATCGGCATACCTGAAAGGTGTCCTCACCTGGAAGCCCATCGACGCCATGGGTTGGTTAAGTTAATCTGGCGAAGATTCATCGCCTTACACGCTCAACCCGCCGATCATGATTCCAAAGATATATTCTCGATTCGCATCTCTTGTCGTCGCATTTTGTCTAAGCTCCTGGATGCTCGCTCCAAATATCGTCGCCGACGACGTTACCAATGCCGTCGATGCCTTCGATCGGGATCTCGGCCTGGAACGCATCGGGCCCGACATCGTTAACACTCAACCGCAAAGCTCTGCCGTCGATGTTCCAGATTCCGCGGCAAGCCAGAAAAAGAATGAGAACCACAGGAAATCGCCCACTTCTCACGCCGCCCTCCCCGCGGACAGCCTGACGTTCCATTCCAACCAGCGTGTGACCGACAGTCTGCGCGGCTTCATGATCGCCAAGGTGACGCAAAACGATATGGCGGCCATCCCGGCCACCGAGAAGAGGTTTGCCAATGATGCCCTCCTGCATCGATTCGATCGCATGTTCGCGCCATACGGCTTTTCGAGCCAGAACCTGGGCGACACAATGACCGGTTATTTGATTGCCTCCTGGGAGATCATCAACAACGCCGATGCCTCCGGCAATGCGAAGGGGATTCGGCGTGTGCGGGAGGCAGTGCGCGACAAATTAAAAGAAAAAGGTAAGGTCGCCGCCTTATCCGAGGTCGAGAAACAGCGGTACTCTGAGATCGTAAAATATATTACAATCCTTTCGGTCGACCAAATGGCAGAGTTGAAGCTGAAACACAACACCGGCGGGCAACGCCAACTGCAGGAGCTGCTCGCAAAGCCAGCCTTAAAAGTCGGCCTCGATCTTCGCAGGCTGCGCCTGACCGATCAAGGTTTTGTCAAGTAGGTGGAAGGGTGATCCTTGGTTATTGTCGCGATGGGACCCTATCGAACCCCGAAACGATAGATCGTCGTCTGCGCATAAATCTCGCCAGCCCGAAGCACTGTAGAGGGGAAGCCCGCATGATTGGGCGAGTCAGGGAAATGTTGGGCTTCCAAACAAAGGCCAGATCGCGATGGATAAGGATTCCCCCCTTTCCCGCCAAACATGCCGTCCGGCAAATTACCGGAGAAAAACTGAAGCCCGGGCTCAGTGGTCAACAGTTCCATCAGGCGACCGGAGTTCGAGTCGTACAGAACCGCAGCCGGCGACGATAATTGGCCCGGATTGTTCAACACCCAGTTATGGTTGTATCCGTTTCCGTGAGCGAGTTGGAGATCCTCCCCGTCAATTCTAGCGCCGATCAGTGTCATTTTCTTGAAGTCGAACGCCGTCCCTTTCACGGCTCTGATTTCACCGGTAGGGATCGAGAATTGATCGATGGGCAGGAAATAGTCGGCATCGATCTGCAATTCGTGCCCCAGGATATCGCTCTTGCCCGCGTCGCGAAGGTTGAAGTACGAATGATGCGTGAGATTAACGATCGTCGTTTTGTCCGCGACGGCGCTGTACTCGATTTTTAACTCGTTGGCATGCGTCAGGGTATAGGTCACCTGAACGGCCAACTCCCCAGGGTAGCCTTCTTCTCCGTCCCGGCTCAGATATTGAAGATCCAGTGCAGGGCCGTTCGCGCTTTCCCGTTCTGCGGCGGTCCAGAGAACCTTATCAAAGCCCTTCTGACCGCCATGTATATGGTTTCCCTCGCTGTTTCGGGTGAGTTGATAGGCTCTCCCCTCGAGATGAAAGAGCCCGGCGGCGATCCGATTTGCGTATCGGCCGATGGTCGCCCCAAAGCACGGGTGCGCTCCCAGGTACTCCACAAGCTGGTCAAACCCGAGGACAATGTCACTGAATTTTCCATTGCGATCCGTCACCATCAGCGACACCAGGATACCGCCGTAGTTGGTGATCCTTGCTTCCAAACCCTGAGCATTTCTCAGGGTGTAGAGTCTCATTTCGGCGCCTTCCGTCGTTGTTCCGACTGATTCTTTCATGCTCTTGAGTGTAACGCCATACCTCTTCCGTGATTGACTTGCGGAGAAAACTTTCTGAGAAATGGTTTCCTTCCACAGGAACGACTTTCGGGTGGATAGATCAATTACAAGCGCTGATCATTACCGAGAAAATGACTATGAGTGAACAAGCTGAACTCCATTGGGACGGAAAAAAAGCAGTGTTACCCCTCATTACCGGCACCGCCGGCGAACGTGCGGTCGACATCAGCAAACTGCGCGATCAGACCGGTCTGATCACCCTCGACAGTGGCTACGGGAACACCGGTTCCTGCAAGAGCGCCATTACATTCATCGATGGGGAAAAGGGCATTCTGCGATATCGCGGCATTCCGATCGAGGAACTGGCAGAACAATCAAGCTTCCTTGAGACAGCTTACCTGATCATCTACGAAAGGCTCCCAAGCCGAAGTGAGCTGAGACAATTTTCAGATCTGCTGGCAGAGCACGAGTTGATGCATGAAGACATGAAGTTTCACTTCGAAGGCTTCCCGCCCAACGCGCACCCGATGGCGATTCTTTCGTCCATGATTAATGCCGCTGGATGCTACTATCCGAACTTGCTCGCACCGCAGGAGGCGCAAAACTTCGACCACGCCACGGCCTTTATCATTTCCCAGGTCCGCGCCATCGCGGCGTTCGCCTATCGGAAGTCGCGCGGTCTACCGTTTATTTATCCAAAGCCGGAATATAAGTACACCCCCAACTTCCTCCACATGATGTTCTCGGTGCCCTACGCCGACTACGACCTGAAACCGGAGGTGGTGCGCGCCCTCGATTTGATTTTCTTGCTTCATGCCGACCACGAACAAAATTGTTCGACTTCCACCGTTCGGATGGTTGCCTCAAGCAAGGCCAACCTTTTTGCGAGTGTGGCTTCCGGCGTTTGCGCGCTCTGGGGACCGTTACATGGTGGTGCTAATCAGGCAGTGCTCGAAATGCTCGATCAAATCCATCGCGATGGCGACGACGGTTCGCGCTTCATCGTAGCGGCGAAAGACAAAAAAAGCGGGCGACGGTTGATGGGGTTCGGCCATCGCGTTTACAAGAACCATGATCCTCGTGCCAAGATCGTCAAAAAGCAATGTGACGATCTCCTTGCCGAACTGAAGGTCAGCGACCCCCTCCTGGATATCGCGATGCGACTCGAACAGGCTGCCTTGAACGATTCCTATTTCGTTGAGCGAAAGCTTTATCCAAACGTGGATTTTTATAGCGGCATCATGATGCGCGCCATCGGAATCCCGGTGGAGATGTTTACCGTGATCTTCGCCATCGGCCGTATTCCGGGCTGGATCGCCAATTATCGCGAAGTGAGCGCAACAGAAGGGGGGCGAATTTGCCGTCCTCGACAGATTTACGTCGGCGAGCCGCTCGCATCGTATGTGCCGATCGAAAAAAGGGCGACCTGATGGTTGCCGGCTCTCGCGGTCGAACCGGGAGATTTAGCCTTCTGCGAAGCTGAAGGCTCAGTTCCCCGGCTGCGGCAGGGAGAGATCAGTGTCTTCAAAGACGTTCAGAGCATGACTTTTGGTTGCGAGGTTGTAGAAGCGCTCGTCTTCCAACGCGAATTTGAGGAAAATGTCTCCCGCCCCGAGCCAAAGGAGCAAAGCAATGAGGAAAACAGCCGGTGCGAAAACGCCCGTAGCCAGGAACATCGGCATGAGATTGAAGCCGCAAATGCCCGCAGCAACTGCGGCAAGCAGAGCGCCGGCCCACTTGAGCAAGAACAATTGAAGCCTGGCATCCCGAAGTTTGTGAGCGAGCAGGATACCCAATGCTTTCCGGGTACTGACTAGATAACCGAGAGGCCCGGTTTCGTAAGCGAATATAAACATTTTGTGCGGCATAAAATGGTAGGTGGGTGATGAACTCAAAAAAGGATCATGTTCTCGCTTGACGGGCTTTGCTCAGTGATAATAGTACAGTATATTAATAATTACTAGAACTATTAACCCAGGTTCGGGTTTTCTTTAGATCAGCTCGGGTGGGCCAGAGGCCATTGGTGCGAGCTCTTTCAGTCCCGGCCCGCCAGTGCAAAGTGACAAGACTGAAAGTCCGTACGAGACCAGTCGTAGAGATCTTGAGTGACCTTGCAGGCGCTCCGCGTTGAATTTCGGTTACCGACGGCATCTCTTGCCAGCAAGCAAGTATCGGGCCACAGATTCCTGATTATTTGCGCGAGGCATCCTCTCCTGTCGCGCGTCCTCTGCGACATAGAAGCGGAATGAGCCCCACAATTATTCCGTCGACCGGCCACTATGGCCAAAAGAAACCACGCATCAATCCGGACAAGCCCGCTGGCGCGGTATTCCCGAATTGTTTCGAAATGCGGCTACCCTGCGGACTGTCACGAGCACCTTGATACCGTGTAGCGCTCGGCGTTCTATTTGACACGCCTTTGGCATGCCAGGTGCTTCAACAAGATGTTGGTCATCTGAATCTAACTGAACCGCTCGTATCTGGAGATCGACGGTCATCAGTTCTCCAGAAAAAAAAGAGGAATTTATACCTGCCATGTCCACTGATACATTACTCGAAGCCCCCGCCGATTCTGAATCTAAGGCCGAGGAGAGCCATGACAACTTCGCTGCCCCGCCTCCGGAAGTCTCCACATCTGAGGAGGCGATCATTTCCGATGAACCGAAA
This sequence comes from Chthoniobacterales bacterium, assembly GCA_035484035.1. Classification (GTDB taxonomy): domain Bacteria; phylum Verrucomicrobiota; class Verrucomicrobiia; order Chthoniobacterales; family JAFAMB01; genus JAFAMB01. The sequence continues at coordinate 43,420 of DATHPI010000119.1, forward strand.
CGGCTAACGCCTCATGAGGTGACCAAGGCCGAAAAGAAGGCCGAGAAAAAGCGGTTGAAAAAGGAGATGAAGGAACACAAGGACGCGGGTAAGGCGTTGGCCGGCGCCTTTCCAATGGTCGAGTTGATCGACGAACAAGTGCGCACCAGCATCCCGGCGGACCTTGTGGCGAAAGTGAAAGGCGCCAAGAGCAAAAAGGATATAATCAGCAGCACCTATCCTTACCCTAAGGTGATGAAGGCAAAGGACTATCTTGAGGAGATCGAGTTGCTCCAGATCGAACTGGTCAAGATGCAAGCCTGGGTCAAGGAAGTCGGAGAACGTATCGTCATGCTCTTCGAGGGCCGCGACGCCGCCGGCAAGGGTGGCACCATTCAACGTTTCACTGAAAATCTCAATCCGCGCGGGGCAAGGGTCGTCGCGCTGGCCAAGCCTTCCGACACCGAGCGCGGACAATGGTATTTCCAGCGCTACATCGAGAACCTTCCCACCAAGGGTGAGATCGTTCTCTTCGACCGCTCCTGGTATAACCGTAGCGGGGTTGAACACGTCATGGGCTTCTGCTCGCCCCGAGAATACCTCGAGTTTATGCGCCAAGCTCCCGAGTTCGAGCGCATGATGGTCCGCAGCGGCATCCGCCTCTTCAAGTTCTGGTTCTCCGTCAGCCGCGAAGAGCAGTTGCGCCGGTTCCTTGGTCGCGCGCAGGACCCGCTCAAGCAATGGAAGCTCAGCCCCATGGACGTCGAATCGCTTGGGCGCTGGGATTCCTACACCAAAGCCAAGGAAGCCATGTTCTTTTACACCGACACCGCCGACGCCCCCTGGACCGTGGTCCGCTCCGATGACAAGAATCGCGCCCGCCTTCACGCCATGAGGCACGTGCTCCATGCCATTCCCTATGCCGGAAAAGACAAGGACGTGGTCAAGCCGCCGGATCGCCTTGTTGTCGGCTCAGCGGAGGCGATCTACGAGCATGGCGAAGCCAAGCACACCGCCTCGCACCATTAAACTGGGCTGCGGAATATTTATTCGACGGGCTGGTCGGAGATTTCTGCCTCGACAAGTTTCGCCAACAGCGTCAGCGATTCTTGCCAGCCGAGGTAGCAAGCCTCGGTTGGTATGGCCGCGGGCACTCCTTCTTGAGTGATGTTCAATTCGGTTCCGCAGAATACCTGCTTCAACGCAATCGTCGTTTGCATTTCTCCGGGCAAGTTCGGATCGTTGAATTTCTCCGTGTAGCGGATGCGCCCGTGGGGCGTCAGTTCTTGATAGGTTCCGCCGAAAGAGTGGCTCTTGCCGGTGGTGAAATTAGTGAACGACATCTTGTAGGCGCCGCCGACTTTCGCGTCCAGGTGATGAACCTTGCCCGTGAATCCATTTGGCGGAAGCCACTTGGTCAGCGCATCCGCATCGAGGAACGCCCGATAAATTCTCTCCGGCGTCACCCGGAGCACACGGTGGAGTCGGATGGTGTTTACTTCGTTTGTCTGCATCATTTTTCTTGAGTCTTGATTTTTCATTACCACGACGAACGGAGCGGGCGTTCCAGGACATCTCCCACACAGGGATGGCCTAGCTGAGTGCAGGAAGAAGAAAGAGTCGAGGGATGCAAGGGCGTTGATTCCACGGGTCAACACCCGGTGCGTTGCCTGCATAACTACCTTTTCTTTTCATCGACCCTCAGAGACTTGTAGCTGCAGGGTGACAGGCTGACCCGATAGAACTCGCAGGGGACTCGTCAGGCCCGGTGAAGTGGATGCCTGATCCCGCCAACCAGACAACGGTCCACGACGAAGCGCAATTGGCCTCTAAATTGCGATCAGACCGTGCTCAGACGTTCTATTTATCAATAGCCCGGTACTGGAACTGGAAGAAATGGAAATGGAAGTGGGGCAGCCGGAACCGGGATAAAGTCGACAAAAAACGGACTGTCATCGGGGTAGTAACCTGACCTGTAATAGTGGCCGTGATAATAACCGCCTGCGTAATAACGGCCGCCATGAAAATAAGCACTGTGGTATCCACCCTCATGAACGCCGTGAGACGCACCTTGGTAGGAGCCGTGGTACCCGTTGTGATAGGCGCCGTGATATCCATTCTGGTAGCTCCCGTGGTACGCATTATGATAAGCCCCGGAATTACTTCCAGCAGAGCGAGTGACATGAGTGTTATTGTTATTGTTTCCAGCTTGGGCAGAAGCAACTAACGTTACCGTCAAAAGTAAAAGACTTAATTTCATGGCATTGATCTCAAGGCTCTATCATCCATGATCATTCGGTCCAGAAGCGCGGCCCACGCCAGCGCGTCGCCGCCTCAAAGGCATGCTTCTAAAAACAGTACCTATTCGCCGGCAAAACGGCAAGCGCAACTTGGCAGAGAAGTCGAAAAAATCTAGCAATGCCTAATTTTTCGAGGGTTCCTGGCCTGGCAGATCCCGAAATCGAATTTCCTGTATACCTGGCTAGCAAGCCTTTCGTCGTTCATATTCGATAGTCGACCAACCGTCTCGTCCAAACCAATCGAAATCTCTTTGGAATAAAGGATTTTAATGGATAAAACTCCCTGATTTGGATCTAATAGCGCGGAGATGAGATTCTTGTGCCTTTTGGCTGTCGTGCTAGTAAGCGGATGCGCTGGCTTAGAACTCAATAGTACTGACCCAAACGCAGTCGCCTCCGGCGTAACGCGAACGAGTGATCCCTACACTCAAGTCACAAAGATAAGCGCGAGACCTATCCCGATGGTTCTTGATTTCCCGAACACGGCAACCGCATACCTAGTGGCCTTTGAGGGCAGAAGAAGAGAGGTTGATCTGGTGGTTCAATGTGTTTTTTCTAACGGGACAGGTGGCGGGCGATCCCTTCATCAAACCTTTGATAGCCAAGGAGCGGAACTGGAAACTAAGGTCGTCTCTCAGGACCAAAACGATTATGCAGTGACCGAGTCAATCGCCATTACTCTGTCAAGAGGTTACCTTGTTTCTCACGCCCAAAGCGGCCTCGATATGAAGCTTATTGGCGATACCGGCGCTGTGATAATCAAGGTCCCGGCCGCCTACGTGCAGGGTTTTCTAATCGCGTTAAAATCCTAACAGCGAATTTCGGCTGGGTCGCCGCCCAGGTAGGAACAGACCTTGAGGAGAGAGCTACTTTAGGGTCAGCCGTGACCGGCTAACCCCTTGGAGCAGTGTTCAATACGTTGTGTTATTAACGTTATTATTCGAGAAGCGACAAGCGGGGATTATGGATTGCTCGCTTCATGCGATTTTAGATCGCGAAGTTGAATCTCGCCACGGACTTCCAGGACGAATGGTGCGTTCCGGGGTACGATGAAACAGCGACCGTCTCGCCTTCGAAGTACTTCATCTTCGATCAGCGCTTCCTGACCTAAAACCCCAGGCAAACCTGCCGGCCTATCCAGGAGCTGAGCCTGGACTTGCAGCTCCGTATCGTCGAAGAATATCGACCATAGTCCATCCGATTTGAATCGCCCGTTTTCCAGATCGAGTCGCCCCGAACCAACGACTCTGCTTCCTGCCATAATCAGAATTTTCCCCGCGGACGATACGATTTCTTGGCTAACTACGCCGTGGATGGTAACGGTCCTCCCGTCCGCGTTGCTGAATGGCACGCTGGTCCTGCATTGAATGGCTAACGTCTTTGCCATGGTGTTCTGCACTGGATCGACACGGATCGACAGCATGGTGATCGAAGGACCACCAGCGATTTTCGCCTTCGGCGAAAACGCCACATTGGTTACGGCTTCCGTAACAGGCTTCTGGGCGGAGGAATCCGCTTTTTGAAAAACGGAGAAATCAGGATACCAAAAGTGTGATGGACCACCTCCCGCGGCCATCACAAGGTTGCCAGGATACTGCCGAGGGGTGAAAGAGTCATCATGAGTTTTGGCAGGTGCCGAAACCGAGGACCTTAAAACCATCTTGGTCTGGTGATAGCGAGGACCTTGTTTGAGAAACTCTTGATGAGTGCCCCAGATCATTGCGGCAGAGGCAGCCGTCCAGTAAAGCAAAGGCAGCCAAGGGGAAGCCAGGAGTGCCCGGATCATCGTTCCTCCGAGGTTGGTTGGAGCAAGCAATTGATCATCCGAGGAACGAGGATCCGCGCTTGGTATTCCAAGAGCCCCGTGCCGAAGGACGTTCTGCAAAGCATGACCATAGCGGCTTTGGGAGTGATGCCCATCACCAGGAGTTGATAGTCAGTTCCAATGGTGAGGCGACTCGAAACCTCCCCGTGCGCGCCGAGTTCGCGGACTAGGATTCGAGCGGTGGCAAAAATCATGGATGAGAAGACACCCAAAGTATCGATGTCGAGATCTGCAACCGTTGAGACTTTCGCGAGGATTGCGCCGTCGTCCTGCACTATCAGAGCGCACACTGCATCGGTATTCCGCTGAAATTCATACAGACAACCCAGCAAAGATCGGGATTCCCACGCCAGCAATTCTCTTTTCTCGCACCCGGCCACAACTTTCTTCTCACGACTGTGTGCCGTAGATCATGTTGACCGCCTGAGCTGTTGCAACGAGCCGTTCGCGGAGACCCGGAGGAAGCCTTTTACCCTCGTGTGCTGACAGAATCAAAACATCCCCGCCAATCGTGACGCAGACCTGGAAAGCGTCACTGGAAATTGTCGCAAAACTCGGCGGGCCTCCTTCAATGTCCTGCGTGAAGCCCCGCAGATGCCTTACAAAGTCGGGAGTCAAACTAAGCAGTCCCTCACTGAGTCCTCCGCTTAACCCGCCTCCGAGGACAGCGCCGTCTGACAGCATAATGACCACTCCCGCAACTCCAGGAAGTTGCAAGATCAGCGATGCGACCTTGGAACCGTCGAGCGGTTCGTCGGTAAGATAGAGCTCCTGAAGGCGCGCATAACCTTGACGACGCTTCTTTTCGCTCTGAATATTTGGAGCGCCAGCGATAAGAACAGCACCTGCTGAGTCCGGATGGCCCGATTCCAGCACGGGAAACAATTCCTCAATCACCGGTTTGGGCGGCTCCTCGCGAACCACCTGACTCTCAAGATCATTCTGAGTTCCGTTCGTCGCACTGGGTTGGACGATTTTTCCAATAGATTTATCGAATGCCGTCGGAATGGCAGTCGTCTCGTATGACCGGATTTTACCCGGGCGATCCGCGCGCCCGTTCTTAAATCTTGCTTCATCCTCGCGAGCGAGCTGCCCAAAGGGTGTATCAAAATCCTCCAGATCCGCTTCTTCCGGGGAGACGCCCGCAAACACATCCTGTAGCTGCGTCACTACCGCCCGGAGAGGAATAGTAAACTCGGTACCGGGGTTCGGAGGTTTCTCAAATAAGCCAGGATAAAGCTCGTGCAACACCGCCCCCTTGATCCGGGTTCGTCCCTCAAGGATGCCCAGAATCTTATCCGCTTTGACGCTGATCGCACCGCCGACTTTGCTCCAAACAACGGAGGCGGGCGATTGTCCGTCGAACAATTCTCCTTCACGAACGAGCACATCCCGCTCGTTTAAAATCTCCCTCGTATTATCCCTGGCGACAGGAAGAGCGCCCTCTTCTTTTCGTTTGAACAATCTTTGGAAATCCATTTCGATAAACTCGGCAGTCTAAACAGCATTTTCGTCCAAAGGCAATTTGTTTCATCGGAGTATTACGTTTTATAATATCAGTTGTCAACGATCCATAAGTCTAGTGCATCGTCTCATATGTAGCTGGCATATGGCCGCGGCCCGGAGGGTTGCATTGAAAATGGCCGGCTACATATGAGACGATGCACTAGTCAACGGTAGAGATGAAGGGCGATCCAAATCCCGCGATGCGGAGGGTATACCGAACCCAGGCTTTCGTAGACATCTCCAGACACCACAGCGCGCAGATCGGTTGACCCGAAT
>DATHPI010000120.1:0-17258 GCA_035484035.1 Chthoniobacterales bacterium
GGACAAATGCCTGGATCCACATTTCTCCGCCATATTAACCAGGCGCGTGTTCTGAGGCTGCTGAAGGAACAAGGGACACTTTCCAGAGCAGAAGTGGCTCGTTATCTTGGTTTGACTCGGTCGACCGTTACTCTGATTACAGCCGAGTTGATCAAGGAAAAACTCGTGGCCCCGACAGGCGGAGCGTTTGTGACACAGAGTACAGGGCGGCCGGGCGCCGGCTTGAGACTGAATCCTGAAGGCGCGTATTTCCTGGGTGCTGAAATAGCCGCCGATGAAATTCGTTTGGTGCTGATCAATCTTGCTGGATCGATCATCCATCGGGAAACGACCCTCCACCGTCTTAAGGACCCGGAGACGATCTGTCACGATCTGGTGGATCTTGTTGACAAGGCCTGGTCGAAACAACTGAAGAACTCGGATCGATTGCGTGGTGTCGGCGTGGCCGTTTCCGCTCTGCTCGATACTCGGGGTGTTGTACGCAAAGCGCCGACCCTTGGGTGGCATGACTTCGATCTGAAGAACGAGCTATTAGGAAAATTTTCTCTGCCGGCCTTTGCTGAGAATGATGCCAACGCGGCCGCGCTGGCGGAACTTTCTTTCGGGGGGCGTGCCGGTTACAGTGATCTCTGTGTTCTCTTGTTGAATTACGGAGTGGGCGCCGGAATTATCTCAGCCCGAAAGATTTTTCGGGGCTACTCGGGGTTGGCAGGCGAAATCGGGCATCTCTGCTTCGACCCTGCAAGACGTCAGCGTGATGAAGAATTGGGAGTTCTGGAAAGCCGCCTCGGCCGCGACAATCTGGTTGCTTCTTACCGCGTCGCCGGTGGAAAGGCCGAAGATCTGGCAGGATTTCTGGTCGATCTGACAGCAGGCGGAACAGCGGCGCAGACCGCTGCCGAAGTCTGGGCCGAATGGCTCGCTCTGGTGATCAGTAATTTAGCCGATCTTATCAATCCGAAGCTCATAGTTCTCGCCGGCCCAATGGCCGAGATTTATCCGTTGGTAGAGCAAAAAGTTCGGCGATGGCTCGAGGCAAGAAAATTTCCAACGGTAGAAGATCTGGAGATACAAGTGACATCCTTTGGCAGAGACAGTGCAGCGTTGGGCGGAGCGGCGCTGGTCTTCAACGCACTGTTCAGCGTGCCGGATAGTTCGTTCTTGAGCGATCTGGCCTAGCTGGGCTAGCTTAGCTAAGCTAGGAGCCAGAATTCAGAAGTCAGGAGCAACAATCGGCGTGGTTCCGGCACCGTCCGCATGCGTAGCTGACAAGCTGAAAGAATGTCGGGGCCACTAGTCCTCGCGCTTATTGCCGCGACCGGTGAATCAATGGCTGGGTGAAATATGGGATGCACATTCTCGGAAAGATCAAGCCGAATGCCATCGCCAAGATGATCAGGAGAGCTGTTGTCCCGTCGGTGACTATCTGGACTAAGAGCTCTTGAGGCGCCCGAGCGCCGAGTGTGACGAGATCGACCATTCCGCCGGCCATTCGAAATAGAAACACCCCGGGGATCAGTGACACCACTGAAGCGAATGCGACCCCCGCAAAAGGCAGCCGCATATGGTCGGCGATCGGCGTGATGATCACTCCGACCACCAGGCAAGCAACCAACGCTCCGGTCTCTGCGCTGGCCCCCGCCACGGAAATAGCTCCCCAGCGGGAGGCATGCGCGAGCATTCCGACTAGAACGGGAATCGGCAGCATCTGCCATGGCATGGCGAAGAATGTGCCATAAGCAGCCACGGCGATCCCTGCCGCAATGACATCGTACCCGAGCGGCACCGGGTGGGAGGTCCCGGAAGCGGGAAGGCTCTCACCCACCAATGCGAGTCCCAGGAGTAGACCCGTACAGATCACGAGGGTGATCAGGCTCGCATAGCCGATGCGCGCTGCTCCCAGCGCGATGCGGGCGCGGGCGAGATCGATCATCCCATTTAGAAAATGTGGGCCTGGCACTAGCACCATACACGGGCAGACCGCGACGAGGCGAAGAGAGGAACTGAGCTGGAGCCGAAACGCAATCGCGCCGATGACGCCCGCGAACAACGCGGCGCAGAGGGGTTGGATAAACAGGTTGTGACTCACTCCTGCCAACCACCGCCGGAGGCAGGCGCCGGTGCCGGCGGTTAGGGCGATCAGGACCAGGCTGACCACGTGCGTCGTGCCGAAGATGACGCCGAGCGCCGCGGCTCCAGCCGCGGCCAGCAAGGCGAAGCGCGCGATCGAGACTGGCGGCAGTTGGTTAATGGACTCCAGAGTCGATCGCATCGCCGCGGCATCCATGGAGCCATCGCACACTTTATCAATTGCTGCCATCGTCGCGGTGACTTTACTCATGTCCATGCCCGCCGGGAGGGCTGCCACGATCTCGTGACGTGAGCCTGCGTCGTCCTCGATTTGCACCGCGAGCTCGCCCCAGCGTGGAAAGACGCTGCCTCGATAAGCCAAGGCTTTAGCAAGTCGTTCCGACGCCTCGATCATTCGTTCCGTGCTCTGTCCGTTCCTGAATAGGAGTTCGGCACTGCTCGATATCAATTTGAGCGCTGATGCCGGGCCCAGCGGTTTTCCAGGTTGGAAGGCAGGTGATGGTTGCTCTTCGGGCAGAGGCGAGCGGGGCTGCTCAGCATCGGGGTTACTCGTCATTGCCCAAGCGCCGCAATAACGCTACTGGGCGGTCGCGACGTAGGGTTTGACCATCTTCGCCGGATCGACGACCCGATCGAATTCAGCCTCCGTCACGAACCCAAGTTGCAACGCGGCGGCTTTCAGCGTGAGATCGTTGTCCATCGCATGATGAGCGATCTTCGACGCCTTGTCGTAGCCAATGACCGGTGCCAGCGCTGTGACAAGCATCAGGGAGCGGTCCACGTACTCCTTGATCTTCTTTAGGTTCGGTTTGGTGCCTTTGACAAGGAATTTGGCGAAGTTGGTGCACCCGTCGGTCAGGATCGTGATGGAGTGGGCGACGTTGAAAATTATCAGTGGCTTATAAACGTTCATCTCGAGGTAACCGCCGGCTCCGCCGAAACCTACCGCCACGTCATTCGCCATAACCTGCGCGGCGATCATCGTCAGTGCTTCGGCTTGGGTCGGGTTTACCTTGCCTGGCATAATCGAGGAACCCGGTTCGTTCTCAGGGATTATGAGCTCGGCGAAGCCGGCCCGCGGGCCGCAAGACATCAATCGAATATCGTTGCCGATTTTGTAGAGCGACACGGCCAATGTGCGCAACGTCCCAGACAGCTGGACCAAAGCGTCGTGGGCGCCCTGCACAGTGAACTTGTTGGGCGCACTGACGAACGGCAAATCCGTGAGCTTGCCAATCTCCGCTGCCGCTGCCTCCGCAAAACCGGGCGCCGAGTTGATGCCGGTACCCACCGCGGTTCCACCGAGGGCGAGGCGATAGACACCCACCAGTGCATCTTCAACCCGCTCCAAGTTGTCCGCGAGCATGCCGGCATAGCCCGACCATTCCTGGCCGAGCGTTAGTGGCGTCGCATCCTGCATATGGGTGCGGCCAATCTTGATGACCTCTCGCCATTCCTGGGCCTTGCCTGCGATCTCGTCGTGGAGCGTCTTGACGGCTGGGATCAGCCGTTGCTTCACATTGACCGCCGCCGCGATGTACATCGCAGAGGGAAAGGAGTCGTTCGACGACTGCGCCATGTTGACATGGTCGTTAGGGTGAACCGGCGTCTTGCTTGCCAGCGGTGTTCCGGCGAGTTGGCAGCAGCGGTTGGAGATCACCTCGTTGACGTTCATGTTGAACTGAGTGCCGCTGCCTGTCATCCACACATGTAGCGGGAACATGTCGTGATGCTGGCCGTCCAGTATCTCGTCACACACCTGAACGATCAGGGTGAACGGCTGGTCGCCGAGCCGCTTGCTGGAATGGTTTGCCTGAGCGGCCGCTTTCTTCAGAATGGCGTACGCGGTTATCATCTCCCGGGGGATCAGATCCTTGCCGATGCTGAAGTGTTCAAGCGAGCGTTGGGTTTGGGCACCCCACAGCTTATCGGCGGGAACCTTGACCTCGCCGAGGCTGTCAGTTTCGGTGCGATATTCAGACATAAAAATCGAAGGGAGTTTAATCTAAGGGCCGACCGGACTCATCCTGTTCTGGCACTAAAGAGAACTGAGTATCTCCTCTAACCTTTTCTCTCCGAGCCTGCCCTCCGAAAAGGCACAGACCTTGTAGACCGGCATATCGTCCAGAAACGCTTTGACCGCCATGTCGGATTTCTTTTTGGTCACGGCCTCCTCGGGCGTCAAATTGGAATCATCCTCGAGCTGTTCATTGGGATTTCCTAGACCGAAAGCTTCGACTAATTCGTTATAAAACGCTTTGCCCGCCGGATGGTCGACGAACTCCTTTAATAGCGAATCGCGGGTCAACCGATGACCACGCGTCTCGGCGGTCGTCACTTCAACGGTCTGCTTCAATGGCAAATCCCTGGAAGAACCGCCCACTAAAATGTCAAACTTGCCAGGGTTAACGACCCACTCGTGAGTCGAGACGTCATAGTAGGCAAAAGCGCGCTTTTCCAGTTCGAAGCTGACGACGACTTCTTCTTCGGGTTGCAGGGCAACCTTGGCAAAAGCCTTCAGCTCCTTTTCCGGGCGGACCACCCTGGAGCATTGTTCGCGGATGTAAAGTTGTGTCACTTCTTGACCGGCGAGCCGCCCTGTATTCTTGACCCTCACTGTCACGACCACTCTCTCCGTCTCCTTGATTTCGGTGGCATTCACCTGAAGGTCTGAGTAGGAAAAGGTCGTATAGCTCAGGCCGAATCCGAAAGGGAACAGGGGAGCGACTTTTCTGGTGTCGTAGTAGCGGTAACCGATAAAAATCCCTTCTCCGTAGTTGGCTTCTTTATGGCGGGCCGGAAAATCGGGAAAAGCAGGCGTGTCTTCGAGTCTCGCAGGAAAGGTCTCGGACAATTTTCCAGAAGGATTGACCTTGCCGGTCAGCGCGTCAGCGATGGCGCCTCCTCCTGCTTGACCGCCCAGCCAAGCCTCGATAATTGCCTTGACCTGATTAGCCCACGGCATGGTGATCGCCGAGCCGTTCATTAAGACGACCGCCAAATTCGGCTGTACGGCGCTCACGGCTTCAATGATCCGGTTGTGCGCGGCGGGCAGGTCCAGAGAGGCCCGATCGAAGCCCTCAGATTCAAAAACGTCTGGCAGACCTGCAAAGACGACCGCAACTTGTGCACCTTTGGCTTGCTCCACGGACTCAGCAACCAGATCATCAGTCGTCGTTCCTTCGTCGGTGTAGCCTTCCGCATAACGGATGGCGACCTCTTGGCCCGCTAGCTTAACTAGCTCGTCGTAGGCCGTCGAAACTTTGGTTGGGTTAACCTGCGAACTTCCGGCACCTTGATAACGAGGTCTTCTCGCGAATGCGCCGATCACTGCGATCGTTTTCGTATCGCCCAAATCGAGAGGCAATAGATTGTCCGCGTTTTTCAGCAAAACAAGGCTTTCTCCGGCCGCTTTTCTGGCCAGGCTATCATGTTGGTTGACGTCAAACATGAATCCAGGCCGATGATGATTTTTGGCCTCAAGAATAACCGCCAGCAATTCTGCGACGATTTTGTCGAGCGTTGCTGGCAAGATCTCTCCAGTCTGCACAGCTGCGACGATTTTGTTGCGGTTATAGTCGCCGCTTCCGGGCATTTCGAGATGCAAGCCGGCGTTGACACCTGGCACGCGATCATGCACTGCGCCCCAATCGGAAACTGCGAACCCCCTAAATCCCCACCGTGTTCTCAGGATTTCGTTCAACAGGAGTCCGTTTTCTGCTGCGTGAATTCCATTGACCGGGTTGTAGGCTGCCATGACCGACCACGGCTGAGATTCCTTCACGGCGATTTCGAACGCCGGCAGATAGATCTCGTGCAAGGTACGCTCATCCAAATTGGAGCTCGTCGCCATCCGCTCGAACTCCTGGTTGTTGGCAGCAAAATGTTTCACCGATGTACCGACACCTTCGCTTTGGACCCCCTGGATATAGCCTGCAGCCATTTTTCCCGCGAGGAAGGGATCTTCCGAGAAATACTCAAAGTTGCGGCCGCCCAAGGGCGAGCGCTTCATGTTGATCCCAGGTCCCAAGAGGATCTGGACGTCACTGGCTTGAGATTCTTCGGCCAAGGCCGCCCCGACTTCTCTAATCAGTTCGACATCCCAGGAAGAGGCCAAGGCTGAAGCCGTTGGGAAACAGGTGGCCGGCACGCTCTCCGACAGGCCGCCGCCTTGGACTTTCCGGAGCCCGTGCGGACCGTCTGTCATGCAAATGGAGGGAATCCGCAATCGTTCGATGGCATGAGTCTTCCACCACCCGTCGCCGGACAATAACAACGCCTTTTCCTCAATCGTCATTTTGGCCACGAGCTGCGTGGCTTGGGAAATAGTATCGGTCGAATGGTGCGGCGAGGTGGTTCGTTCGTAGATCATAACTGTCGAAAGAGGGCTCTTTTACCCTTTCACCGCGCCCGAAGTGAGGCCTGCGATGATGTGTTTCTGGGCCATCAAATAAAAGATGACCGCCGGCGCCAGGGTCAGGCTGACAAAGGCTAGCACCTTTCCCCAGTCTGTCCCGTACTGGCCCTGGTACTGCATGATACCCAACGGCCAGGGATAAAGTGACTCATTGTTGATCATCACCAAGGGCAGTAAATATTCGTTCCAGCTTCCGACCAGGGAGAGCACTCCCACCGTGGCGAGGATCGGTCGGGACAATGGCATCGTTATTTGCCAAAACATGCGCGGGTAACTGCAACCGTCGACAAACGCGGCTTCGAATAACTCGTTGGGCAATTCCGCAAAAAAGCCCTGCAGCAAGACGATTGCAAAGCCCAGGTTGAAAGCGATCTGGGGTAGAATGACTCCCCAGTACGAATCTAAGAGCCCCAGATCACGCACCCGGATAAAGACTGGGAGCACAGCCGTGGCAAACGGGAAGGTGAGTCCCAAAGCCAGGTAGTTAGCAAGCCACCTCTTACCCGCAAAACGGAGATGTGCCAGGACAAAGGCCGCCATCGAACTCACCAGCAAGGTTAACACCACGGTCACCAGGGCGATGAACGCGGAATTGCCCAGCATCTGCCAGAATCGCCCACTGGTCGCGATCGACACGTAGTTGTCGAACAGCCACTCGCGAGGCAATCCGAAGGCGTTAATCCGCAACTCGCCCGGAGATTTAAATCCCCCAATCACCGTGGCCCAAAGAGGCAACAAACAGAGCCCTGAGGCCAGTAGCAGTATCAGCCAGCGGTAATAGACAAATGGACCGGAACGACTTTTTGCCATAACCTATCGCCCCTCCTTTGGACGCATGAAAAGCCGTTTGTAGAATACCATCACCAAAACGCAGATGACGAACAAGGAGACCCCGATCGCACTGCCAAAGCCTACCCGCATCCGTTTGATGCCGAAATTGTAAAGGTAAGAGACTGCTGAGTTGGTCGAGTTCGATGGCCCCCCGTCGGTTAACGCGATAATGATGGCGAAAGCCTGCAATGAACCCAGGATACTAAAGAAGAGCGAAAGCACCGCTACCGGTCGCATCAGGGGTAGCACAATGCTCCAGGTGGACTGCCAACGGCTGGCCCCGTCGATTTTGGCCGCCTCCAGCACGTCATCACCTATCCCCTGCCGGCCCGCGACAAAGAGCGCCATGTGAAACCCGAAGTACTTCCAAACCACCACCACCAACAGGGCGGCAGTGGCCCAGCCTTGCGTGGCAAGGACCTGGGGCGCTTCCTGCCCAAACCAGCGATAAACGACCGCCACCACGCCATAATTACCGTCGTACATGTAGCGCCAGATCAAGCCCGCCACGATCTCGCCGAGAATGTAGGGCAAAAAGAAAATGGCCCGGAAGACCACGCTGGAGCGGCTCTTATCTGATATCATCAACGCTAACGCCAGGGCCAGCGGCACCTGGATGCAGGCTGAGACCAGGATGATGAGCAGGTTGTTAAATAAAGAACGGTAAAATATCGGATCGTTCCAGACCCGAATGAAATTATCCAGGCCGATCCATTTGGACGGCGCACCATATCCGTTCCAGTTATAGAAACTGTAGTAAGCAGCTTCGACCACCGGCCAAGTGACAAAGAGGGTAAAAAGCAAAAGTGCTGGTGGCAAAAAGAGAAAGCAGGTTCGCACCTCGCTCGAGCGCATAAAGTCTTGCAGTCGCCGTTGCGGGGTTGGCTTTGCGCCCCTCGATGGCCCGACCTGGCGCGCCTTGGCGAGGCCGGGGAGATCCTCCGTCCGGGTAGTGGCGCTCGACGTTGTGGAGCGGTCCCGGCCGGACGAGGCTGAATCAAGGGGAGAAGCCATGAGGTGTTTATCCTAGACGGTCACTGCGCCTTGTTTTGTTTCCAGGAGTCTTCGATCGTCTTAACCGCTTTCTCGGGCGTCGTGTTCCCGGAAGCGATGTCCGCACTTGCATCATTGAACACGCGGCCGGTGTCAGGGCCCAGCAATTGATCCATCGCAATCGCAATCCACTGCGACTTATCCACCTCCTGGGCGACGGACTTCAACAGCGGGTCCTGGATCGCTTCGGCCGTCCCTTTGACCGCGGGGATAAACACCCCTGCCGCGGCGAGCTTGGTTTGCGTCTCTTTCCCGAGCCAGGTTTTCATAAATTCCACCGTCTCTGGAGGTGCTTGCTTAGCGACTAACCAACCGTCCAAACTGGCAAACAAGTCGTTCGCTTTTCCCTTACCTCCCTTGACTTCCGGAAAAAAGATCCAGCCCAGCTTTTCATTGGGCAATCCTTTTTTGTCCGCCGCATTGGTCCGGCCGTCGACCAGATCCCAGGTGCCCATCAGGTGAAAAGCCGCCTTCCCGTCGTGAAAAGTGCCGGCCGACTCCGCATAGGTATTGGACAAGTATCCTTTCTGAAAGGGCTGTAAGGCCGCGAGTTCTTTGTAAAGCTGAAATGCTTTGAGGACGTCAGGGCTGGTAAACCCACCATTTTTGTCGTCGTAGACCGCTTGCATGCCTTCCTTGCCCAGGATGCGCATCATGAGAAATGTCGGAAAGAAATGCAGCGGCCACTTGTCTTTGCCCCCGGCCGCCAACGGCGTAACACCCGCCGCCAGGCACTTCTTGACAGCGTCCACGAAATCTTCCCAATACTGGATTTTGGTCGGATCAACCCCTGCTTTTTGGCAAAGCTCTTTGTTATACCAGAAGACGATTGGTGCCAGATCGTTCGGCAGCCCATAGAGCTTACCTTCTACGGTAAAATTTTGGATCGTGGCCGGATAAAAGGTGTCCGTAAAGCCGCCTTCTCCTGCGGCTGCGGTAATGTCCTGGCAAATGCCCGACCCAACCTGCTCGTACATCACACCGCCGCCCCAGCTTTGAAAAGCGCTCGGCCGATCCTTGGACTGCAGCAAGGTAGGCAGTTTGGCCTTGAAGGCCTCGTTCTCCAAATAGTTGAATAGGATTTTGACACCGGGGTGAGCCTTTTCATAGGTCTGCGCCGCGTCCTGCCAGATGGAGAGAATCTTCGGGTTAGTTTGCAGATGCAAAATCTTAACGACTGTTTCCGATCGGGCGAAGGAAGGGAGCGCTCCTAAAAGCGCGCAGATCAGCAGGGATTTAAGGTTCATAAGTTTGTTGAATGCGGGGGGGGTTCGTTGGAGAAGCATGCACGGGAAATGTTGAGTGGGGGGAAGGGACGTCCTGTTTTAAGAATCTTCGGGGGACGCTGGCTCTCGTTACTCCGTACTGATGGTTGCTCAGCGTGCTTGCTTCCGAACAGCTATTTATATTAAAAATTACGAAAACGTCCAGACGTTTTGCTGAATTGTGCCTCCTACTTATGAGACGATGCACTAGGCATCACCGATCTTCGGCGGAATTCAATCTGATTCGTGGCATGGTATTTCAATGAAACGAATAGGTTGGCTGCCAAAGCGCTGTTTGGGTTCCTGCGTCAGCGAAAAAGAGCGAGATAATTTGAATGGTTTGGCCATCGGTGCGCCGTCGATCGGCACCGAGGTCTTGAGCGCCCACGCTGCGATTGCGGAAGCGACCGGGGCCAGTGCGACCGCCGCTTTAGCGCTGGGCGCGTTAGCCATCGGCGGTTTGGCGGTGGGCTTCTTGGTAATCAATCGCCTGATTGTCCGGGAGTTGCTGGTAAAGCGAGTTCACCTCCACCATCTCAGAATCAATCAATTGGAAGTGGAAGATCTGCGCGTCAAAAAGCTAACGATCCTGGAGAAGGAACCTCCGACCGACGGTACTGACCATCCGCTGCCGGAGCGAGGATAGTCAATGCGGGCAGATCGTAGACTCACTCGCACGGATGTCTAATAGGGCTGCAGCCTGAGCATCATTTTGTCGTCCGAGAGAGTACTACTGCTTCGTCTCATATACAGCGGTCATCCCAGCTACGTATCAGACGAGCACTGGAAGAAAGGTTTACATGTAAAGAAAATCCGGATCCGGATCGATCGGGTCGTAATTCCCGTTGCGAAAATCCAAAGCATCGTCATCCACCATTGCGCGCTGATCGTAATCCCTTGACGCCGGTTGGAAACTCTCCTGATGACCCGGGAAGCCATAGGTCTTCTGTTGATTCTGAGCGCACCCAAGGAAAAAGAGAAACGCGGTAAGAAAGCAGCAATAGGCTCGACGCATACTTGTAGTTCTGCGCTATCCCGTAGTTTTTCGCACGCAAAAAGGCAGCAGCGGACGGGTATTTTGCCTTGAGAGCCTGCGGCGTTGGAGCTCAGAGCGCGCCCCAGATTTCTCGTAAATAGTTCGCAAATTTTGATTTTTCTTTGTTGAATTGTGAACCGCCAGATTCCCAGATATTTTCCAGTCCCCCCGCCTTTTTTCAGAGAGAGTTTTTGCCCATGCAATCAAAATCCCCAATGAAGAGGTGGTTGATCTTTCTGTGGGTTCTCTGTCTAGTCCCAAGAAATCTTTTCGCCTGGACCGATGGCGAACTTCTGGTCTGGATGGATGCCGACCGAGGGCAAGCGCTCGATCCGATTGCGCGAAAATTCGAAAAGGAAATCGGGGTCAACACCACGATCGAAACTCCGGACAAGATTACGGACAATTTCCCGTTGGTCGCTCAGGTGGGGAAGGGGCCCGATATCGTTATCTGGGCGCATGACAAGGTTGGTGAATGGGCCGACGCAGGTTTAATCGCCCCGGTTGAATTCTCGGATGATTTTGCGCAAAAGCTGTTCCCGAAAGCCCGGCAGGCCGTAATGCATAAGGGCCAGTCCTGGGGATATCCACTAGCCTTGGAGACCATCACCCTAATTTATAACCGGAAATTGCTCGATGGCCCTCCTCCGACGCAGCTTTCCCAAATGCAATCGGTGAGCCAGAAGATTAAGGCGGATCATCCGGGGGTGACCGCTATCCTCTGGGACTACAAGAACCCTTACTATTCGTGGGGGATTCTCGATAGTGCGGGTGGCTACATTTTTGGCAAAGAAGGTACCGACTATGACTTGAACAACGTGGGCGTGGCGACTCCCCCCGCCGTCGAGGGACTCTCAAGAATTATCGCCTTGGTCAATGAAGGTTTGCTGCCGAAGACTGTCTCCTATGGCATCGCGGAACAGATGATGAGCCAAGGGAAAATCGCCATGATGCTTTCCGGGCCTTGGGCCTGGTCGAACTTGAGGCAGCGTGGAATTGACTTTGGGGTGGCACCGATGCCAGGCATTGACGGTAAACCGGGTCGTCCTTTTGTCGGTGTGACGGTGGCTTATCTCAATCGTTCCAGCCCCAACCACGATTTAGCGGAAGAGTTTCTGAAAGAATATCTCCTCACCTCCGCTGGGCTCACTGCGATGAATCATGCAAAGGCCATCGGCGTTCCAGCCTTGAAGTCCTTGTACAACAAGATGGCCAAAGATAGGCCCCTCTTGCGGGAGCTGAAGATGTCGGTCGACGACGGTCTAGTCATGCCGAACGTCCCCCAGATGAGCCGGTTTTTTACTTCGGTTGGAGCCGCCTTGCAGGTTGCCACCGAGGGTCGCGCTTCAGCCGAGGCGGCGTTGCAAGATGCCAAGGCGAACATGTTACGGCAATAACCCTCATTTTGAAGTCGCAACTAAGTGCCACCTCTTCTAGTGCATCGTCTCATATGCCAGCTACATATGAGACGATGCACTAGTCCCCTCCGCGCGATGATTGATCTGGGTTCCCGCAATCAAAAGGCAGCCAGAAGCAATGGTCCCAACCCAGAGCGGCAGAACGTAACGAGGTTGAGAAAGGTTGCAAACACAAGTCGCTACATAAACGACTAAGC
This sequence comes from Chthoniobacterales bacterium, assembly GCA_035484035.1. Classification (GTDB taxonomy): domain Bacteria; phylum Verrucomicrobiota; class Verrucomicrobiia; order Chthoniobacterales; family JAFAMB01; genus JAFAMB01. The sequence continues at coordinate 12,309 of DATHPI010000120.1, forward strand.
CAATTCCGAAAATGCAGGACGCGACGATCGCTAAATCCACTGATAGTTTTCCGCGAATCATTCGGCACCCGCCAATTAGCGCAAACAGCAGACACCAAATCGCAATCGGCAAAAATCGCCAGTGTCGAATCATATTATCTTTGAACGCCCTTTCCTGAGTGGCACGAGCGATGGCTGGGTCAAAAAATAAGAGCGACCGAAGCCGTGCCCATGCCGCGGGATTCTTCTCGATATCTTCGACTGAATAAAACGTTGCTTTTGGACCGGTTAAAGCGATTCCCTGGTCATTTGTCGGATAAAATCCTCTGAAGACATCCATGACGGTGATATTAATCAGCCGAGGGTCGAAGGTCCGATAATAACGCAGCGCCGCCTGAAGAGTGATCCTGTCAACTTCGGCCCGAAGTTGCTCTCCTTGTAGACCGTGCTCTTTGAGGGTCTGAGCGATGACTTCGTTCGACCCCTCGTAATAAGTGCCGACCCGAATCAGAGAATCCAAGGCGAGCTTCAGGTCTGGCTGATCGTCGTTCCGAGACACCTTGCGCTCCACCTGCTCTTTCTCTGCCGGCGATAGAGTATTTAAAAAGCTCCCGATCCGTTCACAAAGGGTTCGGCCCACCATCTCTCGTTGAATCACACCGAAGTGCTGACACATGGCCCAAACGATGGTCTTTTCAATCCCGAAGGCGAGTACGCTCAGCAGTAAAGCAAATCCGGCGATCCGAACGAAGAGCAGTCCGGACGATGATCCCTTGCTGCCTAACAAGCGAAAAACAAACAGTAAAAACGCGGTAACCGGCATCCAACCTAGAAGCAGGGCACTTACGTGTCTCGACCCGATGCAGAACAGCAAGATCAAGACATAGAGTAGCCAGGTTTTCCAAGTGGCCTCGTTATTCAAGACACGAAATCCGACTCCAAATAAGGTAAACCAGGTGATGGCCGTAGTGGCCTCTGCTCCGGCGGTGTGAGCAAACGAATAGAAACTGGCAATCGAAGCAAGGAGGAGGGTGATCGTGCCACGACCGCTAGCCGAAGCGGGAACAGCTAACACAAAATATCGCAGTGCGAGCCACAGGCCCACGTGTTGACAGACAATCAAAACGTAAACCGCAGTAAGGGATGGCTGTTGAAAAGTAAATAAGCTGGGCGCCGAACCCAATAAGAGCGTGTCCGTTAACCAGAAAGGTATCCGACCGACCAGGCAATATATCGGAGGGACCAGCAGAATATTCTCTGAGGTGAATGGATCCCCCAACTGGCACAAAACGTCGGAACTTTTCCAAAAGGGCAGATAAAAGATGAAATACCATGTGGATGGCAAGGCGAGAATCGGTAGTGGGTGCCGCCCGATGAACTCAAGCCCCCACAACAAAGCGCGACCTGTTTGCCTTGACTCCCCTTTGGAGCCAAGGCTAGCGATAGAATTACTCAGCACGGTGCAGACTCAACCACAGGAATCTGCCGACGCCAAGCGCTCGCTAGGTTTGGAAGCGGATGTCACTGGGAACCGTGCTAGAAAAGCCTGGACCCTTACTCTATATTTAAAGTATTTACCATAATTACCATACTAAGCAGCAGACCGATTCGTCCGCAAAAGCACTCTGGACTGTACGGGCATGACTCGCACGGGCCTGAGTGAAGTTTCCGGTCAGCGCTGCCATCTTTTCGAGTGATTTCTACGGTCGATGATGGGCTATGTCAGTTTCCCTCACCGGCGGAGCGCCCTTATTTCACCATTTACAATTTGAATTAGTGCGCCGTTTCATATGCCAGCTACATATGAGACGATGCAACAGGTAGACGTAAGGATGAAAGTTTAAGTTCATTTCGGTCGAGAAATGCGTTCGCAATTAAAGTAATGCCACTAATATCCGTTTTAGGCATTTGCGAGTTGCTTTGAGGCTCCGTGAAAGATGAGAAGGATAGACATCTTTGTTTCTTCCCCCGAGGACGTTCAGAAAGAGCGTAGCCTTGTGGAGCGAACGATTCGGGCTGTCGCTGACGAGTTTAGTGTTCCGATCACCGTCACTTACTCCAATTGGATGAGGGAGCCGCTGGATAAGACCGCGGTACCAAGTGCGAACGGCTCTGAAGATGGAAGAACCTGGCTGTGCCCCTGTTTCTGGGAGTACGGGGATACCGGACTGGATCAAGATTACCGCGAACAGATCCCGAATACCGGCTCATACGATCTGGTCATTTCCATCATCTGGTCTCGCCTCGGAACTAGGTTATCTAACGCGTTCGTAATGCCGGATGGAAGTCAGCCCAAGGTCGCCAGCGAATACGAAATCGGATGGGTATTGGATCAGGTAAATCGCACGCCCGGTTTTCCCGAGCTGAGGGTTTACCGCAATGGGGCGGCTCCGTCCGCGCCGCTCCAGCCGAAAACGCAGCGGGAAACGTTCTTTCGCGACTGGGATGCGGTCCAGGAATTCTTTACGGTTTGGGAAAAACAAAAAACGTTCGCCGAGGCCTGCAGCCGCTACTCGGATCTCCAAGAATTTGAGAGCCTGTTTCGAACTCATTTTCGAGATTTTCTGACCAGGCAATTGGAGAAAGAGATTGTCCCGCGCAAACCCGTCTTGAGAGTGAATCGGAAGAAGGTCGAGCCATTTCGTGGACTGCGGTTCTTCAATTTCGAGCACGCACCTATTTTCCACGGCAGAACAAAAGCCGTGGGTCAGGTACTGGACGCTCTGGGCAAACAAGCGGCCGCTAAAACCCCATTTGTCCTGGTTTTAGGCCCAAGCGGCTCCGGCAAGAGTTCTCTAGTTCGGGCCGGCGTTCTGCCCCTGTTGACAGAGGTCGGAACCATAGCCGGCGAGGGGCCCTGGCGGTATGCCGTTAGTCGGCCCGGCTCCGGAAGCGATCCATTTGACTCCCTGGCCACTGCCTTGCTCGAGAGCACCGCTCTGCCGGAACTGAAAAGGGCAAAAAAGCGCCACCAGTGGCGCGAGCTGGCTGCCGATCTGAAGGATACTCCGGCAAAGGTAGCGCTCGAGATCACCGAAGTGATCGATCGGATTAGCGTTCAAGAGTTGGATCTTCTCCTCGACCGGGAAAAGGGCCAGGGCCAAACTCCGGTGCCGGGAAGAATCGAGAGTACCGAACTTGCGCGTCACAGAAGGCTGCGACGCGTCAAACCGAAGGCGAAAATAGCGCTGTTTATCGACCAATTGGAAGATTTGTTTACCAACTTTTCTCTCGAACTTCAGCATCAATATTTTGCCGCCGTCACGGCATTGGTGCGATGTGAAAGAGTCTATGTCATTGCGGCCCTGGGAAGCGACTATTACGCGGCTTACCAGGAATTCCCCGAGTTGGTTGCTTTAACCAACCCGGGCGGTCGATTCGATCTCCAAGCCCCGACGCGAGAAGAATTGGGAAGAATGGTGCGTGCGCCGGCTGAAACCTATGGCTTGAGGTTCGACCGCCAAGCTAAAACGGGTCAAGCATTGGACGATGCGCTGATTGAGGCAGCACTTGTTTCCGCCGATCAGCTTCCGCTGCTTGAGCACCTTCTTTGGTCGTTGTACCGGAAACAGGTCGCGCGCGACGACGGTTGGCTTCGATGGTCTGATTACCTGGAATTAGGGAAACTTGAAGGCGCATTGGCCCACCATGCCGAAGCAGTCTTTACGACACTGAGTAGTGAGGCCCGGCAGGCCTTCAATTTTGTCTTGCGCCGGCTTGCTCCGGTCGAGCTGGACCAAAAGGGCAGCTGCCGCACGGCGCTATATCGAGATCTGGTTGCCTCCGGGGGAATCGATAGTCGATTGCAGGGAGGTGCCAAAGATCTCGTGGACTCCATGGTCAAAGAGGGCCTTTTGATTTCGGAGACGGATGTCAGGCAGCAGGAAGTGGTTAGCGTCGCTCATCCGGCGCTTTTTCGAAAATGGCCGAGGGTTCGAGAATGGCTGATTGAGGATCAAGAGTTCCTCCGAATGCGGGACCGCCTCGACGGGTGCCTCAAACTATGGCTGAAGAGGGGCCGCAGAAGACGCGAACTACTCACTCCCGGTCTGGGGCTGGCCGACGGAGAGACCTTGTTAAACCATTTTCACTCTTCTCTTTCGAATACCCAGATTGAGTATGTTCGGAAAAGCCTTGCGGACCAAAAACGGGGCCGCCGAGTAAGATATCTGTTTTGGCTGCCTTTCGTCGTCGTGTTGTTTTCATTGGCTGCATTTTTTGGATTTCGATGGTTCAACAACGAAAGCCTGCGCACGAGCATGCGTGAGTTTGGCAGCGTAGAGCGGAGATTCTCCGAGCTTGTCCAGGCCGGCCGGGGTGGAAGCCAAGCCGAGCTCGGGCAAGCCGAGGAAAAAGCGCAAATGGCGCAGCACGATGCCGAGCTTGCTGCGGCGCAGCGGAGCGCGATGGAATCACAGCTTAAGCAGGCGCAGGAAAACGCCAGCCTTGCGCTGGTACGGCAGAGTGCGCTCGAGACCCAACTCAAGCAAGCCCAAGACAAGCTCCAGCAAGCGAGCCAGAACGCTGATCAGATCTCCAATCAGCGTGCCGCCTTGGAGATTGAGCTCAAGCAAGCTCAGGGCAACCTCCAACAGGTTGGCGAACCAGCCTCCAACCAACGTGCCGCCTTGGAGATTGAGCTCAAGCAAGCCCAGGACAAGCTCCAGCAGGCGCAGCAAAGTGCGGACCTGACCTCTAGCCAGCGTGCCGCTCTGGAAAGCCAACTCAAGCAAGCGCAGATAGACCTTCAACAGGCGCATCAGAGCGCAGATCTGGCCTCCAGCCAGCGTGCCGCTCTAGTAAGCCAGCTCAAACAAGCCGAGGATAAGTTCCAGCAGGCCAGCCAGAACGCCGATCTGGTATCCAATCAGCGTGCCGCCCTGGAAGCGCAGCTCAAGCAATCCCAGGATAAGCTCCAACAGGCACAGAAGAACGCGGATTTGGCTTCCAGCCAGCGTTCCGCTTTGGAAA
>DATHPI010000121.1:0-10705 GCA_035484035.1 Chthoniobacterales bacterium
GCATCAGTTATCCCCCCTTTCATTCCGCAGTTGCGGAGGATAAGAAATTAATATCATTCCAATTCGCTTGACTAACGAACAATCGCTACATCGTCAATGAGAATCTGTTACAATGTTTAATTTTTAGGTAATTTCACTAAGCGGCACTCGCATTCGAGCCCCCTTCCGACTCGACATCGACAACGGGCCGCCGATAGTGACTCAGTTATGAATCAATATCTCGACGTCGCGATCAAGGCGGCTCGCGCAGCCGGTGCACTGGTCCGCGAAAACTTCGGTCAGCCGCTCAAAGTGAATGTCGAAGAAGCGCACGATATCAAGCTGGAGCTTGACGAACGCTCGCAAGCGCTGATTACGGAAATGCTTCTCGAGAAGTTCCCCGACCACGCGATCCTCGGCGAAGAAGGTTGCACCGAGAATGACACCACCGCCTTTGAGTGGGTGCTTGATCCAATTGATGGGACGGTCAATTACTTCTACGGGATCCCTCACTTCTGCATTTCCATCGCATTGCGAGAGAAGGGCGAAATCATCGTCGGCGTCATTTATGACCCGATGCGAGATGAGCTCTGGCACGCCGAGCTTGGTGGAAAGGCTTATCTGAATGACCGGCCGGTCGAGGTCAGCCAGTCTACGAACATTTCCCAATCTGTCGTTTCTGTCGGCATGTCGAAGACGAGGGCAGAACTCGAAGTCGGCCTTTCCATTTTCCATGATCTGCTGGTCCGCGCCAGAAAGTGTCGCATGATGGGGAGCGCTGCGCTCGATCTCGCTTACGTCGCAACCGGCCGATTCGATGCTTACATCGAACGAAGCGTGAATTGGTGGGATATTGCGGCGGGGGTGCTTTTGGTCAATTGTGCCGGTGGACGGTTAGTGATCGCTCCAAGCGCAGTTCAAAACGGGAAACTCTCCGTGATTGCCTGGAACGGTAAAATCGACCGAGATCAACTCACCAAAATTTATCCATGAGCCTTGTTGGAATTGGTTATGATGTGCATCGCCTGATTGAAGGGCGGAAGTTAATCCTGGGAGGCGTTGAGATTCCGCACCACCGCGGGTTGGAAGGCCATTCCGATGCGGATGTTTTAACCCACGCGATCGCAGATGCTCTCCTCGGAGCGGCTGGAGAGAAGGATATCGGCCACCATTTTCCGAACACCGATCCTTCGATCGCGGGGATCGACAGTCAGGAAATTCTCCGTCGAGTCCAAGCGATCCTGACAGCCAGGCAACTAGCCATCGTCAACATTGACTGTTCACTCATCGCCGAGGCGCCGAAGATCAGCACCCACCTTCAAGCCATGAAAACGAGATTGTCAGAAACATTGCAGATCCCTCCGCAGCGCATCGGTGTTAAGGCCACCACCAACGAAGGTCTCGGTTTTATCGGCAGAGGCGAAGGCATCGCGGCGATGGCAGTGGCGTGCGTTCATCAGATCGAATCGCGGTTCCCGGAGCAATCGGGAGGAGTGTTGGTCTAGAGCATTCCACTTTTCGAGTTCGGGTACGAGAAACCCCAGACGACAATTTTTGCGATGCCAATTAAGTTCTACGACACTTACAGCCGGCAGTTAGAAATATTCACACCGATCGCACCCCCTCAGGTGAAGATTTATACATGCGGTCCCACGGTTTACTCCTTTGCACACATTGGAAATTTCCGGGCCTACGTTTTTGAAGACCTCTTGCAACGGCACCTGGAAGCAAGAGGATTTGAGGTCGAGCGCGTGATGAACCTCACCGACGTCGATGATAAGACTATCCGCGGCAGCCGGGAAGCCGGCATCTCGTTACCCGAATTTACCGCAAAGTTTAAAAAGAGCTTTTTTGAAGACATTGAGTCGCTGCGAATCAAGCGCGCGACTTATTTCCCAGCGGCGACAGAACCGGAGAATCTCGCGAAGATGATCGAGATGATTGATCAGCTTCTACAGCAGGAAATTGCTTACCAAGCTGAAGACCACTCCATTTATTTTCGGATCAGCAAATTCCCCGACTACGGTAAACTGGCGCATCTCAACTTGGCGGAGCTGCGACCAAGCGGCCGGATTCAGAGTGACGAGTACGAGAAAGAGAGTATCGGCGACTTTGCTTTATGGAAGGCTTGGGACGAAAAGGATGGTTCGGTAGGTTGGGAGACCCCCTGGGGCAAAGGGAGGCCAGGCTGGCATATTGAATGCAGCGCGATGGCAACCCGAATCCTCGGACCCGAAATTGATATTCATTGTGGCGGTGTCGATAATATCTTTCCTCATCACGAAGCCGAGATCGCGCAGTCGGAGTGCGTGAACCGCAAAAAGTTCGTCCGGTACTGGCTCCACAACGCTCATCTCTTGGTCGAAGGACAAAAGATGTCGAAATCGCTCGGCAATTTTTTTACCTTGCGCGATCTACTCGACAAAGGCTTTTCCGGCCGCGAACTGCGCTACGCCCTTCTCCGGGTTAACTATCGTTTACCGCTGAACTTCACATTCGATGGACTTCGCGAAGCAAGGCAGTCTTTGCTTCGAATCGACGAATGGATCCGACGCCTCCAGGATATCGCCGGCAACTCCGCTGCAGATAGCCAATTCGCGCCGGCAAAATCCGAGAAATTTTTCGAAGCTTTGGATGACGACCTGAACATCTCCGCCGCGCTTGCCGAAGTATTCAACCAGATCCGTGAAACGAACAGCTCGATCGATCGCAAGGAACTGACAGCGGGACAAGCGGCGGCACTTCTCCAGTGGTGGCTTCGCATCAACCAGGTCTTGCAACTTCAGGAAGAGTCGGAATCCATTCCTCAACAGGTTACTGCACTCCTTGAGAAAAGGGCTGAAGTCCGAGCCGGCAAGAACTGGTCGCAAAGCGATGCCTTGCGCTCCGAAATTGAAACGTTCGGCTGGCTTGTCAAAGATACCAAAGACGGTCAGAAACTCACCAGGAAATCTGGGCAGTCATGAGCCTTATGTTTGCGCCATCGAATTTTCTCAATCTCGATCAAACAGAGCATCGGACTATTTTCGACAACAGCGTACAAGTATGGGATGTCCTGAGGCAAATCGGCAGCTATCTCCAGTTCCGTCTAAAACCGGCCGTTTACGGACGGGTGATGGGCAGGCCTTTTATCAGTGAGAATGTCTACATCGGCAGTGGAACATTGGTAGAAAACGGCGCCACCATCAAAGGGCCGGCCTGGATCGGAAGCAACTGCGAGATACGCAGTGGTTGTTATATCCGTGAAAACGTCATTGTTGGAGACGGTGTGGTGCTCGGTAACTCATGCGAATTCAAAAACTGCATCATCTTTAACGATGCCGAGATTCCTCACTTCAATTACGTCGGCGATTCCGTGTTAGGTCATCATGTCCATCTGGCTGCCGGAGTGATCCTCTCCAATGTGCGCTTGGACCGCAAAGAGATCAGCATCCGGACCGAGTCTCAGTCCATTCCGACTGGGCTCCGCAAATTCGGTGCGATCGTCGGCGATCGGGCCGAGATCGGTTGCAACACCGTCATCAGCCCAGGTTCCATCATCGGTCGCAATTCATTGATTTATCCCCTGACTCACTTCGGCGGAATTCTAGCAGAGAACAGCATCCTGAAGCTCCGGCAAGACTTGGTTCGCGTGGATAGACAATAGCGGGGATACGGGACGCGGCGGCCTGCGGGCGAGAAACAGGCGCAGGGGAAAGAGCATCGCACAGAGGTCAGGGAGGTCACAGAGGGGGAATTGGGGTTGGGGCCAAACTGCTAGTCTGGGACGTGGCGGCCTGCGGGCGAGAAACAGGCGCAAAGGGAAAGAGCATCGCACAGAGGTCACGGAGGTCACAGAGGGGAATTGGAGGTTGATGGCCAACCTGCCAGCGGGGACGCGGCGGCCTGCGGGCGAGAAACAGGCGCAAGGGAGAGCATCGCACAGAGGTCACAGAGAAGAATTGGGATTGGGGCCAAACTGCTAGCGTGGATACCGAAGGCCTGCGCGCGAGAAAAAACCAGGCGAAGATTCTGCACCCCGCCATACCCGACATAAGCACTAACTTATAGGGATGACGCAAGGGGTTGAGCCCGGCGCAGGTAGGAGGGCGAAGCTCAGGGTAGGGTGAGGCTCCGTCCGAACCGGGCTTCCCGCCATGCCCTCGCCTGCGACGTCATCCCCCATAAATCGCCGTTCGCAATCCGAGCCGATCGAGCGTCTGCGCGGCTGGCATCGCAAGGCAGAAAATGAGCGACGCAAAAAAAAGCGGCGTTTTTAGTTGGGGGCGTGAATTAAGTCTAGAAGTCTAGACGGAAATTGTGGGGTTGACATTACAGGGCGGGGCAAAGCGGCAAGCCCCGGCTCAGACGGAGCTTCGCCCTACCTGCGCCGCGTCCCCGCTAACAGCTTCACCCCCCACCCTCCATTCCCCCTTCGCGGCCTCCGCGACCTCCGTGCGATGCTTTTCCTTTGCGCGTGTTTCTCGCGCGCAGGCCGCCACGTCCCCGACTAGCAGTTTCGCCCCAACTCCAATTCCCCCTCTGTGACCTCCGTGACCTCTGTGCGATGCTTTTCCCCCTGCGCCTGTTTCTCGCCCGCAGCCCAGCTCGTCCCCGCTAGCAGTTTCACCCCCCCAACCTTCGTTCCCCCTCCGCTACTCCGCTACTCCGCTACCTCCGTGCGATTTTTCCTTTGCGAGCTAGCAGCTCCAGATAATCGTGCTCGATTTCGCCGATCAACATTCGAGCTGAAAAACGGCGGGAGACAAGTTCAATCCCACGCTGAATCTGTGCCGATAGCTCCTTCGGATCCTGCAGCAAAGCGTGAATCTGTCGCCCGATTTCGAGCTCACTGGAGGTCGGGTTCAACAGCGCAATCTCATCCCTGAATTCTTCTCGAATGCCATCAACCGCCATCGCAGCCGTCGGCACCCCGCAGCGTAGGGCCTCAAGCACCGTCATTGGCAATCCTTCGAAATCGGATGTTAACAAGAACAGATCAATCGAACGGAAAAACTCATCGAGTGACGGCTGCGCACCTAACCATTGCACTCTAACGCCCAAATCTAAGGCTTTGTTTCGGAGCAATTGCTCGAGCGGTCCGCTTCCTGCAATGACGAATTGATAGGACGAATCGATGTTTTGCAGAATCTGAGCGATCCGCAGAAACCTCTCAAAGTTCTTTTGCGGAACCAGACGCCCTGCACCGCCGATAAGCTTCGTCGGGCAATCACGACGCGCGATCATTGGTCCTTCTGGTATCCCGTTCAGGACCACGCGAATCCGCTCGCTCGGGATCTTTTCGTATTTCACGAGATAATCCCGGATACTGGCTGATACGGCAAAGACCTGATCGGCAAACCGGTTCGTCAAACCATCGATCCATTGGACCAAAGAGGATCCTGTTCGAAATGAATCGTTGCAATGATCGTGGGCTATCACGATTGGAACACCTAAGAGACGCGCCAGGGGTTTGCCTAACCAATTCGAAGCAAACAAGTGACAATGCACGATGTCGTAGCGACCGATGGCCAGCTCCAGAGGCAAACGAAAAAGGTAAAGCGGCAACCAGCGTCGGGGTGATAGCAGAATCACCGGAATTCTTAATTCCCGCGCACGTGCATAGAAAAGGCTTTTCGGCGAGCCATGCATCGCAGCGAGACGCACTTCGAAACGGTCCCGATCATGCACCTGGAGCCAGGCAAGGATCGCCGTCTGCGCTCCGCCTAAATCAAGGCTGTCGATCAAATGGAGCACCTGAATTCTTCTCGCTGCCCGGCTCATTCTCTTTGCGAGCGTTCAGCCAAGGTTCGCATGCTCGTCCGCACGCGCCGGCCCACCGCCAATGCGCCACAGCGCAAGAAGGTGAAAAGCCAACGCGGATCAGCTTGCAACGATTCTCTCGCCATCGCGAGCGTCTGATCGGCGTCTCTCATCACGGCATGAAGCAACACCATCGTGGCGCGCAATTCACGTTCCCATTCACGCATCGTTTTATCCTCGGATGCTTCAAGACACTTCGATGCCCTGGTCTTCCGGATCATCTCCAGGCCATCCTCCAACCCCCTCAGCATGCTTCTGTTGCCGGCATTCATCGTCAAGGACCCCGCATGCCAGAGGTAACGATAGTAAATCGCGGAGGTGTAAACGTCCCTGACTCCGGCCAGCGACGCTCTGATCAAAAACTCACGGTCCGAAGCTACCGCGTAAGCAAGATCAAATCGGCCAATTTCGTCGAAAAGCGAACGCCGGAAAAACCGGCTGTTGATGATCGGTAGTCCTACGGTGGCGTTCCGCAAAGAAAGCCGGTATCGCCTCGGATCTGTATATCGATGCATCTCAATCTCCGCACCGCGACGCCCTGTTCGATAAATTTGACAGCCGCCCGATACCATCGGCACCGAAGGGGAAGCAGCAACAATTTTTGCGCAACTGTGAAAGGCCCCCGGCGCATAAACATCGTCGGTGTTGAGGATCGTAATAAGATCTCCCGTTGCCCTCTCAATGCCTTTGTTCCATGCATCGTAGACGCCGTGATCCGGCTCCGACTGCACTTTCAGATGCGGATACTGCTGCAAAAACTCGAGCGTACCGTCAGACGATCCGCCATCAATGATCCAGTGCTCAAAGTCCGAATAGTTTTGCGCCAGAACACTTTCGATCGCGGCACCAATGAATTCTTTTCGGTTAAAAGATGCGGTGATGATCGAAATCTTCATACGAAGCCTGAAGCCGATGCCAGCCTTCACCCCGCCGGTGCAATCACTTTGAGCGCTCCTGGGAGTACTTCAAAACGTACCGGGGTCGTTCCGATCGGTTGGCCGTCCACGTGTACCGATAAACGTTTTCCAGACAAGATCTCCACCCTCTTGACCGAAAACATTTCCATTTTGGGGTTGTAATGACGATGACCACCGCTGATCGACCAGAAGTGACGCATCAATTCCAACTTGCTGAAATCTCGATACACCCCGATCGAAAAGAGCCCATCGTCCAGAATTGCGCCAGGACAGATGTTGAAATTACTTCCATAATAAGGACCGTTCCCGACAACCACCAACGAGCACCTTAGTTTCACCGCGCTCTTTTGACCACGGAACCGGCGTCGCCGCCGTCTCAAAACCTCGACTCCTCGGAATGAACTCTGATAAGCCGCGGAGACTGAGCGATCGAACCGCAATTCCACGGGGGCCTGCCGGTGGAGAAGCGCCATTCGGATGGCCCGTCCGACGCCATGGAATCGACCGCTCTTCACCTCTTCGCCGATCGGGAACAGATCGGCGTCAACTCCCACTCCGGCGGCCTCAAAAAATGCGTGCTGTCCGTCTGCCATTCCAACATCAATGAGCCGCGTCGGGCCTGCTTCTATCAAATCGCACATCGCTTCGAGATCAACCGGGAGCTTGAGGCTACGCGCAAGATTGTTAAAGGTTCCAAACGGAATGATCGCCAGAGTTGTATCCGTCTTCACCAGCGCTCCGGCCACCTCTCGAACGGTACCGTCGCCGCCCGCAACAACCACCAGGTCAGCGTTCTCCTGCTGCGTTTCAGAGGCCCGTCCCGGCAAATTCAACTCTCGGTCGACGATCACTTCGGTCAGCGAATCGCTGATCGCTTCCAAGCGCTCCCGCAGTCGCCGACGCGGCTCCGGGTTCGGCCAGCCGCTGGCGGGATTTTGAAACAAAATAATCTTCTTGTACCGAACCGCCCCCATGAATTCCTTTGCAAGGGTATTTGGAGCACCGTCTCTTAAATACAGTGTAGACGTTTAGCGCTATTTCCCAATCCACCTCGTCGTTCTTCGTCCTCGGTTGGTGATCGAGGAGTATTGGAACAGGATGCTAAACAGATACATCCCCTTGCGGACTCAGGAGACGGTGCATTAAGGCGCTGCCAGAAAGAAATTGATTCTACAGCCTCCGCGCATTCACCTGCGAAGAGTAGCTGTTCACAATCACATCGAGAACTCTTTGGCCAGTAATCACGTGATCGGTCGCGTAGTCGACGTTCCCGTCGGGGCTAATCACCGCAATCCCAAATTCGCCCACTCGATAGGCGTCAGCTACCGAGCCGGGATCAGGCAAGATGACAAACGGAATGTCGGTCCGAGTCACTAGCCCGGTCTCTCGCGTAAATGCGACGAAAAACAAGGTGTACCGGATAGCCAGCTGTTTCGAACGGCGATTCAGCTCTTTGATCTGTTTGATAAACATTTTTTGGCTCGGATTCTCCGCAAAAATGAGTACCACCGGGTGCCCACGCAGCTCGCGTAGCCTTCGAACTTTGCCGTTCACGCCACTCCAAAGAAAATCGGGTGCCGGACGCGGAACGGAAGCAGTCGGATAAGCACCTTTCGATTTCGCGGTCTGAGCTGCAGCGTTTAGCGAGAACGAACAAACCGCAAAAGCCAGAAAACAGATCCAAAGGCGATTCATACCCTCATGATATCGACTTCCTTGCTTTCCGCGTGAGCGTCGACATCTTTCACAAATTTATCCGTTAATTTTTGAATCTCTTCTTCTAAATCGTGGCGTTCGTCTTCGGTGATTTGCCCAGCCTTTTCGATTTTCTTAATTTCATCAATACCGGTGCGCCGGCTGCTTCTGATCCGGACCCGGGATTCTTCGGTCATGTGACGCACCGTTTTGACCAATTCCTTTCTCCGTTCCTCCGAGAGTTCCGGAATTGGCAATCGAATCAATTTGCCATCTACCGCCGGGGTAATTCCGATCTTCGACTCCTTTAGCGCTTTTTCGATACTCTTCGTCACAGAAGCGTCAAAAGGCTGGATCAACAGCAAACGCGGCTCCGGCGTAGAAATCAGCGCCAGCTGCTTTAATTTCATCGAGGTGCCATAGGCCTCCACGTCAACGTTTTCAACGAGGGCAGGTGATGCTTTCCCAGTTCGCACTCCGGCAAATTCACGAAGCATGTACTCCAGCCCTTTCTCCATCGCCGCCTCTGTCTCGAGTAAGATCTCGTCAGGTGTCATAAAGAAATGTTCTCACTCCGCTGTCACTAGCGTACCCACTTTCTCTCCGCAAACTACCCTTTTAACGTTCTGCGGCGTTGCCATATCAAACACTATAATTGGAATCCGGTTGTCCATACAAAGACTGAACGCCGTCGAATCCATAATCTTAAGCCGCTTCACTAGCGCTTCCACATAAGTGACCGTCTCGTAGCGCAACGCGTTCGGATTAGTCTTCGGATCGCTGTCATAGATGCCATCGACCTTCGTCGCTTTCAGAATCACTTCAGCGCGGATTTCGCTGGCTCTCAATGCCGCTGTGGTATCGGTCGAAAAAAATGGGTTTCCCGTTCCGGCCCCGAAAATCACCACTCGCCCCAACTCCAGATGACGAATCGCCCTCCGCAAGATAAATGGCTCGGCGACATTGGCCATTTCGATTGCCGTTTGCAGACGGGTGACGACACCGATTTGTTCCAAAGCACTTTGGAGCGCCATGCCATTGATCACCGTCGCCAGCATTCCCATATAGTCGGCGGTCGTCCGATCCATCCCGCGATGACTGGCCGTGAGCCCTCTCCAGATGTTACCACCCCCGATGACAATCGCGATTTCGACCCCAAGATCGCGGACTTGCAGAATCTGTTTCGCAATATCGGTCACTATCACCGGAGAGATGGCCTCATGGCTCCCGGGCTCACGAAGCGATTCACCGCTCAGCTTGAGTACGATCCGTCGATATTTTGGCTGACCGGTTGCCGATTCAAGATTGGACATGAAAAATTCACTACGCCTTAGGCGAGACACCCTCGGAAGTCAAGAGATTGCGGTCAGCGCGCCAACGTTCAACTGCTCGGTGGACGAGAAACACACGTCTTGGGGGAAAGCATCGCACAGAGGCCACGGAGGTCACAGAGGAGGAAATTGGGATGGGGCAGAACTGGTTAGCGCCGACGCGGCGACTCGCGGGCGAGTAACGCACGTCTCGGGGAAAGCATCGCACAGAGGCCACGGAGGTCCCAGAGGGGGGAATTGAGATGGGGCAGAACTGGTTAGCGGCGGCAGCGGGCATCCGATACAAGACTGGCGGCTTCGTTCTCGCGCGGCAGGAAGACGAGGAGGACACGCGCGTTTTTGATTACGGTCGATATCCCCCGATCGCGGTCCTGACCCATGCTTCCTCTCTCAACTCGCGGCGCGCGCTCACCGACCGCGCGGTCTGGGGCTTCGTCATGATCAAGAGCCTGTCAGGAGCGCTTATCGCACGCGTCGAGAACGCCGCCGGAATGGCACCCGAGCCTTGGGCGCGGGCCCGCGACCTCATCGTCAACGCTCCGGATCGTCTCACCGTAACGCTTACGGGCAACCACTTGTTCTTCGTCGGCAAAGCCGGAGCGAGACGGACCGCAGAGGCGCTTACGACCCTCCGAGCCGAAGCGAGTGCTCTCTCGTCCGAACTCGACGCGGTCGTGGACTGAGACCCCCACCGCGGTCGCAATGGCCGCTGATGACGAAAAGCATGATCTGCATACTGAGGGGGATGAGGCCCTAGAAACCATCCCCGAAGGCTCGGGGCTGACCGTCGCCGGCGATCCGCCGTGCAGCATCGCGCCGAGCGGCGAGCGCATTGTCTGACGATCTCGACCTCAAAGGCCTCGACTCCGACGACCGCTGCAGAATAAACTTTGGAGGGCATAAGAGAACACGATATTATTTTATTACAATTACGTTCGCAAGAAATGTTTTACAATTTACTCAAAAGAAGATCTCGCGCTT
>DATHPI010000122.1:0-2969 GCA_035484035.1 Chthoniobacterales bacterium
GTTAAGATGCTGCGCAACATCGCCGACACCTATTTCAACGACCCCAAGCTGAATCCTGTCGACCGCACGATGTTCGTCTTTGCCAGCTACAATGCCGGCCCGACGCGCGTCGCCCGCCTGCGCAAGCAAGCAGCAGAAAGCGGACTCAATCCTGATGTCTGACTTTGGATTCATTCCCTCCACTCTGGCGGAAGACGGTGACCCCACCGATGTGCTCGTGCTGATGGATGGACCTGCCTTTCCCGGCTGTCTTCTAAAATGCCGGACAATTGGCGTCATTGAGGGCGAACAAGGAAAAAAGAATAAGGCGGAACGCAATGATCGCATCGTGGCCATAGAGCAAATGAACCACAGCTACGCGCATGTAAAACACGTCGATGACCTCGGCAAAAAATTCGTCAGGGAACTGGAAGAGTTTTTTGTCCACTACCATGAACTGATCGGCAAAGAGTACTGGATCCTGGACGTGAAAGGCCCGAAGGAAGCGCGTCGAAGGATCAAGGATGGAATGCGAGCCCTAAAGAAGAGCTAATGCGGCGTGCACGTGGGTGATGCCATTGAGGGAGATGTTCTTTCGTTTTTTGGTCGGCGGTACTGTCGTTGCACTGTTTTCCGCCCTGGGAGACGTATTGAAACCCAAGAGCTTTGCTGGACTATTCGGAGCTGCGCCTTCTGTCGCATTGGCTACATTAGGACTAACGATTCCCAGTAACGGCACTGCATACGCCGTTCTGGAAGCCCGTTCCATGATCGGAGGCGCTATAGCGCGATTCGCCTATACGTGGTCGGTGATGTGGGTGATGTCCAGATACAAGCCGTCCGCTCACCTTGCCGCGACGGGCCTTCTTTCTGTTTGGTTTGCGACCGCCTTTGGCATTTGGTCCTTATTCCTCAAGTAGCATGGCAGTTAGACTCAATCTCTCGGCACTCAGACAGACGAAATGGTACGAAATTGTTCTCCGATTTCTATTTGGAGGACTTGCAACCGTTGCGACAGGCATGATTGCAAAGTCATTCGGTCCAGTTGTAGGTGGTCTATTTCTCGCCTTTCCCGCAATCTTTCCTGCGACCGCGACACTTGTCGAAAAACACGTGAAAGAAGGGAAGCGATCGGCGGCCATTGATGGAGTTGACCGCGCTAGGTGTGCGGTTGCGCTCGAAGCATGCGGAGCCACAGTGGGTAGCACCGGACTCATTTGTTTTGCCATCGTTGTGTGGCGGTGCCTGTCCGGCGGGGCGGAATGGTTGATACTTCTGAGCGCCATGCTGGCTTGGGCGGCCACTTCGATACTTCTTTGGCAAATGTGCCGGCTAAGGGCGCACCCTCGTACTGGCCGCCGTAATTGGAACTATCCAAACGGATAGCGGAACCGTTGGATCGGATAGACATTTAAACTTCGCAGCACGCGAATAGTTCTGATCACCTGCACTCATTCGCCCTCATCTCCTTGTTAGCTAGACGCTTCCGCTAGAAACGCACCTCGCGCTTGAACCTCTGCGCTTCGCGGCCAGACAAATGCTCTTTACTGGGCGTGCGTTCGAGAAACGAAGCACCGAAGACTTAAACGAAATTTAAGTCTAGAAGGAGAGCCCCACCATGAAAACCAAATTCACCCGCATCATTGCAATCGTCACGTTCGGATTGATCGCCATCTGCACATCCGCGAGCTCTGCCTCCG
This sequence comes from Chthoniobacterales bacterium, assembly GCA_035484035.1. GTDB lineage: Bacteria > Verrucomicrobiota > Verrucomicrobiia > Chthoniobacterales > JAFAMB01 > JAFAMB01. The sequence goes on from DATHPI010000122.1 coordinate 1,680, forward strand.
CCCAGAATGCCTTCCAGGGCAAATTCACTTTGCCCAATGACGTTCGCTGGGGGAATGCCTCATTGCCCGCTGGTGACTACACTTTCTCTCTGAGTTCAACGACGATGTCCGGTCGGGTATTCCTCCAGGGACCGAATGGCGGTGCTTTCATCCTCACGTCTGTGATCGACGAGCGCAATGAAGGCGACTCCAGTAAGTTGACCATCGAACACCGCGGTGGCACCAACTTTGTCCGATCGATGTACCTGGCGGATCTTGGTGTGGAACTGACGTATCGCGCACCTAAGACTCCGAAGCAGGATGTCGTACTAGCTCAAGGACCTGCCTCCATCGAACAGATTCTGATCGCCAAGAAGTAACTGCTTCACAAAACCAGATCGTTTTGAGGGCAAGCCCACCAGGTCGGGTTTGCCCTCTTTTTTCGTATACTTCGCGTATTCGGCTTTCGCAGCGTTGAGAATAGGAACATCTCGAATCACCCCAGGAGCGGCCCTTCGACCCAGGGCTGCTCCTCTTTTGTGTCCTTTTCAACTGACCCACTACCAAATTTTCCGGTCTGTCCGGCTTAGTCTTTCGGTCTTCAAAGTCCACAGGGCCGCCGATGCTTGCGCTATCTTGCGGCGTTCTTTTTTGCTGCCTGAACTATCGGCAAGTTCTCGCCGACGTTGGAAAATAGCATCCTCGGTCTCTGTCATCAGTCGTTCGAACTGCGTGGGGTTCGTTTCGAGAAGAGTGGTCTTGTAAAGCTCGCGCCAGTCCGCCATGTCGATACCTCCAAACTATGAAATTGTCAGATTTCGCAGGGAGCCGTCTTCGTAGGAAAACCGGAGGAAAGCGGGAGCGATGCTAGTGAGACATGTCCACCGTAATCGGTTTAGGCGTTGATAGCTACCATGAAATCAATTCTTGCGGAAGCTCAAAAAGGGGCTCGTTAAATCTCCTGCGGCTGATGTCGTCAGCGGTTAAGCCTCGCCCCACCGTCGAGCGACCCATCTCAGTAACGGGGGGATCATTGACGAGCCTTTGGAATCGGGAATCCGGGAGGCTACTATGGATGCATTCGCGAATCCGCGTAACAGTCCTTGGGGGAGGCAAACGATGCCTTTGGAAATAACGCAGCGTGAGATGAATGGAATCTACCTTCTAGCTCTCAAAGGGCGTCTTGTGCTCGGACAAGAGAGCAGAGGGTTGCTCACAATGTTCGATAATCTCGTTGCATCCGGCGCGGCACGGATTGTCATTAACCTGGAGCAAGTCAATTATGTTGACAGCGCGGGCATCGGCGCACTC
>DATHPI010000123.1:0-21544 GCA_035484035.1 Chthoniobacterales bacterium
TTCAAGCAAGATGGTTGCGCCAAGCGGGAGCAGCGAACGCGCCTTCGGGAGCAATCCGGTCGCCATTGGGATTCCCACTGGCGGCGAAGCTCTAGTTTTGGACATGGCGACCTCCGCGATGCCGATTTTCAAGGTTGCGGAGGCTTTGTTCAAAGGAGAGATGCTGCCCCCAAACGTGGGATATGACGCTGCAGGTGTTCCAACCCAAGCTCCCAAGGAAATTCTGGTGTCCGGCGCCTTAATGACTTTCGATCGTGGCCCCAAAAGTTCTGGACTGGCTTTGATGGTCGAACTCTTCGCTAACGCGCTTACAGGAGGATGTTTGCCCGGTGATCCGGATCACCAGAATTGGGGAAACCTCGCCTTGGCAATCGATCCCGACTTGCTTGTAGGTCGGGAATCCTTTTTCAAGAATGTGGATCGGACGATGGCGCATATCAAAGGTCTGAAGCGGACAGATCCGGCCCGGGACATTCGCTTGCCCGGAGAATTGTCTTTCGTTAGATCCGAACAAGCCATCGCCACGCAGGAGTTGGAGATCGATGAGGATTTATTCCGGACCTATCGGGAGCGGATCCTTTCGCCGTTTCTGTGAATCGTAAGGCGCAAGGCAATGGGGTAACTTTTCCAATTAATACCCTCAGACCGCCTGTTTCCTTTGAAGAGCGTGAGCCCGTTATTTTGAGGAACTTACATTCCACAACAGGAATGCCGTTCCAGCCTCACTTTCTCGCGCTCGATGACACACGCACTGGTATTCAATCGCTCTTGCATGCGGTCGCCAGCCAGCTCAGCAGCAAAGCACAGCCACCGCTTGGACGTAATTCCAAATCGCTTGGACAGATTCAGATTCTCGACCCCGACTACCTGATGTCCGGATTAAAATCCAACACCAATACAGACGACACTCTTCCAGCTCGGCCATACTCCTTTGAATCCTGTCTGAATCAGATCCTGAAGTTTTCGATCTTCTTGGCCCGCTCGTCAGGGGCTGCGACAGACGGCTTGACGCATTCGATCAGTCAAGCTTTGGAGCTCCTTTGGGAGGTGTGCAACTATTGCGATCAGCGTTTTGAAACGCCCTAGGTCCTCTGCATGCTGTTGGCAACGCTTTTGAAAACTGCGCCTGGTCTTGGTACAAACCAAGGTCTGCGGCGACCCCTTACGCTCGGTCTGATGCGTCATGTCCATTTGGTAAGACTCAATTGTCTGGTGAAGATGCTGACGGCGATCTTTCCGAACGCGGAACCGATAGACCCTCTGTGCAGGTTCTTCAGCAAAGGATTGCAACTGCCGGCAGTCGGCGCAACGGCAATCCAGCTTTACCGACTGGGCCCAATCCGCAGGCTCCCGGGGCGGGAACTCGCTGCGCCGCAGAAGGAATTCAGCTGCACACTTCCATAAGGTAAGAAAGGCGGCATCGGCGGTCTCACCGCGCTGCCGCTGACTCATATCAGAAAGCGCTGGTACGAGTACGATGTCCGGCGCATAGGTCTCAGGATATGCGATCAAGGTCGCTGCAGCAGTATCGCGGAGTTGCACTGCTTCGAAGTGCCGAAGGATGTCGAACAGGCTTGCAACCGAACTTGCCTCAACCGGCGGCTTGTCATGTCTGGCTCGCCACCAGTCGACTTGCGTGGACGCCTGCTCCGGGGGGTTGATTTTCGAGAGCATTTTCACGACTGATTCGGAAATCTTCCGATTGGCCGCAAGAATGATTGGGTCGCAACTCTCGACTGCAACTAACCGCCTCACGAGGTCCACACAAGCCCCATGAAAGAAAGGCATGTTCTGCTCCACGAGAGCTGAATAGAGCTGGCCTACCTTTGACGGCTCCAACAGCGAATGGCAAATGGCCAGCTGCTTGTTTTCACTCCCATCGTATTGAGACACGATCACCTTTTCGATAAAACGCTGGATCAGTTTGCCGTCTCCAGTGCTTCTCAAAACTTCGAGCATCTCGGCGCGCTTCCCCGTCGGCTCTCCTGCATGCCTCCAGGCGATGTCAAAATGAGACCGGGCTGCCCAGCTATCGATAATGAGAACTGCCAAGGATGCGATCTGTCTGGACGATTCGAAACCTTCAGGACTTTCGGATCCCTGGGAGGCTTCTTCGATCCGTTTCCTAAGATACGGAATGGCTGCTTCGGCTCCCGCCTGTAACAAAACTTCTGGGTACCGTTGCTTGTCCCAGATCACAATCGCAGCCCGCCGATAAGAACGCTCGAAGCTTGCTCCCTCGTTGCCGGTGGCCTCTGAAACGCGTTGTTCGTCCGGCTCTTCTTCATCGAGGGCTCCTTCAGGAAGTAGCTCTCCGTCTCCGAGCGGAATGGCTCCAAAATCGACCGGACGACCGTACAAGTCCACCCAGTTGTCAATGTATCGATTGGAGTCGCTGACCTCTACTACCTCAAATTCGCCTTCTTCGTTCTCTCCCTCATCGTCGTCGAAGTCGCGCCATCGGGACCGGTGATAGTCGGGGTCATAGATCAACTCGGCAGCTCCTTCTTCCTCAATGTGGACAATGCCCAAATGAACCACACAGCCGATGCGTTGAGCCGCATCGCTCAGGACCTTGCCTCGTGCCGCGTCGGCGTTCTTCAATCCAAAGAAAGACAACCCGACGGGACTATATTGGTGCTCCAATAAATAGACGACTTTCGGAGGGGCATCCGTGCGCTTTACCCAGTCCCCAAGCAGTTTTGAGACGGAAGCGATCTCCTTATCGTAGTCCGGCGCATGCATTGATTTTTGCCGGTTTGGACCGCCGGCCCACTGGATCAAATTGTAGATCAGACACAGCCGGTTGCCATCCGCGACAGGTCGGACGGCGTGCTCGCAGTCGGCATAAAATGCTGCGTAGTTAAGTTGAGATACATCCGTTGTTGCCAAATCCAGAACCACTTCTCGCCCGGCATGGCGGACGACGACCTCGCCGCCGCTGTGCAAGGAGGGCAGAACGATCACCAGGGTGCCGAACATGCCCTCGGCCTTTTCTGTGTCGCGGTGCGAGACGAAGAAACCACCGGCGTCGTATAACAGCACTTTGTAGAGTTCAGCATTTACGTTCGCGTGCTGACATCCAAGACCTTTAACCACCTGCGCCAGGATGGTTTTAAAAGTCTCCTCCCAGGCTATTCCGCTAAGCCGGATTTCTTGCGGCGCGACCTGCCAGACTTTTCGAACCGTGGTGTCCACTACTGTCCGCTCGCCTCGCCCATAGGGCGCCCGCTCGGCTACACGGATGATTTCTCGCGCCTGAACCTCGGGCACCGGAAAAGAAATGGTCCCAACGCCGACGATGTCCAACCGAGGCATAGGAGCTACCAGGGAACTCCTGAAATAGAAATCCCCTGGTCGTCTTACGCCCGAGAGCAGATCCACAAGGGGTTTCAGTCTGCCGTTATACGCGATCTGGGGTGATGAAGCAGCCATTTTGGATCGAAAGGGTCGTGCATGTTTGCGGCGGCCTCAAGTTCTCCCGCCATTACCGTAGGACCCTTCTTAGCGCGGTTAGCGATGGAGTAAAGAAGTAGTAGTCACCTAGACGGACGGCTGTCGTGCGATACGAGTTCGCCGGCATTGTCGTGATTCCCGGAACAAATTGCGAGAGACGGGTTAAGGGGGGTCGCGTCTATACAATACAATACAATGTATGTATGTATGTATAGACGCGACCCCCGTTTTGCCGTCCCCTGATGGTTGAAGTCTGGTTTGATCTGCGTCGAGGCGGCCAGATCTGCCTGCCGCGTATTACTCAAAGAGTTCAAGCCCCCCGAGCAGTTTGCAAAGGAGCTGCTACTGTCGAAACACTTCTTCCAGTTCGACAACCAGCCCTGGCAAAAGCGGCGGCGTCACTTTCTCTTTGGCAGCGAACCGCTGGATTGGATTCTCGCGGTCCAGCTCAAATGCGAACCGAGAGAGTCCACACGGTACGGGATCGATGATCCAGAGTTCGTTCACTCCCAGTCTGGCATAAGTTCTCTTCTTGTTTTCAAGATCAAGCGTGCGCGTCTTTGGAGATAATATCTCGACCACAAAACCCGGTGGGCCTTCCGCACCCGCGTCCGTAAGGATATGCCTGTTCTCGTCAAATATGATGACGATATCAGGCTGAAACACGTCCGTTTCGGTCAGATAAACATCGAAAGGAGCATGGTAAAGCACTCCGATGGGGTTGCTCGCAAGATAGCGCAGAAAGATGAATTCGAGGTTACGGGCAATGTCCTGATGATACCGGTTCGGCGCTGGTACCATGTAGAGATCTCCGTCAATAAGTTGATACCGCGGTCCGGTTTCGGGAAGATTTCGATATTGTTCGACCGTCAAAGGCGGGGCATCAGGTCGCACGATCATGGCAGCAATTTATCCCCTTTATCTGTTTGAATCCAAGCCTGAGTCCTGCCCCCGAAATACGTCCACTTTTATCTCGAAAGCGGCAAGGTCAAGGTCGACGGTCAACGAGATCGTGACTGACGAGTTCGCCTTGGAGGATTGGTCGAAGCGGAGCCGATCGGAGTGTGATCTATTCATCTCTTCAACTTCTCTGGCGATGTCGATAGAGGCGCTGACAGCATCGACTGGATCCGCGAATGCCGCCATAACCTCATCGCTAATTGTCTTGACAACCGCACCGGAATGACCGGCAACGACTCGAGCCAAAGCTGCAAAATGTTGGCGAACCAGATGGTAGCCTCGCACATCCCCGACTGCATCGTAGAGGGCGGTCGAGCCTTTCAAGTCTGAAATGAGAAAGGTAATATTCTTGACGCTAATGTTTTGCGACTCACCCAAAGTCTGATCTCCAAACAAATCGCGGAAAACTGAATCAGTACTCTTAAGCTGCTTTCCTTCCCGACTGATTTGGCGGACGGTGGCGCATATGTCGAAGCTCTTTAAGGTATCTAGAAACTTCACCATACGCGGAGCAAAATTGATCCATGCTGATTCCGCGGAGCAGGCTATTGCCATCGCCACAGCAGAAGATCATCCGGAGTTTTTCGAGGGACGCTTGGGATCCAACATCGGTCACGATGTATGGACGCACGTTGGAAGAGTTTCTTCTGATAATGAAGATTTTAGGGCTGAGGAGGTTTCGTAAATAATCTCAAATAGTCCTGCTAGAAGCGCTGCGACGCATCGGATTAAAGGGTCCCCAATTAGCCCGAGCATCGACTTGAGATACGGGCTGTCCTTGCACTTTTTGTGATTGGCATTGTTGATCGCGCCGTCCACCAGCAGTGCAACAGGAAATTCGGCAACAGCAGCAACGAAGAAGTATTCGGCGTTGCTAACCAAACGAGACAACAGACCACGACAACGTTGAAAGAACGCATCTTGCTAGACACCGGCATCAATTCTAATATTCTTGGTGTTGTGACTATTCCTCCCATGGTCGCCGGTCTCGATGTTGGGGGCACCAAGACAAACGCGACTCTCCTCGATTCCAAAGGGGTTTTTCTCAATAACCGGATGGTAGAAACACCAAGCCGTGTGTTAGAGGGCCCTAAAGCGGCGATTGAAGCAATGGCGGAGGCAATTGAACTCGCCATCGGCGGTGCAGGAGTGCATTGGGAGTCGGTACGAGTGATTGGCCTCGACACGCCTGGGCCGGCCAGCGCTAACGGGGTCATCTCCTCTAAAGGAGGCACGAACTTTTCCGGCAAAGAATGGCGGGGGTTCGATATCCGGACCGCGGTCGAAGATTTCTTCAAACTACCGGTGGTCTACAATAACGACGCCAATGCCGCCGCTCTCTACGCCCATCAGCGCTTCTTCGGCGAAGATTCGATGCAGCACTCGTCGGTGTCGGCAATCGTCGGTACCGGCCTCGGCGGCGGCGTTGTCGACAACGGTCGTGTCATTCGTGGCTCTTGCGGCATGGCAGGTGAGTTGGGTCATATTCGAATTTCTCTGGAAGATCTGTTGCAGGACGATCAACCGATCCCGAAATGCAACTGTGGTCTTTTCGGTGATCTAGAAAGCATTGCGTCGTTGACGGGTATTACGAAAAACCTGCTCCCATATTGGTTGTCCAAATACCAAAATCATCCGTTGGCGAATTCCGAGTCGATGACCGCCGCAGCCAAAGCCGTGCGAGGCTACGCTGAGAAAGGCGACGAGATGGCGCTCCGTATTTTCGAGCAACAAGCCAAGGCGATCGGGCGTATGTTCAGCATTGCCGCCAATTTTACCGACCCTGATGCCTATTTCGTCGGAGGCGGTATCGTTGAGGCTGAGCCCCATTTTCGCGATTGGTGCATGGACATAATTCGCGCGTCCACCGAGCTGCGCGACGAACAGCGTCAGATCGTCCAGTTCGCGGTGGTCCCTGACCTTGACATGGCAGGCGCACGCGGCTCAGCGCTGGCAGCTTTGCAAATGTTGCGAATCGCTGCGACGTAACGGGTCATCTTAGCCATTTCGTCGTTGGATTCATTCTGTAGCCGCCGCAATATCGGTATACTGTATCCGAAGGAAAAGACCCGCAGGGGACGTTTGCAGCGTGACGTTGTGACATCCTAGACTGAGCGGCATGGATACGGACGCCGATAATATCGTCGATCTCTACAACCGGCACGCTAACGCCTGGGTCGATGCGCGCCTACGAGCAGCGCACCTCTGTGAGCGCGGATGGCTGGAAAAATTTTGCGGCCTTATCTGGGCTGGGGGATCGGTGCTGGACATTGGCTGTGCGATCGGCGAGCCGATGGCAACCTATTTGGTCAAGCACGGCTATTCGGTGACCGGCATAGATTCCTCGAGGGCGATGATCGAGCTCTTCCGGGAACGTCTTCCCGATCAGGAGGCGTTAGTCGCGGAAATGAGAACACTATCTCTTAAGCGCGTCTTTCCCGGCATCCTCGCCTGGGACAGCTTCTTCCACTTGAAACATGATGATCAGAGGCGAATGTTCCCAATCTTTCGGGCTCACGCCGCGCCACGCGCCGCGTTGATGTTCACAAGCGGGGCCACTTACGGCGAAGCCATCGGGCAGCTTGAGGGGGAACCGCTTTATCACGCGAGTTTGGACCCCACTGAGTATAAGCAGTTGCTCGACAGCCAGGGCTTTGACATCGTCGCCACCGTTCCAGAGGACCAAAACTGCGGTGGTCGCACAGTCTGGTTAGCCCAGCTTCGTTAGGCCGCTTGGCGTGGGTTTAGAGACTTCCGCGAAGACAAGTTGCGGCGCGACTACGCCGGCGCCAACAATGAGGCCCCAACTTTTTAACAGCGCTCGTCGGGTAAAGTCATTCGACATAAAAGTCAATTTTACATCAGAACCCCGCGGACACTGACTGGTTTTTCCCAATTGCCGCAGATGTTTTTCCCAGCGATCAGCTTCATGCAACTTGGGAGTAATCCATGCGTTGCAGATCGGCGATCAGGCCCGGCCCCGTCGGATTCCAGCCCAGATTCTTCCGCGTCTTTTCGCTTGAGGCCACAAGATCAGCGCCAGCGAACATGGCCAGCCATGCAAAATGTGCCGCAGCCTCTTTCGGCGCCAGAGAAACCACCGGAACCTTCAAGCCGCGACCTATGGTTTCGGCAATATCCCGCATCGACACGCCTTCTTCGGCCACCGCATGATACTTCGCCCCCGCTTCATGCTTCTCCAGCGCGAGCCGGTAAAGGCGGGCGACATCCGAAACGTGCGCTGCCGCCCAGCGGTTGCGTCCCTCCCCCACATAAGCCGACACGCCTTTCTCACGCGCCGTGGCAATTAAATAGGTGACAAGCCCTTGCTTGGTCGTGTCGTGAACCTGCGGAAGGCGCATGACCGAAGCGCTAACGTCCTTCAACGACAGAGCCGTCTGCTCCGAAACACGGGGGAACGGGAAATTCGGCGGCACCACATGGTCTTCGGTCGCAACCTGACCCGGTGCAGCCAATCCAGCCGTACCCGATGCGACGATGAGGGGCCGATCCGAACCGGCAAGCTCGGAACCCAAGGCTTCGATGGCATGTTTATCGATCTCGCAGTTCTCTTGGAATTTCGAAAAGTCGTGAATGAAAGCCAGATGAACAACGGCATCGGAAGCGGCGGCCCCACTTCTCAAGCTCGAAACATCTTCCAAGACTCCTCGCTGCACATCGGCTCCGGCAGCGGCGAGGGAATGAACGCCAGCCTCGGAACGCGCCAAGCCGAGCACCTGATACCCCGCAGCGATTAACTCTTTAACAACATGGGAACCCACAAATCCGGTGGCCCCGGTGACAAAAACACGCATCGTTCGTACTCCTTTTTGATGGTTAGGAAATGTGGCTGCCAATCTTGCAGTAACCTGACGGACTTGCTAAAACGGAGCCACTGTCCGTTTAAAGAAATAAACGGAGATTGTCTCCGTTTACAAGGATTATTTTTTCCTGATGGCCGAGCGAAAACAGCGTTCCGACGCCCAGCAAAACCGCGAGCGCATCCTCGCGGTGGCGAAAGATGCATTCGCCAAATCCGGGGCGAATGCCAGCCTGGACGACATTGCCAAACAGGCCGGTGTCGGGCCTGGAACGCTTTACCGGCATTTTCCCTCGCGGAAGGACCTTTTGCAGGCGGTGTATCAGGCCGCGGCGGAAAAGCTGGCAACGGCAGCGATGGAATTTGCAGAAACCTTGCCTCCGATCGACGCGGTGCGAGCATGGATGATGTTGTTTGTCGACTACCTCGCCGATAAGCAAATTATCGCGCCCGCGCTCAATGCATTGGTCGACGATCCCCATAAGCTCTACGAAGCTTCTTACGGCCAAATTTGGGAAGCTGTTCGCAGTCTGGTCAAACGCGCCGTCAAAAGCGGCGACATTCGGGAAGACCTTGATGCGATCGACCTGCTTCGGGCGCTGGTTGGCGTCGCCAGTGTAGGAGCCAGTTCAGACTGGCAGCAAAGCGCCCGCAAATTGGTAGACATCCTCATCTTGGGATCGAGGCCAGTCAGATAGCGTGTCAATAGTGAGGTGGCCGTTGAGGGCAGGTATGTCACAATTCCGTTCCGGTGAGATTTGAAATTGGTGCCTCGACTGTCGGTGTTTGCCCCGGTCGAGAATCTCGCTTATAACCATGTTTCCTAATCGATGGATCCTTTGATTCGTATTGTCACAATCAAGCTCGGGCCGCGGTCCTATCCCGTTCATATCGGCGACCATCTTCTGGACGAGGTCGGTCGAATTTGTCGGGGGGCCCTTTTGCAGGGTCGTGCTGCCATTGTCAGCGACAAAACAGTCGGTGCTCTCTACGGCGAACGCGTGTCCAGTGCTTTGGCCAGCGAAGGCTTCAAAGTTTCCAATCATCTGGTCGACCCGGGGGAAAGCTCCAAATCCTTCGAAGTCGCTGCGGCCTTATGCGAAGATTTTGCCCGGCATGGAGTCGACCGGCAAAGTTTTGTTGTCGCTCTGGGCGGCGGTGTCGTGGGCGACCTGGCAGGATTTGTGGCAGCCATTTACTACCGGGGCCTTCCAGTGGTTCAGATCCCCACTACAATCATGGCGCAGGTAGACAGTTCGGTCGGCGGGAAAACCGCCATCAATTTGCGAGCTGGAAAAAATCTGGTTGGAGCGTTCCATCAACCGGTCGCGGTCCTCGCAGATACAACGACCTTGACGACTCTTGGTCGACGCGAATGGAACGAAGGCTTCGCCGAAGTGATCAAGTATGCTGCTATCCGCGAAAGAGGACTTCTGGCCGAGCTACGGGATGGCCAATGGCACCTTCCCGACCTGGTCCGGCGATGCGTCGAGATCAAAGCCTCGTTCGTCGAGGAAGACGAGCGCGAAACCAGCGGGAGCCGCGCTCTGTTGAACTTTGGCCATACGCTCGGCCACGCCATCGAAGCAGTCGCTGGTTACGGGACGCTTTTGCACGGAGAGGCCGTTGCCCTGGGGATGGTGGCGGCGGCCCAGGTGTCCGCAGAACGTGCAGGTTTGCAGAAACAAGAGATCGAAGAACTGGTGGGTTTGATCAGGCGATTTGATCTCCCAATAAAGTTGCCGGAGAGCTTGCCCCGAAGCCAGATCCTGGAGAAGGTCTTTGCCGACAAGAAATTCGTCAATCGGAAGATTCGCTTTGTCGTGACCCCCAAATTAGGGAGTGCATTCCTGGCCGAGAACATCACCGTGGAAGACCTCGAATCCGGATTAAAAGCCATCGACCCTTCGCAAAAGTGACCCGAAAAGAGGCCTTTATTGCGCTCAACATGGTCCCACGTCTTGGGCCAGTGCGCTTGCGGCGCCTGCTCGAGATCTTCGACTCTCCCGACCGCCTGCTCTCGGCCAAGCGGAGCGAATTGCAAAACATCGAGGGCTTGAACCAGGACCTGATTGACTCTCTGGTATCTTGGGAATCGGTCGTGGACCTCCAGCAGGAGTTGTCTCGAATTCACGAATTTGGAGCAACGATCTTAACTCTGGAAGACGCCGACTATCCAGCGTTGCTGAGGGAGATCCACGATCCGCCGACTGTCCTCTACGTCTGGGGCAAACTTGAGCTGAGAGACCATCACGCGGTCGGAGTCGTTGGCTCGAGGCGGACTTCTCACTATGGATTGGAATGCGCGAAAAAGATTTCCTACCAGATTGCTTATGCGGGCCTTACGGTTATCAGCGGCCTGGCACGCGGGATTGATACCGCGTCTCATCAGGGCGCCCTCGCCGCAAAGGGTCGGACTGTCGCCGTTCTAGGCACGGGACTGCACCACTTGTATCCAGCCGAGAATCGCGCCTTGGCCGAAAAAATAGTTTCCGCCGGCGCGGTGGTCACTGAATTCCCGATGGATACCAAGCCAGACCGGCAAACATTCCCGATGCGGAATCGAATCATCAGCGGATGGGGATTCGGCCTCCTGGTGGTCGAGGCTGGGATCAACAGCGGGGCATTGATCAGCGCTTCGCAGGCTGCAGATCAAGGACGCAACCTTTACGCTATCCCCGGTCCGATCGATCGGCCGACCTCGCACGGTACCAATCGACTGATTCAACAGGGTGCAAAACTCGTGATGAGCGTCGATGATATCCTGGAAGACGTGCAAAGGTTGTTTCCAAGGGCGCCCGAGCTTCTGCCCAGTAAACCGCCTGATATTCAAGGAGATCTTTTGAAGGTGTACGACGCCATTACGTCGCGAGAGACTTCCATTGATGAGATCATTCAACGCTCCGGCATCGGGGCGAGTTCAGCGTCGGTCGCCTTGCTTCAGCTGGAAATGCGGCACTTGGTCAAGCAATTGCCGGGCAAGTATTTCGTCAAGCTGCTATAACGCATTTTTGTTTGCTACTTGTCAAGTTGCCCTCTACGTTCCCGGCCTTTGAGATAACTAATGCTGCCGCGCCGGGTAGGGCGTACACTTTTGGAAATGGGAAAAACGCTGGTCATTGCAGAAAAGCCAAGTGTGGCTCAGGATGTGGTCCGCGCTCTGGGTAAATTCGAGAAGCACGGCGACTACTTCGAAAACGAGAGCTACGTCATTTCCTCTGCCATCGGCCATTTGGTAGAACTCTGCATGCCAGGAGAGCTCGACAAGAAGCGAGGCAAATGGAGCTTTCAGAACCTGCCGATTATTCCAGAACAATTCGAGCTCAAACCGATCGAGAAGACGGAAAGCCGTTTCAAGCTGCTGAAACGGCTAATGAAGCGGGACGACATCAATCTGGTCATTAACGCCTGCGATGCTGGGCGGGAAGGTGAATTAATCTTCCGCTACCTGGTCAGGCTCGCCGGGATTCACAAGCCGTTCAAACGCCTTTGGCTGCAGTCAATGACTTTGCCGGCAATCAAATCTGCTTTTGATCGACTCCGAACCGACGCAGAAATGATTCCGTTGGCTGAGGCGGCCGTTTGTCGCTCTGAGAGTGATTGGCTGGTTGGGATTAATGCCACCCGAGCAATGACGGCCTTCAACTCCAAGGTGGGCGGATTTCAACTGACCCCGGTGGGCCGAGTGCAAACGCCCACCCTTGCAATTCTGGTGGAGCGAGAAGTACGGATTCGAGCGTTCGAGCCCAGAACCTACTGGGAATTGATGGCCGACTTCGATGTCCAAAAAGGTAGTTACCGAGGCAAATGGTTCGACGAAAACTTCACCAAAGAGCAGGACGAGGAGCGAAAAGCCGAACGTCTCTGGGAACGCCCGAGAGCCGAAGCGATATTAGCAAAGGTGCTCGGAAAACCGGGCGACATCACCCAGGAAAAAAAGGCCACCACACAGGCGCCTCCTTTGCTTTACGACTTGACGTCTCTACAGCGAGAAGCCAACTCCCGGTTTGGCTTCTCCGCGAGGCGCACGCTGCAGATTGCCCAGCAACTGTACGAGCGTCATAAGGTGATCACTTACCCCAGAACAGACTCGAGATATCTGCCGGAAGACTACGTTGGAACAGCCCAGCATGTTTTGTCGAGTCTGACCGACCCGACGATCGCGCCACATGCACGCAAGGTTCTCGAAAGTGGTTGGCTGAAACCAACGAAGCGCATTTTTAACAACGCAAAAATAACGGATCACAACGCGATTATCCCCACCGATCAGGTTCCAAGAAATCTCGACGAAGGCCAAACTCGAATCTTCGACATGGTCGCAAGACGATTTGTTGCCGTTTTCCATCCGGCAGCTCAATTCGAGGTTACCACTCGCATTACTCGGGTCGAAGGGGAGGCTTTCAAGACCGAGGGACGGATCATCAAGGACCCGGGTTGGCTTGCCGTTTACGGTCGACAGGCCACTAACGAGCAACAGGGGGATTCGCTAGTCGATATTGTGCCCGGTGAGCGTGCTTTGACACGGGATGTCGAGATCGTTGAATGCCAGACAAAGCCGCCTCCACGCTTTACAGAAGCCACATTGCTCTCCGCCATGGAGAGCGCAGGAAAACTAGTCGAAGACGAAGAGTTGAGGGAAGCGATGGCCGCAAGGGGGCTTGGCACACCGGCGACTCGTGCCTCTATCATTGAAGGTTTAGTTTACGACGAATACATCGGGCGGGAAGGTAAAGAATTGATTGCCACCTCGAAAGGCATATCGCTCATTACTCTGCTTCGAGGAATTGGCATCCATCTTCTCTCTTCGCCGGAACTCACGGGCGAATGGGAGTATCAACTCAAACTCATGGAACAGGGCCGGCTTGAACGAGTGTCGTTCATGGCAAAAATCAAGGATCTGGCCCGAGAGATTGTCCACAAAGCAAAAAATTTCGAGAGCGACCGGGTTGAAGGAAGCTATCTGACTATCGACGCACGCTGCCCAAAGTGCGGCGCTCTCCATTTGAAGGAAGATTATCGCACTTACTCTTGTGAGACGTGCGGATTCCGGTTGTTCAAGAATATAGCCAGCCGGCAGTTAAGTCCGGAAGAAGTGACCGCGCTTGTGACAGATCGCAAAGTCGGACCACTCGATGGATTCCGCAGCAAGACCGGTAAACCATTCTCTGCAATCCTGGTTCTCAACGAGGAGAACAAACCTGAATTTGAGTTCAATAACAACGGAAGCGGCGACCCAATCGTCGTTGATCCGCTGCTGCATTCCGTGGTGGGCAAATGCCAGGTCTGCGAAGGGGGACAAGTCTACGATACAGGCGCGATTTACATCTGCGAGAATGTCGCTAAAGGAAGTTGCTCCTTCAAGATGAGCAAAACCATTCTTCAGTGCGAAATCCCCCCGGAGCAAATGCGCAAGATGCTCGTGGAAGGCAAGAGCGACCTTCTAAAGCGATTCATTTCCAAAAAAGGCCGGCCATTCGATGCCATCCTGACACTGCAGAAAGGCAAGATCGGCTGGGAGTTTGTGAAGCGTCCGGTCCGTCGAAAAGCCAAGACCGAGTCATCGGGATAGACCGATTTCGGCTGACGGATTCCCACCAACGGCTCTCTCAAGTAGCTGCCCGCGCTACTCCTAGAAAGCCTCGAGCTTTGCCGCACGCCGATACGCCCCAACGCCGACCCGCCGAAACGATTCCCCACCCCCCTAGGCCGGTTGTCCGATTTTTTCGTCCCGCTGTCTGCTCTCAATCGCCTTGGTGTTGGTCTTTAACACCACCGGCTTCGCATCGACATCCGGTTTTCGGGGTTTGGATGCTTGTTCGAGGAACAATGCTTGCGCGTCGACCTCTTCGGAGCCAACCGGTCTCCGTTCGTAAGTCAGTGCCGACCCTTGCTCTCGTGCTTTGACGTTATCCTTCCAAAAGAGGTCGAGCATCTGATCGATTTGGGTGCGGAGTTCAGGTTCTTCAATCGGGAAACAGGTTTCCACTCGCCGGAAAAAGTTGCGCGCCATCCAATCTGCACTCGCCAAATAAACCTCAGGCCGGCCTGCATTCTCAAATCGGTAGATGCGGCTATGCTCAAGAAACCTGCCGACCAGACTTCGCACCGTAATATTGTCGCTCGTTCCCGGGACCTTGGAGCGCAGACAGCAGACCCCGCGGACCAACAACTTGACTTGGACGCCGGCCTGAGACGCTCTATAGAGAGCCTGGATGACTTCGGGATCCACCAATGAGTTTACTTTGCCAAAGATCCCGGACGGCTTGCCCTTCTTTGCATTCTCCACTTCGCGGTCGATCATCTTGAGAACGAAATCATGAAGCGCTTTCGGCGCGGCCTTGATTTTCTTCAAGTCCGGGAAAATTGAAACGCCGGTTAGCCAATTAAACAGCTCCGCACTGTCATTGGTCAAATCCGGGTCACAGGTTAACAAGCCTAGATCGGTGTAAAGCTTTGCCGTCGAAGGGTGGTAGTTACCGGTGCCAAGATGAAGATAACGCCTGAGTCCGTCCTCTTCCCGGCGAACCACCAACGCCAATTTTGCGTGGGTTTTCAGGCCAACAATCCCATAAACGACGTGAACGCCTGCTTCCTGCAATGTTCTCGCCCACTTGATATTCGCCGCTTCGTCGAAACGCGCTTTCAGTTCAATAACGACAGTGACCTGTTTCCCGCTCTCGGCCGCCTCAGCCAGCGAGCCCACGATCTGCGAATCTCCGCTGGTGCGATAAAGCGTCTGCTTGATCGCCAGCACATTCGGATCCTCGGCCGCTTGCTCAATAAAATCGAGGACCGTCTGAAAGGTTTCGTAGGGATGATGCAGGAGAATCGGCCGCCGACGAATCAGGGAGAAAATATCGTCGTGATCCGCAAACCCGGTCACGATCGCCGGCACCAAAGGCCGAAATTTGAGGTCCGGTCGATCAACTTCGGAAATGACCGGCATCAGACGCAGAAAATTGATCGGTCCGTCCACCTGATACAGATCGTCATTGGTCAGATCAAATGTTTGCAATAATTGATCTGTAATATGCGCCGGGCAATCCTTCTGGACTTCTAATCGGACCGCGTTACCTCGACTCCGCTTGCGTAGTTCGAGCTCGATTGCCTTTAGCAAGTTATCGGTTTCTTCCTCGTCCAGGTAGAGATCGCTGTTTCTGGTGACCCGGAATTGGTAAGCGCCCTTGACCTTTACTCCATGGAAAAGCGACCCCACGTGCGCCTGGATCAGATTTCCGATGAAAATGTAACGGTACACTCCGCTCTTGCCGGCCTTGTAGGGAACGAGTCTTGGCAAGATCCGCGGAACCTGAACGACCGCCAGATTCGTATTGAGTTCAGCCCCTTCCAACTCGACCGCGACGTTCAGGCTTTTGTTCAGAAGTTGAGGAAAGGGATGAACCGGATCAACGGCGAGCGGAGTCAAGACTGGATAGACTGATTTCTCGAAATATTCCGTGTAGTGCTTTCTCTCTTCGTCCGTCAATTCATCGTACCGCAGAAAAAAGATGCTATTCTGCTCCAAATTCGGCACCAATTCTTGGTTCCAGAGACGATATTGATCATCCACCATCTGGCGTACCCGTACGGAAACGGCGGCCAATTGCTCGCTTGGACTGAGTGCATCCGGCCCTGGAGCACTGATATTACTCAACCGCTGCTGCTTGAGGCCGGCGACGCGTACTTCGAAAAATTCGTCCAGATTGGAGGCGACGATACAGAGAAATTTGAGCCGCTCCAGAAGAGGATTCTTAGAATCCTGACCTTCTTCCAACACACGCTGATTGAACTCCAGCCAGCTCAGTTCACGATTGATGTAGAGAGCCGGATCGGCGAACGCGGCGGATGGTTCTTTCTCCATAGATCGCTTTCTGGAAGGCTGCTTTCTGCGTATCTGATTGTGCATTCCTTAGCTCCCGCTTCCGATCCAGGCAAACATCGATCTGTGACAATTCTGTGTCGGTGCTTACCTTCTACCCCTATCCACAAACGACAACGATCGTCAAGCAACCACCCCGGTTCGGTCGGAGCCTCACCCTACCCGAGCTTCGCAATACCTGCGCCGGTACTCCTGTTCGGCTGATCAATCGCGCCGACTGCCGGAGAGCAAAGGCAGCAGATAGAAGAGAAGATAGCCAAGAGAAGTCAAGAAAGCCGCCACGTACGTTAACGCCGCCGCATTCAGCACCCGGTTGACGGCCGCTATTTCGGCCGGTCCCCGGATGAAACCCATTTCGATAAGGACTTTTTTGGCTCGGTTTGAGGCATCAAACTCGACCGGGAGCGTGATCAGGTTGAACAGCATGATGATACCCCAGGCGATGCACATGATTAACAGCATCGGGCGAAGCAAACCCGTCATAAACCCGACAATCGGGAGAAACGCCACCGCCATGTTGGCGTAGCCAGCCATTCCGGCAGCCGCCATTCGCATGTTCAGCGGAGCGTAGGCCATCTTATGCTGAATCGCATGGCCAGTCTCATGCGCCGCCACCCCCAGCGCCGCGGTGGACGCGCTTCGGAAGTTCCCCGAAGAAAGGACCAACCTCTTGTGCATGGGATCGTAGTGATCGCCCAGCATCTCGTTCGATTCAACGATCTGGACATCGTAAATGCCGGACGCTGCCATAATCCGGGCGGCGACTTCCGCTCCCGTCATGCCCGACGAGGCTGGAACCTCGCTATACTTCGCGTAGGCGGCTTTCACCCTCCAGGTCGCCCAAAGCGAGAGGGCAAATGTTCCAAAGAAAAGGAAAAGGCTCAGTGCAGTCATCTTGGTCCAAGATACTACTCTCGTTTACGACATCAAAGCGATCCCACTTTGCACTTTTTTCTTCTTTTCGACCCTCGCACCGGTGTTTAACTTAGAAGCCTTATGGGGAATCTTTTTCAGGGATACGCGCCGGAAGCCTATTTCGACGAGATGTTCGAATCCACCGGCGACGTGCGGACGCACTATCAAAGGCTGCTGGCACGCTACGCCGGGATGTCGAGCGAGGAATTCCAGAAAAAACGCGATCTGGCAGACAACGCATTTCTCACCCAGGGAGTGACTTTTACCGTCTACAACGATCTGGAGGGGACCGAGCGGATCTTTCCTTTCGATTTAATCCCTCGGATTATTCCTCGCGCCGAATGGGAGCATGTGGAACGCGGTCTCGGCCAACGCATCACTGCGTTGAACCTCTTTCTGCACGATATCTATCACGAGCAGAAGATTGTGCGCGACGGCATTGTTCCTGCCGAAATTATTCACAGTGCCGCCCATTTTCGGCCCGAGTTCATGGGATTCAACGTGCCGAAAGATATTTATATTCATATCTGTGGTTCCGACCTCATCCGGGATCACGATGGCAACTACCTGGTGCTCGAGGATAATGCGCGCTCCCCATCGGGCGTCTCCTACTTGCTGGAAAACAGACAGGCCATGAAGAGGGTGTTTCCAAACCTCTTTTCGCGCTATCTTGTCCGGCCGGTAGACACCTATTGCCTGGAGCTATTGGACGTTCTCCGTTTCATCGCTCCCCACGCGATTCCGGAGCCGACGGTCGTGCTGCTAACGCCCGGGATCTACAACTCCGCCTACTTCGAGCATTCTTTTCTGGCGCGAACCATGGGGATTGAAATTGTCGTCGGTGCTGATCTGGTAGTTCAGGACGGGTTTGTCTATATGAAAACGACCCGGGGCCTCAAGCGGGTCGATGTGATTTACCGCCGGATCGATGATGATTTTCTCGATCCTAAGGTCTTCAGAAAAGATTCGGTGCTGGGTGTCTCTGGAATTGTGGATGCCTACCGACGAGGCAATGTCAGCTTGGCCAATACCATCGGGACCGGTGTAGCAGACGACAAGGTGACCTATTATTTCGTGCCGAAGATGATCAAATACTACATGGATCAGGACCCGATCCTTCCCAATGTCGAAACCTATCTTTCGTTTTTTGAATCCGACCGAAAATATATCCTCGAAAACCTCGATAAACTGGTGGTGAAATCGGCCAACGAAAGCGGCGGCTATGGGATGCTGATGGGTCCCCAGGCCACCATTGAGCAACGGGAAAGTTTTCGAAAGGCGATCGAAGAAAACCCGCGCAACTATGTGGCTCAACCGGTAGTCCGGTTGTCGCGTTCTCCGTCGTTCTGCGAGGATCATTTCGAAGGAAGGCACATTGATCTACGCCCTTATATTCTGTACGGAGAAAAGATCACGATCATCCCAGGAGGTTTAACGCGAGTTGCGCTCCGGAAGAATTCACTGGTGGTGAATTCCTCACAGGGAGGCGGAAGCAAAGACACGTGGGTACTGAACGATTAAAAATTCAGAGCGGGTGAAGTTATTATGTTAAGCCGAGTTGCCGATGCACTTTTTTGGTTGAGCCGATACACCGAGCGCGCGGAAAACAACGCGCGCATGATGGATGTCAATCTTCAGCTAATGCTCGATGTCCAGCCGCTGGCCAATAAACAGCATTGGGAATCGATCATTTGCACTCTGGAAGACACCCAACTTTTCGGAAAGCTCCATCCCGAGCTTACTGGTGATGCTGTCGTTGATTTCGTCACCTTCGAACGGAAGAACCCCAACTCGATCTATTCTTGCATCGCCACCGCGCGAGAAAACGCTCGCACCGTTCGCGAACAAATCTCCGTCGAGATGTGGGAACAGATCAACCGGATGTATTTGTTTTTCTTTTCCGGCGCCGCGAAAAGAATGTTTCAAAATAGCACCTACGAATTCTACAAATGGATCCTGGAAGGATCTCAACTCTTTCAAGGTGTCACCGATGCTACGATGGCGCACGATGAAGGGTGGGAATTCAATCGGTTGGGAATGTTTCTGGAACGTGCGGATAGAACTTCCCGGATTCTAGATATCAAGTATCACATCCTGTTGCCAAGCGGTGAACAGGTCGGTGGCAACGTGGACACCGTCCAATGGATGGCCGTTCTGAAGTCATGCAGTGCCCTGGAACCGTATCGGAAACACTATCGAGGCCAGGTAGTGCCGTGGAAAGTGGTCGAGTTTCTGGTCAAGAACCAGACATTTCCCCGATCGATCCTCTTTTGCGTCGATTCTCTCGACCATTCGCTTCACGAGATTACCGGGGTCGATCGAGGAGATTTTCAGTACAAGGTGGAAGCCGAGCGTCTTTCCGGCAAGCTTTGTGCCGATCTCAGTTTCGTCACCATGGAAGAAATTTTCCGGATCGGACTTCATGAGTACCTTGATAGGATGCAGGGACGCCTGATTAAGATCAGCACTGCCATCTACAAAGAATTCTGCGAATGGCTTGAAGAAGACGAAACCCAAGGGGAGCCTCAGGAGAATCAGCAACCAGCGCAACTCCAAGAGCAAAGGAATTGATAATCAGGAGTCAGGAGTTGAATCAGGAGTCAGGAGTTGCAGAATGGAGAGACCGCTGATCCGGGTGACTGGTGAACCGTAGAAAGTAATGCGCGAGCGGCGTCCGGAGTTGCACACGCGCCCGCCTCCATTCTGCAACTCCTGAACTCCTGCAACTCCTGACTCCTGTCTCACTTAATCTCTTTGAATCGAACGTAGTCTTGGAGCGGCTCGGGTATCAGAATCGAGCCATCGGGTCGCTGATACGTCTCCACCAGCGCTATATAAAGCCGAGCCAGAGCCGTCCCCGAGCCATTGAGGGTGTGACAAAAGCGGTTTTTTCCGTCCTTGTCCTTGAATCTCAGGTTCATTCGCCGCGCTTGATAATCTTCTGCATTCGAACAGCTCGAGACCTCCAGAAAGCGGCCCTGCCCAGGCGCCCAGACTTCCAGGTCGTAAGTTTTCGCCATGCTGAATCCCAGGTCGCCGGTGCACAGTTCGATCACCCGATAATGGAGGCCAAGACTCTGCAGCACCTTTTCTGCATTGGCAGTCAGCTTCTCAAGTTCCTGGTAGGAATTTTCCGGAGTCGTGATTTTGACCAGTTCCACCTTATCAAACTGGTGGATCCGGATGATCCCTCGCGTGTCTCGACCCGCTGATCCTGCTTCCCGCCGAAAACAGGGGGTGTGCGCGACCAAATACTTCGGCAACTCCGCGTACGACAGAATTTCATCACGATAAAGGTTCGTTAACGGCACTTCAGCCGTTGGAATTAAAAAAATTTGTCCATCCTCCAATCCGTAAGCATCATCCTCAAATTTGGGTAACTGTCCGGTACCGACCATGCACTCGCGCCGCACGATGTGGGGCGGAGAGATTTCGGTGTAGCCGTGCTTGGTCGTATGGAGGTCCAGCAAAAACTGGATCAATCCCCGCTGCAACCTTGCTCCAAGATGGGTGAAGCAGACGAAACCGGTGCCACTAATTTTGGCGGCACGCCCTAGATCAAAAAGGCCGAGCTTCGTTCCCAAGTCGACGTGATCCAGAGGCGGATCGCTGAATGCAGGTTTCTCGCCCCATACGCGCACCTCGGGATTCGCAGAGGCGTCAGCTCCAATCGGAGCCTTCGCGTCAGGCAGGTTCGGTATACCGAGCAATAGCTTCGTCTGAAACTCGTCCGCGGCGGCTACCGCTTCGTTCAAATGGGCAATTTCTTCGCCTATGCCTCTGACATTTGATTCCTGCTCAGCGCTGGATTCCTTTTTCGACCGCAGTTTCCCGATTTCTTTGCTGAGCTTATTTCGTTCCGCGTTTAGCTGCTGAACTTGAGTCTCTAGCCGGCGCCGTTCTGAATCAACCTTTAGGACTTCGTCCACCTGTTGAGCGAGTTCCGCTTTGCGCGTTGCCAACCGCTCGCGAACAAAGTCGGGTCTTTCGCGGATCAGACGAATGTCCAGCATGACGGGATGCTATACCGTCTCTTTACTGAGTAAACCTGAAAATCTTTGCTTACGAGGCCGACCAAAGCTGTTGGGACCCGGGTGATCGGCCTCACCGGCGGCCACCCCCCCGCCCCTCGATTCCCCCTCTGTGACCTCCGTGACCTCTGTGCGATGCTTTCCCCGAATTGCCCTGATGCTCGCCCAGAAGCCCTTGATGTTCACCAAAAGCTATCCGTCGCCATCCCCAAATTCCCCCTCTGTGACCTCCATGACCTCTGTGCGATGCTTTCCCCGAATTGCCGTGATTCTCGCCCAGAAGCCCTTGACGTTCACCAAAAGCTATCCGCCGCCATCCCCAAATTCCCCCTCTGTGACCTCCGTGACCTCTGTGCGATGCTTTCCCCAAATTGCCCTGATCTCGCCCAGAAGCCCTTGATGTTCACCAAAAGCTATCCGCCGCCATCCCCAAATTCCCCCTCTGTGACCTCCGTGACCTCTGTGCGATGCTTTCCCCGAATT
>DATHPI010000124.1:0-16587 GCA_035484035.1 Chthoniobacterales bacterium
GCGCGAATGTGCGATCGAATTTCGCAGCTTTTCAAAAAACAGCGGCTTTACTGGTGTCCGCTGCGCATTCACCGTTCTGCCGAAAACGCTTGTGGCGCTCGATTCCAAGGGCGAGAAGAGAGCGTTGCACCCGCTTTGGAACCGAAGGTTCAGCACCAAATTCAATGGTGTTAGTTATCCCGTGCAAAGAGGTGCCGAGGCCGTCTATGCAGAAAAAGGTCAGCAGCAGGTGCAGATTCTGATCCGTCACTACTTAGGCAACGCGGAAATACTGGCAGAATCCCTCCGTTCCACCGGTCTTGAAGTCTTCGGGGGACGAAATGCGCCCTACATCTGGGTGGCGGTTCCGTCCGGTTACAACAGTTGGCAGGTTTTCGACAAGATGTTGCGGGAGATTCAAGTCGTGATCACGCCAGGGGTGGGCTTCGGCGCACAGGGCGAAGGTTACTTTCGGGTCTCAGCTTTTAATTCACGAGAGAACGCGCGCGAAGTGGCGCGCCGGTTCAAGGAAGTCCACTGGTAGACTCGGATGAGAGTCTGCGAAACCGCCTGGCCGCGCTTTGAGAACGAGGCGGGGACACTTCGCTGGCCGGTCAACGCAACAGTTGGGCTATCCACTCGAGGTTGTCAGGCACGGCCAATCGGTTCTCGCCGACGCGATCGTGGATGAGCGCCGTCAGCCACTCTCGCGAAGTCTCGATCTTTCGGCCATCAAAGATCAGAACAGATCTCCCGTCCACGATCGACAAGGTGTATTCGCGCAAATGGATTTCTACCGGAGTCTGCTCTCCCTTTAACTGAAGCGTTAAGGAGAGCGACCGGTCGACGGTGTTCAATTGCAAGTCGAGCAAGGTTCCATAGCGCTCGATCAGCTTATTGAGTCGCGCCTTAGCCCCTGAGGCAAGCAATCGGTCTTTGGCGTTGTTCAAGGCTTGGCCACCGGGCAGTCCCCGCAGAAATGAACTGACATCCATCGTGGGCCCAATCATCAGGCGCTTTGGTTCAACACGCAATTCGGAGATATGAAAAAACGCGCGATT
Organism: Chthoniobacterales bacterium; assembly: GCA_035484035.1. Taxonomy (GTDB): domain Bacteria; phylum Verrucomicrobiota; class Verrucomicrobiia; order Chthoniobacterales; family JAFAMB01; genus JAFAMB01. Next base: position 1,041 of record DATHPI010000124.1, read on the forward strand.
TAGGTCTTGCTATCGAATATAGGGCACACTAATTTTGCCAGTCTCACCTGAGTTTTCACGATGAACGAATCCGCCGGTCCACCTTCCGAAGCTATTCCCAATGAACTCGGCTGGCGATTTCGACGAACGGATCCTTCCCTGCCTGAAGTGTTCCGTTCGGTTTCAATCCCAAGGAACACTGCAGGCTGGATGGGATTTATCCGGAAGCTTCTCGCCTTCTCCGGGCCCGGGTATTTGGTTGCGGTCGGTTACATGGACCCAGGAAATTGGGCCACCGACCTCGCCGGAGGGTCTCAGTTTTATTATTCGCTGCTGTCGGTGGTCGTGATCTCGAGTCTGATGGCGATCTTCCTGCAACATCTCGCCCTGAAGCTTGGCGTGGTCACCGGACGCGATTTGGCACAAGCTTGCCGGGACAATTTTCATCCGGCCATCACCTTTGCCCTCTGGGTTGGTCAGGAGATTGCCATTGCAGCCTGTGACCTGGCTGAAGTGATTGGTTCCGCGATCGCTCTGAATCTCTTATTCGACCTCCCCTTGGTTTGGGGAGTTTGTTTGACGGCAGGCGACGTGTTCGCAGTGCTTTACCTTCAGAATAAGGGCTTCCGGCTGATTGAAGCTTTGGTCATCACCATGATCAGCGTCATCGCGGTCGCCTTCGGTATCCAGGTATTTTTGTCAAAGCCCGATTTCGGGGCGATGGCGCTAGGCGTTCTTCCCTCCTCAGCGCTCCTGCACAATCGCGAAATGCTTTACGTTGCGATAGGCATCCTTGGGGCAACTGTGATGCCGCACAACCTGTATTTGCACTCTTCCATTGCGCAAACGCGTCACTACGAAATGACCCCCGCGGGTAAGCGCGAAGCGATTTTTTTTGGCACCATTGATTCTACGCTGGCGCTTTGCTTCGCTATGTTTATCAATGCCGCCATTCTGATCGTCGCGGCGGCGACTTTCTATCGGAACGGCCATCACGAGGTGGCCGAGATTCAGGATGCCTACAAGCTCCTCAGCCCGTTGCTCGGAGTAGGCGCGGCAAGCACCCTTTTCGCGGTGGCCCTTCTGGCGTCAGGTCAGAATTCCACCCTGACTGGAACACTCGCGGGTCAGATTATCATGGAGGGATTTCTGCGGTTGCGGCTCACTCCTGTTTTAAGGCGGCTGGTCACCCGGTTGATCGCCATCGTCCCCGCGGTCTTAGTCACGGTAATGATAGGAGAAAGCGGGACCGCACAATTATTGATTCTCAGTCAAGTCGTTCTGAGCCTCATGCTTAGTTTTGCCGTTGTTCCCCTCATCATGTTCACGAGCGACAAATTAAAGATGGGCCAATTTGTGAATCCGGGCTGGATGAACCTCTTTGGGTGGGTATTGGCCGGGATCATCGCGGTACTGAATGCGATTTTACTGTGGCAGACTTTTGCAGGTCATTGATCTTACCTTCATGCCAAACCGTTTGGATTTGCCGACCGGCTTGCCCGTACCGCAGGATGACGGCGCCTGCGATCACCTTCCTGGTATGCGAATGCCGGAACTGTGGCTTGCGTCCACCGACGGTCATCCGGTTCATCTAGGGCAGATTCGCGGCCGCACGGTGGTCTACTGCTATCCTCGGACCGGACAACCCGATCAACCCATTCCAGATGGTTGGGATGCCATCCCAGGTGCGAGGGGTTGCACCCCCCAATCCCGCGGGTTCCGGGATCAGTATCGCGCGTTAACGGGCGCGGGCGCATCGCATCTATTTGGATTGAGCACGCAGGATACGAACTACCAAAAAGAAGCCGTCGAGCGGCTCGAGCTTCCGTTTCCCCTACTGAGTGATCGGGAATTGTCTCTCGTCCGAGCGCTCAAACTGCCGACTTTTCAATTTGATTCCAGGACTCTGGTCAAACGGTTAACTCTCATTATCGACGAGGGCCGCATCACAAAGGTATTTTATCCGATATTTCCACCCGATAAAAGCGCTGAGGAGACTCTGGAATGGTTAAGGCAAAACCCGTTCGCGAGTTGAATGAAAAACCTGGTATCGTGGGTCATTTATTCTTATGTCCACTGCCTCTGCCAGGATTAGTTCTGTCGAACAGCTTCGAGCCTTGCTTCCAAAGACCGCGCCTGAAGCTCTCGACGTCGAGATCATTTCGGTTGATGCAGAACGAATCCTTCTCCGGATGCCGATGTCCGATCGGGCCCGCCAACCTTCAGGTCTCTTGCATGGAGGTATCAGCATGGTTCTCGCAGAAACCGCTGCCAGTCTGCATGCCTGCTGGGATCTCGATTTGTCGCGCTCCGTTCCGGTGGGTATTGAAATTAGCGGAAGCCATATCCGACCCGCCTCCGACGGTCACATCCTGGCGAAAGCAAGTGTCGTCCGTCGCTCTTCCAAGCTAGCAGTCCACACGGTTGAAATCGTCCACGAAGAGTCTGGTCGCGTGCTTTGCCTCTCGCGGGTGACAAATTATTATAAGGAGATTCAACCGGTGCAGAGATGACTTAGATACGCGTCCACATCGTTCCAGGCGTCGTGTTTCGCGGCCAGGGCCACATAACCGTCGGGGCGAACAATCCATATCCCCCCGTGGGCGTATGGTTTACGCGGTAAGGGCTCGACAAAATTCGGGTATTTCGAAAGGAGGGATTTCGAGGTGGGTGTGTCTTCAGCGAACAACGCAAAGCGCGGTGTGTTTCCCGAACCTACCGCGGGCTCGCCCTCACGGATTGGCGCGCGTTGTCCCGGATGCGGGCCGCCATGGACATGCGCGGATTTCGCATTCAGCGGGCTTTCGGGATATCCAACGGCCATCTCCGAAAGGATGTTTGCCATTGCGCTTTTGACCGGTGCAAGACCAAAAACCAGCGAGGCGATATGATTACGAATCGACTGCTTGATGCCGCCCTTCAGCACGGTCAGGACGGTGGTTTTGCCTGTTGCTTCGAGGACTAGTTTGGCAATAGCGCTTCGCTCCGCGCTGTAGCTGCTCAGCAACGGCTCCGGCGCGCAAATACCCCGCGAGACAAGCGCGAGTTTCCACGCAAGATTGATAGCGTCCTGCATTCCGGTGTTCATCCCCTGGCCACCCGCGGGGCTGTGGACGTGTGCCGCATCTCCGGCGAGAAAGATACGCCCTGAGCGATAGTCCGAGACTTTACGTTCATTGATGCTGAAAGAGGAGAGCCAGACTGGATCGCTCGCCCGAATTCCGCCGGGGCCGCGCACCTCCAGAATTCGCTGAACTTCCTCCAGCGTTGGAGCGGGGCGATTTCCTTCGCCGATGGAACCTGACGATTCTCCAATATCGGCAATCACTCGGTATCGCGTTCCCCGCAGCGGAAAAAGGGCCAGCACTCCCTCCGCATGCCAAAAGATATTGATCGCCGGAGCACCTGCGACGCCGCTTAGATGAATATCGGCCAGGATCCAATCGCTTAGCATCGTACTGCCGAGGAATTCCATGCCAAGCTGATGACGGACAGTGCTGTGAGCGCCATCACAGCCAATCAGCCACGATGCCTCTGCGGTTTCTTCCCGCCCGTCGGAATGGAGGAGAGTGCATGATACCCCATCGGCACCCGACTTCAATTGCTTCAATTCCACTTGGCGTTCTGCCTTCAGGCCGAGCGTCTCCAGATGCTCTTCCAGCAGGCGTTCCGTCTCGCTTTGCGGAATCATAAGCACGAAATTGTAGCGAGACGCAATGTGAGTCATTTCAACGTGGGCGATTTCCACACGCCCCGAGAGAATATTGGCACCCTGAATTTTGAGGCCGGCATCGATGAAGCGCTGGGTGCTGTCCGTGCCCATACGCTCCATCAGTTCGAGCGTTCGCGCCCAGAGAACGAGCGCCTTGGATTTGTCAGTGCGCTCGGTATTTTTATCAACAAGGCGGACGGACAAGCCGTAGCGCGCCAGTTCTGAGGCCATTGTCAGTCCCACAGGACCCGCTCCGGCAATCAGCACGTCGGCCTTCATATGCAATCTCCTGGCAACCGTCTAATTCAGCAGCTCCGCATAATGCCGACGCGCCACTTCTTCGCAGAGGGTTAAAATCTCGGTAGCTGAAGATAATTTCCGGGTTTCTTCGAGCAAGCGGTTGCATTCCTGAGTGTTTAAAGTTTGAACGGCTTTTTTCACGCGCGGAACCAGGCCCGCGCTGACACTTAATTCGTCCACGCCGAGCGCCAAAAGCAGCGGCGTCAGGGTAATTTCTCCTGCCATCTCACCGCAGACACCCACCCAGATTCCCTGTGCGTGGGCCGCTGAAACGGTCATTTCGATCAGCCGCAGGATCGCCGGATGAGTCGGTTCGTACAAGTGAGCGATCCGCTCATTCACCCGATCCACCGCAATGGTGTACTGGATCAGGTCATTGGTCCCAATGCTGAAAAAAGCCACTTCGCGCGCCAACGATTCTGCCACCAACGCCGCACTGGGGACCTCGATCATGATGCCGACGTCAATGTCCTCCTGGAACGGCTTACCCTCTTCACGGAGCTCCGCTTTGCACGTCTCCAGAATTTCTTTGGCCTGCCTTAGCTCGGAGAGACCAGAGATCATCGGAAACATAATTCGGACATTGCCAAGAGCGCTCACCCGTAGAATCGCTCGCAACTGGGCCTTGAAAATGTCGGGGCGTTCGAGACAGAATCGGATCGCGCGGCATCCCAGAAATGGATTAAGTTCCGTCGGCAGGTGCGAGTGGCTCAGAAACTTATCGCCGCCCAGGTCGAGCGTGCGAATGATGACCGATTGCGGGAGAATGGCCTCCGCTACCGCCTGGTAGACGACGTATTGCTCTTCCTCGCTCGGTAAATCGTTCTTATTTAGAAAAAAGAACTCAGTTCTGTAGAGACCGATCCCTTCCGCTCCAGCTCCAACCACCAGCGGAACGTCTTCGGGAAGTTCGATATTCGCCGAGAGGATGACGTGGCGGCCGTCTGCCGTTGTGCTGACGGTGTCACGCAGACTCGTCAAGACCTCCTCGACGTGTTCCAGCTTTATTTCAATTTCACCGTATTCCCAAAGGGTCTGATCCGTCGGGTTTAGAATGACGATGCCATTTGTCCCATCCAGCAAAACATGTTGGCCGGGACGCAACCGTTGCGAAATGTCTTTCAACCCTACGACCGCCGGAATATTCAGCGAACGCGCCATGATTGCGGTATGCGACGTTCGGCTCCCAACGTCCGTCGCGAATCCGAGAACCAATTGACGATTCAACGTCGCCGTATCCGAGGGAGTGATATTATGCGCCACCACGACCTGCGGCAGATCGATGGTGCCCAGTGTCTTGGTTGATCGCCCGAGCAAGTTGCGAACGACCCGCCGAGTCACGTCATGAATGTCAAAGGCCCTCTCCCGCAGATAGGGATCATCGATTTCACTGAGTGTTCGCGCGTACCGATTAGCGACTTCGGCAAAAATAAACTCGACGTTGAATTTTTCTCGCTCGAGGTTGCGAAGCACTTCATCGATCAACGTCCGGTCCTCGACCACCAGCAGGTGCGCATCAAAGATGCTGGCATCCTTAGCTCCGATCGCTTCGGCGATCCGTTGTTGCATCTCGAGGATCTGCGCCCGGGTGGCGATCAGGGCCGACTCGAATCGGACAATCTCCTGGGCGATCTCAGACTCATCAACGCTTCTTTTCGGCGGCTCTTCGTCATCGGGGTGATGAAGAAAGACCACCCCGCGGGCAATCCCCGGCGCAACGCCGATTCCTTGAAATCTTTCTTCCGGGCCGCTCATTCAGCGCTATTCCTCATCGAACCGTTTTTCGACCAGCAGTTCGAGTTCCTGAATGGCCTTCTCGGCGTCCACTCCTTCCGCTGAAAGAATCAGCTTTGTCCCTTGACCGGCTGCGAGCATCATGAGGCCCATAATACTCTTTCCGTTTACCTGCTCCCCATCCTTCTCGACCCAGATTTCGGCTCTGTGTTTGTTGGCTGCGCGAACGAACATGGCCGCGGGACGAGCGTGCAAGCCCAGCTTGTTCAATATAGTGATCTCCTTTTGAATTTTTCCAGAGGATGGCCGCTTCCCCAACAAACTCATCACATCTCCTTGCTCGTTTGCATTAAATTCAACAACCTTTGATTAAATTCTACTGCGCTGTTTTGGCCAAGGCTTTTCAGCTTTTGATCCAACGCTCCAACTTCCACCAATCGCGCCAGATCGCGTCCCGTCCGGACTGGAATGGTGATGTGCGGAATACGGATCCCCAATATTTCGTAAAATTCTTGCTCAAGCCCGATCCTGTCAACCTCTTCGAGTTCTTGCCAGTCCCGGAGAGTCACAATCAGATCAAGCCGCTTCTCTATCCGAATACTACCCACCCCGAAGATGGAGGCGACATTAATGATGCCGAGACCACGAACTTCCATGTGATAACGCGTCAGATCGGGAGCGGTTCCGACCAATTCGCGTCCATCCAGGACGCGGAATCTTGTGACATCATCGCTCACCAGGCTGTAACCGCGTTCGATCAGTCCAAGAACGCACTCGCTCTTCCCTACCCCGCTCGACCCGCGAACCATCGTTCCAATTCCCATAATGTCGACCATGCTTCCGTGCTCGGTGGTAACGGGTGCAAAATCCATTTCCAGACCAATGGTCGCGGCATTGATGAACCGCATCGTAACCATCGGAGTGCGAAAGATGGCTATCTCCAACCGGGCAGCAGCATCCGCGAGCGCTTTCGCGACTGGCAAATGGCGCGAAACAATGACACAGGGGATATGCTGTTCGCAAAGCTGCTGGCAGCGAGCCTGCTGTTCGGACTCCGGCAAGCTCTTCAAATAGCTTGACTCGGCATTACCAAGAACTTGGATACGTTTACCCGCGAAGTAAGTAAAAAATCCGGAGAGAGCTAAACCAGGACGATTGATCGTTGGTTCGCGAATCTTTCGTTCGAAGCCTAGGGCAGGGCCAACGAGTTTGAGCTGGAGCGCGTCTGCGTGCCGCGTGTAGAATTCGCCGACCGGTATAAAAGGTAGCTTCCCTCGTCTCATTCCAGTGCACCGGGCCGGCTGCTTCGTTGCTCATCAGCATTCACCGGCAAGATAGTAGCAAAGTTCTCTGGGGCATCCATTTCAAAGTGTGGAATCGGCCAGCAATTGTCTCACGGGCTCCACGCAAAAAGTGCCCGGGTAAGCGCGAACGGCACGCTACGTTCCCGGGCACAGACTTTTCTCGCTCCGACTTAGTTAAATGTTGGCTCGATTAGCCCAAAATCCCCGTTCTTCCGCCGGTAAATAACGTTCACTTTCTCTGTTTTGGCGTTCAGAAAGACGAGAAACTGCTTGGACGACATTTCGATCTGCAACACGGCTTCATCGATGAACATCGGTTTCACGGGATATTTCTCGCTGTGAATAAAAGATGGTTCTGAGAAATTCGCAGGAGCTTCCGACTTAGCCGTGGCGGCGAGTCCTGTTTCAGATGCCTGGTCGAACCCGTCTACCCCATCCACCCATTCCCACCGCAGCACAGTCTCTTCGAGGTGCCGAATCGCGTGTTTTCGGGGCCGGTGCTGCCGCATGAGCCGAGTTTTATATTTCCGCATCTGTCGGGCGATCTTATCCACCACCTCATCGATGGAGACGTACATATCATCGTTCTCAGCGCTGGCCTCGAGCGTGATATGGTTGCTACAGTGCAAAATCACCTCCGCCGTGTGGCGGTATTTCTGGACATCCAGAAGTATCTGTACCTCGATAATTTTTGGATAATCAAGGTGAAGACAAGCCAAGCGACGTCGGCAATACTCTTTCATCGCTTCAGTGACACTGACATGCCTCCCGGTGACCTGGATGGGTGGGTTTGCATTCTGTACCTGCATATTTGGGCGCTTTCTTTTTGGGTTAATGACCGCTAAGTAATCTGCTATCAGCGAGATAGAGCAGAAGACGTTCCCGTAGAACCAAGAAGAATTCTCCCTGGCATGGACTACGTGAACAAGCGGCCGACAACATGGTTCTAGACTTACATTCGAAAGCGTTCACCGAGATAGAGTTGCCTGCTAATGGGGTCATTGATCAGAAACTCCTGGGTCCCCTGGCTTTCAACTCTTCCATCAAATATCAGATAAGCGCGGTCCACGATCTCCAACGTCTCGCGAACGTTGTGATCGGTGATCAAGATAGCCAAGCCTGACTTGCTGAGGTTTGAGATATGCTGTTGGATTTCCGAGACAGCAATCGGATCGACGCCACTGAAGGGTTCGTCCAGCATCATCAGCTTCGGATTGGTCACCAGCGATCGTGCGATGGTCAGGCGTCGCTTTTCCCCGCCACTCAGCGTCAACGCTTGGTTTTTGGCAAGGTTCTCGATTCCAAACTGCCGGAGTAATTCGTCACAACGCCGGTGTCGTTCCCGGCGCGGGATCCGCAGGGTCTCCAGGATGGCCAAAATATTCTGTTCGACGGTCAGTTTTCGGAAAATGGACTCTTCCTGGGGAAGATACCCCATACCCATTCGGGCTCTCCGATGCATCGCAAAGCCAGTCACATCACGATCCTGAAAGTAAACTCGGCCACCATTAGGCCGAACCAGACCTACTATAAGGTAGAAAGTAGTCGTTTTACCAGCACCATTTGGCCCCAGCAAGCCGACAATCTCACCTTCATTGACATGGATATCGATCCCATTCACCACCGACCGACCACCATATATCTTGACCAGCTTATCCGTACGAAGAATCGGCTTTTCGGTTCGCCGTTTCGTTTCGAGGACAGGAGACTCAATTTCTAATCTACTGGGCGCCATTCGTATTGGGAGTATTGGTACCGGTTCTGTCCACAATCAACGTTCTCGTGCTCCCGTAGGTTTGCATCTTCCCGTCTTTGTAGATCACCATTTTCACGCCGGGGGCAGTTGCGATGTGCGTGTTAAGACCCTGTGTGACTTGTGGCCACCCGGTTAAGGTAATCGTCCCATCTTTGGCCAGGTAAAGAGCATTCTCTGCCTTGCCGACTGAGGTCGTGGGTGTCGGAGCCGGTGCCGGTGCCGGAGCGGGCGTTGGACCACCTATTGCTGCGGTCCGCGCCGCGGGCGTTGTGGACGCGACAGGCGTCTTCGCCGATCCCGCCGGCGTCTTGGGCTGATTAATGTGAACGATCACGACGTTCCCTTGAGCATTGGCGTCTTTCAATCCACCTCCCTCGTCGTCTTTGTTCAGGTGAACAGTTAACTGATTTGAGGTCAGTGTGAATTGAGGGTCCACCACTTTGACGTTGCCAATGAATATCCCGGTCCGAGTCTTGGTGTCGAATTGCGCTTCCTGCGTGGCGGTAATTTCCGTCGGACCTTGCGGACGACCGTTGTCATCGCCCAGTAGATCGTTCGACTTCGCTCCTGCCGCGGAACCTCCAGAACCCTGCTTCGCCGGGGTTGGAGACTGCTTCGCCCCTGCAGACTTTGCCGTTGCCAAGGGCTTTTCTCCGGAAGCGGACTTCTGCTGTGCCCCATCGATCACCGTACCAAAACAGACCATAGCTCCGAATAAGATGACTAATTTCTTCACTGACTTTAATGTTGTTGACCGCCGGTGCCAGATTTTGTTTCGAATTTGCTACGATTATAAATTACCAGATGGATATTTCCGAACATCGTCCCCTGGCGAGTTTTTGAATTAAATACCCCACTATCGGCGGTGAAATTGAAATCCTCTCGGGTGATATGAACCGGTTCCTTCGTTGTAATGACTTCGGTATCCAGATTCATCGTCGATGATATTAATTCGATCTTGGCATCCGGCTTGAACGTCTCTTGATTGTACATTTGGATCGTCGTGGTGTGCATTTCGATGTTCTGGTCATCCAGGCGCCTCGCGGACTCCATGTCGAATTGCATCTCTACCTTCCCCTGATCATTCCGGACCGGAACACGCAAGCCTTTGACATCATGTCCGATCGGCACCGGCAGATCGATTCGACGCCCCTCTCCGCTGCTGTCGCTGTCGGCCAACAGCGTTGAACCTGTGCTTCCGAACAGCCAGATTAAAGCAAAAGCTTTACCGGCAGAGATCATGAATTTGCTTAAGCTTTCCCAGCAAAGCCGAAAGATCCCGGAGCGGTACCTGGTTTGGTCCATCTGAAAGGGCCTGACTCGGATCATAGTGGGTCTCGATAAATATACCGTCACACCCCGCCGCCGCGGCAGCTCGCGCCAGGACTGGCGCCAGCACGCCATCACCGCCGCTCCGGTCTCCCGCACCACTTGGTCGTTGAACCGAATGGGTGGCATCAAAGATGACCGGGTAGCCAAGTTCCCGGATCCAATACAACGAACGCATATCCGCAACGAGGTTATTATAGCCAAAACTAACGCCTCTTTCGGTAAAGACGTAAGTTGAGCATCCGTAGGTTTCCAATTTGTCGGCGATGTTTCGGACGTCCCACGGAGCCAGGAATTGCCCCTTTTTCACGTTCACCGCTCTCCCGGTTTCCGCTGCTGCTCGAATCAGGTCGGTTTGGCGACTGAGAAAAGCGGGAATCTGCAGGAGATCAATGAATTGGCCTGCCACCTGAGCATCATCCGGCGAATGAACGTCGGTGGTGACCGGCACCTTCATCTGATCCCCAATCTTGCGCAGCAACCGACAACCGGCTTCCAGGCCAAGGCCGCGAAACGATTTGACCGAAGTTCTGTTCGCTTTGTCATAGGAAGCCTTGAAAATCCACGAAACGCCTAATGGATCACAAATCTTTTTAAGATCTTCGGCCAGGGAAAGGACGAATTTCTCAGACTCGATGACACAAGGGCCAAGTATATAAACAGGCCTTTCGCCCCCAATTTCAACGCCCCGAATGTCAAATCTTTTCACGACTCAAAGGCCGGCCTGGAACAGACCGCGCCCCAGTTGGAGCGCCTGCCACCAGTGCCTAACGGGCGAATCAAGAACCGTAACTTTTGACGAACTTCCGTTTAGCGTCCGGATCTGCTTGTTCTGGCGTTGGCTCCTCCGCGGGCTTCTGCTCAGCTTGGGGTGGAGGCGCTTCAGGCTGAATTACCGTTTTGTTCGAGTCCGAGGGCTCCCCCCGAACTGCCTCGACGAATGCCATCTGCAAATTCGAAATAGCGCCGGCCAGGATCCGGGATTCGTCGGAGTTTAAGTTGCTTTTGGTCTTTTCCTGAATCATTACCAGTTGATCAATCAGTAGCTGGGCCATGTCCAAGTTAACTTCCGCCTTCCCTGTCTGAGGGTGAGGTATCTGGCCCAACATAAAGGCCGCATTCTGGGCCTGCATCATCACGAACTCGATAAACCGTTGCGTCATCTCGCCCGAAGAAACAGTCGTATTCTGGTATTCTGCCATATCGGATTTTCCGTTTCGCTCAAGGCCTAACAATGATCGTTATCGCCGGTTTATCCATCAAATATTTCCTGGCGGCTTCATTGACAGAATCAATCGTCTCAGCCTCGATCTGCTTCCTGCGTCGGTGGACATAATCGTATCCCAATCCGTACAACTCATTGAGCGCCACGCTGTGGGCGTAGGCGTCCATGTTCTGCAACTGGAAAGCCAGTTGGGACAAAGTCCTTGTCTTGGCTCGGTCAAACTCCTCTGGTTTAAGGCCGTGTTTCCATAAGATCTCCAACTCGTGGTAAAGAATCTGCGTCACCTGTTCGACCTTTGCGGGAGCAGTGGCCACGTGAAGGCTGAAAACTCCTGGAGCAACTCCCAGGAATAAGGAACTCCCGACCGAATAGGCCAGTCCCAGTTCCTCGCGGATCTTTACAAAAAATCGGGAACTCGAATCGCCCGCCGCCTCATCCAGAATTTCGAGACTGATGCGGTCCGGGCTATCAATCGTGCAGGCTAGATAGCCGACGCACACCACTGCCTGGTGCCTGCCTTCATGGGAAGTGACAAGCCGGCTTTGGAAATCCTCCGGCACTCTCGCGGTGGTCGGAACGAAAGATTGGTCCTCTGCCAAATCTTTCGGTACTTGATCGACCAGTTCGAGGATCCGGTCAGCGTCGATCGCGCCACAAAAACCAAAAACCGCTCGGGGCCAAACAAAACAGGCCCGGTGTCGATTGATGAGATCGACTTGCCCAATTTGAAGAACTGTTTCTTCGCGGCCGAGCGGATTCAAACCGTACGGGTGATCACCGTAAATCTCGGCTCTCAATAAATTCCGCGCGACGATCTGTGGCTGGGCCTTCTCCGCCCGGATGCCGGCGATCTGACTTTCCCGTTCGCGTTCCGTTGATTCGGCTGGAAACGCGGGGTTGACCGCTACGTCCATCATCACGGCAAACGCATCGCTGAAATCGTCGGACAACGAACTGGCGGCAATCCGTATTGTATTAAACCCGGATTCCACCGAAAGCATGCCGCCCATCCCCTCAATCTGCCCGGCGATTTGCTCGGCCGATCTGATCTTCGTACCCTTTGGCATTGCCTGGGTGAGCAGTCGATGGAGGCCACTGTTTCGATTCGTCTCATAAAGCGAACCGCCTCGAAAGGCCGCGGAAGCGTAGATCATCGGAAGCCGCCGGTCCGGAATGAGAACGACCTTGGTTCCATTGGGCAGCACATGAAGTTCAGGGTCTGCGATCTTCGTTTTTCTGATCGACGCCCGCTTGGATTCATTCCCTGGACGAAGCACCGCGACAGTCAGGTTGGAATCCGTGAGATAGCGGGAAACAACCCGTTCAACATCCGCGGGGGTCACGGTTTGCAAGCGCTCCAAGTAACGGTGGCTGAAATTGAGGTTCCTGGCATACAACCAATTCAAACCGAGATCCGAAGCTAATCCCTTGACGGTCTGAAACTGCTCGATCGTGTTCACGGTAATGATCCGCTTCGCCTTCCTTAGTTCCTCCTCGGAAAATCGGCTTTGCCGACGATCGTTGACGCATTCCACAATTCGATTGGGAACCATCTCCGCAACTTCTTTCGCACACTGGCCCGAAACCGTCATCAAACCTGGGAATCCAGGGGTATAGGCGTACGCTCCCACCCCATAGACAAGGCCTTCCTTCTCACGCAGCTGCTGATAAAGTCTTGAACTGGCTCCGCCGCCCAGAACAACAGAAGCGGCATCGACCGCCGCCATGTCATCGTCGGAAACGCCCGGCACGTGCCAGCCCAGATTAAAATAAGCAAGGTCACCGGCAAAGTCTTGCGAGGTCTCGCGCCGACCCAACTGGGGTGGTTCTTCCGGTAAAATGATCGGCTCCAGTGGACCGCGTTTGGCAAATCCAAGAAGTTCTTCGGCATAGGAGCGAACCTGATCCGTTTCGACATCCCCCACCACCACTAGAAAAAGATTGTTCGGAACGTAGCGCTGCCGGTAATACCGGAGGACATCTTCGTGCGCCAGTTGATCAAACACTTCCCGGATCCCGATCACCGGATACCGACAAGGGTGCACCTGAAAAGCCGTTCCGAAAGTGAGGTGACTGAGAAGGCGGTCCGGATCATCGAGGCCCATGTCAAACTCGCGTCGAATAATGTCCATCTCCTTTTCGAGAGGCTCAGGTTCGACGAGCGATCGAAACAGCATATCGCCCAAGACGTCGATCGACTGCCGGACCGCTGCGGCTGGGCAGTCAACCCAGAAAACCGTCCGTTCAAAGGAGGTGTAGGCATTAACGTAACCGCCCATTCCGTGAATCTCGTCGCTGATCTGCTTGGAAGAACGGCTTTCCGTCCCATTGAAAAGCACGTGCTCCAGCAGATGGGTCAGCCCGCCGCCGAGCCACTTGCCTTCGTGAATGCTGCCTGTCTGGCACCAAGCCTGAATGCTGGCAACCGGCGCGGAATGCTGTTCAGCGACAATGACCGTCAAACCATTTGAGAGTTCGAAAAGAGTCGGATCAACCTCAGGAAGCCCCATTGAAATCATTTCAAGGTTCAGGAATTTGCCGGATTTGATTTGCGAGGCTCAAACGGCACGGTAAATGCCATATGAAAATCCAAAGCGCGATTAAAATCATCCACTGAATCCGATTCCGTCTTTCCGAAAACGCCGGCGCCGATCAGGTTGAACACCATCTGACCGACATCAAACGAAGACCGGACACCCCAATATTCCAGGACGGTCATCACCATCGGTCCAAATTCTTTGAGCGCGAGTTGTCGAAATCCGTCGAGCAACTCGGCGGCATCGACGTGCGATCCGGCTTCGGTTTTTCCACGTTTTTTTTGTTTGATCGTGAATTCAAGGGCTTCCTTCAGGAACATGTAGGCTTCTTTCCCGTAGCGAGGATCCCTTTCGATCATTTGTTCGACGACTTCATTAAAAGATCTCTGCATTTTTTTACCTGGACTCGACCTGCTCTTGCTGAACAACAGTTGCCCGAACGTGTTTTACGATCGCTCCCACGAGCAATGCCAATCCAAGCCCGACAACCAGCAACTGCTCACCCCGAGTCAACCGAAACATCTAACAACTATATGCCATTGAAGTGCTTTGTCATGTCATCGACGCTTCCCAACAGCGGTGGCCTTCAACTTCCGGTGGAGGGTGTCGATCCGGAAGATCCGGCGGCCTTATCTGCGGCACCTTTAGCGGTCTCACTTTTGCTCCCCTCGCTTTTGGAAGCGCCACTTTCTTTGGGCTTATCCGAGCTTCCCTTGGCTTCGTCGCCTTTCGAGGATCCACTTTCTTTTTTGGCGCTTTCCTTATAATTCGCGCTCCGGTAGTCCGTGGTATAAAAACCAGAGCCTTTAAATATGAGTCCTGCACCTGTTCCAATCAAACGCTTGACCTTGCCTTCGCCCCAGACTTCTTGCCGGCACAACTGCTGCGGGCAAACCGCATACGCCGGGTCGTTCATCGACTGGAAGGCATCAAATGTCTGATTACACTTTTCGCATTTATATTCGTAGGTGGGCATAGGTGACGCTCTCGATATAGCAGAGGGTGAAGCCTCCAGCAAACAGTGCGTACATCCATCTGTCATCGGCGATCGTAACGGAGGCGACTTGACGATTCTCGCAAACGAGTTTATTCCGCTCATTCCGGTCTATGAGTATTCGATTGTTTCCCATAATTTTGGTTGCTTCGTTTCTCGCCGCCTGCAGTGATAGCGAAAAATCGCGCCTGGCAAATCCGAATACATCGTATTTACCATCGAGCGGCCCGGCACCGAACGCTCCTGAATCGGGTTCAGGTTACGATCCGATCTCCTATTGGGATGGAGACGGCGTGCAAGGAGCGCCCTCAGTCAAAATCTATCTGAAGGAACAGCGGGCCTATTTTTACAAAGCCGACGTCCTTGTGGGCGAATCTCAAGTGTCAGCGGGACGGGAAGGCCACAACACGCCGGTTGGTAACTATAAGATCACACAAAAAGACAAGGATCATGCCTCCAGCTTGTACGGCGATTATGTGGATGCTACAGGAAACGTCGTGCAAAAGGACGTTGAAGCGGGCAAGGATCCGAAACCGCCCGGAGCAGTCTTCAAAGGCGCGCCCATGCCATATTTCATGCGTATCACAGGCGGTGTTGGAATGCACGAAGGTTACTTGCCAGGCTATCCCGCCTCGCATGGCTGTATTCGAATGCCTGGAAAAATGGCGGAGACTTTT
>DATHPI010000125.1:0-1830 GCA_035484035.1 Chthoniobacterales bacterium
GCGCAAACTTCGGGTGAACTCCGGTCGCGTAGCGAGCGGATGTGCGGTTCCATGACATTGCCGGAGACCGAGAAATGCCTGGAGGACCTGAGTCAGGGGGAAGATCCTTTGGTCCGGGTCATTCCAGCCAGGTCGGGACAGAAAGAAAAAAGATTCATCCAACTGCTCTCCGGTGAACCCGATTTGGAGGCTTCGGCAATTACAACGCGGCCGAACGCGGTACCGGTTCCGCAGAAGTCTCGCCTTGAGACACTTGAAGCCGAATTGAACACCCTGAAGTCTGAATTCCACGCTTTGCGCGAAGACCTGGCGGCCTTTAAGAAATTGTTCGGATGAAGCCTAGGCTCAAACCATGGCCGTGGGCCGCTCTCGGAGTTCGTGATTTTTGTAGGCTGCTACGAGCCGCTCAAGTTGTTCAATGATCGACCGGAGGCGCCGGCCACGCTGGCTGTCGGCAATGGTCTTCGGGCGATCCCACTCACGCACCACTGTGATGCTCGGAATGATGTCCGCACCACGCGAAATAGCAGCTTCGACGGACTCAAAATGATAGTGCAGGGCCAGAGCCGTCCGATGCGGCTCCAGGACCAGAGTGAATCCATGATCCCCGAGACTTTCTGAGAAAGCCCCATCAATCGTGATCGCCATTCCGCTCCTTTTCAACGGAGATTCACCTTTTTCGACTTGAACCGGAACATGCCCGTTGACGATCAATCCATTGGCTGGTTCGACTCCAAACTCGGCGAGAATCTTTTCACAAAACCACTGCTCGTGAATCAGGCGAAAGTAAGGGTTTTTTGTCTCCTGATGGGCACGTTTATCGGCGATCAAGCTGCTCTCGAGCGTTGCGATGCGATCTTTTCCGAAGAGCGGGGATTGCGGGCCACTCCAGAGATACCAAAGTAAATCGAGATCGTCCCGCTTTCTGGTCTCGACGACACGATAGACGACGCGTTCGATCGCTTGAAAAAGGGCGCGCCCAGTATAGGGCTTGCCGTCAATCGTCATTGATAGGAAATCACCCTGTTCGTCCACCGGTACGCATCCGTGGAAGATCAGGTGCTCCTCACGGCGCAAATACATGTTCCCCTGTGCGATCATCCAACGCATCTGCTTCCAGAGTTTTTGGCTGGATAGAAATGAGGTGCGTATCCTGCGCACACAGAGCCTTTCTTCCGCGGTCAGCTCGTATGGGTTCTCAGGATTGATGGTCGGGAAGTTCACGTCCGTCAGCGGATACTCGACCCCGTCGACTTCGATGGTTCCCGTTTGGTAGTTGATGCGATGCAAAAGGCGGCGGTGTTCCATTTGCCATTCGGGATGGCGGGCGATGACTTGCCCCTCCAATTTGAACTGCATCACTGAAGCGGCTTTTTGCATCCGCGCCATCATGACCTTTTCCCGCATTCCGGGGCCTTTGACCTCGAAATTGGTGGCAGGATCGTTGGCGTAAACGGTGCGAGCCAGTAAATCGAGAGGCTCGATCGGGATACCGTAACCTTCTTCCAATTGCAGGAGGCGACGATAGCGAATTGAAATGCGCAACACATGGCAGATCAAAGCCTCGTGACCAAGACAGGCGCCCAGCCAGGCGACATCATGATTTCCCCAGATAAAAGAGACATTGGGTTGCTGCATCAAATATTCGACCACGTGATCGCCGCGCGGTCCGCGGTCCCAACAATCTCCAGCAATAATTAATTCATCGATTGCCAGGTTGCGAACGACCCTGCCAATCAGGTGAATCAGATGAAGCACCCGACCGCGTCGGACCAGTTGATCCACGATCGCCTCGATGTAAGCCTGGTCTCGCTCTGTCGAAGGTGCGTG
>DATHPI010000126.1:0-3174 GCA_035484035.1 Chthoniobacterales bacterium
GGGTCAATTAGGCAAACATTTCATGACCAAGATGTTTGCCCACGTCGACGGCTACGTCCCCGGAGTGATCTTTAACCGTCATACCGGGCCGGCCGCACAGGGTTTGGTGCTCGATGACTTCTTCGCGTCCGATTTTGATTCGTTACAGCACGGTTTTATCGGTGGTGCCACGTTGGGTGCCGAGCAGCAATTCTTGCCGATCCAGATCAGCCGCGAGGCAGTACCACCTGACGTCCAGCGCTGGGGTAAACCCTATAAGGATCACCTGCGCAAATGGCAAAACTTTGGCGTGGTCCGGATCCAGCCTGACACCTTGTCGTACAACAGCAACTTCATTGATCTGGACCCCCACTATCGGGACCGGAGCGGCATTGGTCTGCCGGTGCTTCGGCTTACCTATGACCTTCGGGAAAACGAGAACCGCCTCGCCGAATGGATGGAAACCAAATCCGAAGAAATCCTGCGCGAAATGGGAGCAACCAAAACCTGGCGGGGCGACCGATTCACCGGGGTCGGAAGCAGTCACGATTTTGGCGGAGCTCGCATGGGTGCGGATCCCAACCAGAGCGTCGTCAATCCGGAACTACGGGTGCACGATACCCCTGGCCTTTACGTTTATAGCGGCGCAGCATTCCCGACCTGCCCAGGTATCAACCCCACGTTAAGCATTCTCGCACTCATTTATCGAGCGGCCGAGAGGCTCGTCCAACGATTGGCAAACGGAGAAGAACGATGAATCCAACCACCAAGGTAAAGTTTGCGGTTCAAGGAGCGATTGCCCGCATCACGTTAAATCGACCTGAAAAATTGAATGCCCTGGATCCAGAAATGCTGGCTGCTTTGGAGGATGCGGTGAGTCAAGCGGAACAATCCCGCGAAGTCCGAGCAATTATACTCGAAGCCTCCGGAGAAAAGGCATTCTGCGTGGGGGCCGATATTCTGGCTTGGACAGCGCTCTCCCCACTCGACATGTGGTCGCAATGGGTGCGTCGGGGCCATCGCGTCTTCGATCGGCTCGAACGGGCCAAGCAGCCGGTGGTTTGCGCAATCCAAGGCTTCGCCTATGGGGGCGGTCTTGAATTGGCGCTGGCCTGCGACATTAGGATCGTCACGGACGCGGCCCGGTTTGCCATGCCTGAAGTTAAACTCGGCACCGTTCCTGGTTGGGGCGGAACCGACCGCTTACCAAAGCTGATCGGAAGCGCTCGGGCTAAACAGATGATTTTTACCGGTGAACCCATTGTCGCAGAGGTCGCGGAGCGTTGGGGCTTGGCGAATGAAGTGGTGCCCACCGCTTCCCTGGGCGATCGCGTCACAGCGCTCGCTGAAAAGATCGCAGGCAATGCGCCCGTGGCGGTGCAGACCGCCAAACAACTGATCGCAAATTCATCGCCGGCGACGCTCGAGTCGCTGGCCGCCGCAGTCAACGCCTTCAGCGAGGACGCTAAGGAAGGGCTGGCGGCATTTCGTGAGAAACGTCTCCCTAAATTTGAAGGCCGCTAAACAAATGATTCCAAAAACACCCTCTCAGTACCAGTTGTGGATTAACGGCAAGGAAGTGCCGTCCTTATCCGGACAGAAATTTGAACGCAAAAGCCCTGCCCACGGCACACTCGTCGGAGAGTATGCGCGTGCCGATGCCGCAGACGTCGATGCCGCCGTCCGAGCAGCACGTGAGGCTTTCGACAAAGGCCCTTGGCCACACACTTCTGGAGCAGAACGGATGAAGGTTTTGCTCAAGGCAAGGGAGTTCATCCTGGAGCAAAAAGAAGAGCTCGCCTTGATCGAGACCCTGGAAAGCGGCAAACCCATTTCTCAGGCCCGTGATGAGATAGATTGGACCGCCGACCTTTGGCAATATGCCGCCTCCCTTTGTCGGAACATCCGCGGGGATAGCCACAATGCGCTGGGCGACGCCATGCTCGGGTTAGTGGTGCGCGAACCGATCGGCGTCGTTGGGATGGTCACTCCATGGAACTTTCCGCTGTTGATCGTCAGCCAGAAGCTTCCTTTTGCCCTCGCTGCTGGGTGCACCTGCGTGGTCAAACCCAGCGAGCTGACTTCGGGCACGACGCTGCGGCTGGGAAAGATCCTGGCTGATGCTGGCTTGCCCGACGGAGCCCTCAACATCGTCACTGGTTTTGGCGATCCCGTCGGAGCTCGGATGAGTTCTCATCCGGATGTGGACATGATGTCGTTCACAGGCTCCACCAATGTCGGAAAAGCGGTAATTAGCGCGGCTCGTGAAAATGTCAAGAAAGTCGAACTCGAACTAGGCGGCAAAAATCCTCAGATTATCTTCGCCGACGCTGACTTGCCAGCAGCGGCAGACGCGACTGTGTTTGGTCTTTGCTTTAATCAGGGAGAATGCTGTAACAGCGGCAGTCGTCTCATCGTTCAGCGGCCGATTATTGAAGAGTTCGTCGGCAAGCTTATCGAGTTGCTGAAGCAAGTGTCGATTGGGGATCCGCTCGACGAGAAAACCAAAATCGGAGCCATCGCCAGCGAGCAACAGCACGCCAAAATTCTTGGCTACATCGAAGAAGGCCTAAAAGCAGGGGCTAAACTTCGGCTCGGCGGTAAATCCCTCCCAATCCTGAATGGCCAGTTCATTGAACCAACCATTTTTGAAGGCGTCACTCCCGATATGGCCATCGCCCGAGAGGAAATTTTCGGGCCGGTGCTTTCGATCCTGGCCTTCGATACCGCCGAGGAAGCGATTGAAATCGCCAACGACACCAATTACGGCTTGTCCGCCAGCGTCTGGACGCGTGACTTCGACACAGCCCTATCGGCTAGCCGGCGGATTCGAGCAGGTACTGTTTGGGTGAACACCTTTTTGGAGGGGTACCCCGAACTCCCGTTCGGCGGATTCAAAGAAAGCGGGCAAGGTCGTGAAGTCGGCCGCTTTGCCATTGAAGAATTTACCGAGCTTAAAACGATCCAATTCCATATCGGAAAGAGGACTTTCTGGTGGGCAAAAGCCAACGAAAATCTGCCATGAACTTTGAAGCGAAAAACGCCTTTATTCCGAGAGCCCAGGCGGCGCTAGGCTTCGCAGGAAGCCAATTGCGCCATCTGATCACTCAGCACCCGGATTTGTTTCCGTTGTATACGGTGAAGGGCAAATGGAAGCACGACTCGGAAGCCTGGACTAACTGGTGCGAAGGCTTC
>DATHPI010000127.1:0-7038 GCA_035484035.1 Chthoniobacterales bacterium
GCACATTCGTTTCCTGCTCCACATCGCGTCCCTGCTCATCCTCCACGCGGTCCTCCAGGATCGCTTCGAAAGTCTCCGCGCCGACCCCATATCCTTGCCGGAGTGCCTGGACGATTTGGGTGCGTGTCGACATCGCATACATAATGCGCCGGTCGAGCGAAGACGCCAATGCCTGGCGTGCCAGCAAATCAAACGGGTCGTAAAGAGCGATCCAGATTTCGCGTTCATCCTCCCGCAGTGGGACTACCCGGTAGCGAATAGCGGTCCGCGCCGGCACCTTCTCCCTTAACGGCGAGGGTACGCCGGTGATCGGTTCATTCCACCAGGGGATCTCGAGCCATCGGCTCACACCGCTTAAAAAGCCGTACTCATCCACCATCCTCGATTCTAGAATCGATTGTACTAAGGAGCGCTGCCCTTCAACAGCGGCTTGAACGATTTTCCGACACGACTCCGAGTCGGCACATCCATTTGCTTTTGGGATCTCTATGAGTGGTTCAACAAGTGGCATGACCGAGGACCGCGAAACGGTACAGCCCTTCCTGCAAACCACAACTGCTTATTAGCTGTCAGAGATGCAGAAGGCGGCAGGAATGGTTGTGTACAAAGATCAGTCCCCCCTTGAAGTCGCCACCCTCATGTTTCCCTCCTGACACTGGCACTCGCACTGACACTGTTGTTCCGCCCCGCCGCCGCGAATAATGCTTTGCGCATCCGTTCAGCGGGAGCTGGCTTGCCGAACCAGATCTCGAAGGCGAAAACCCCCTGATAGAGCAACATCAGAAGACCATCCGCTGCTCTGGCGCCTTGTTTCCGGGCGTAATGGACCAAGGGCGTTTCGTGGGGTCCATAAACCATGTCAAAAACCAAATGCCGCGGCTCGATCGAATTCAGTACCTCAGGCGTCGGGCCGATAGTCGATGCATTCACGATCAGATCGACTTCCCGGCAGACCTTCGGAAGCTCCTCCCAAGGTTCCGCTCGAACTTTCGAGCTTGAACCATCGGCCAGTTCACTCGCCAGCCGCTCGGCTTTTGCCGCGGTTCGATTCAGTAAAATGAGGGCCGGCACATTGAGCTCCGCGAGGTAGCGGGCTGCGGCTTGCCCTGCTCCCCCACCCGCCCCCAGCAGGGCTATTCGAACGTTAGAAACCGTGCACCCGAACGACTCCCCAAGAGCAGCCACCAACCCTCTCCCATCCGTATTGAACCCGAACAGGCGACCGGAAAGATTGACCACGGTATTCACAGCGCGAAGGCGCTCGGCAATTGGGTCGAGCCCGTCCACTAGTTCGACCGCTGCCAATTTATGCGGCAAAGTCAAATTCCATCCGATAAAATCCTGTTGCCGAAGGATCTGAAACGCCTCTCCCAGATTTTGCGGGCTGACGCGCAACCGCCCATAGAGGTAGGGAAGATGCAAAAACTCGAGCGCCTCGTTATGCATCGGGGGGGAAAGCGAGTGGTCAATCGGGTCCCCGATGACCAAGAGCCGAAGAGCCGGATCTTTGCGGTCGCCCAACGTCTGGAGTGTTAGTGAGCTCATCCCTAGGCAATTTTCTGTAACGCCCGGTCCATTCGTCGCAGAACCCGTGGTTTGCCCATCACCTCCAACATATGATAAAGGCTTGGACCGATGGAGCGGCCGCTCACGGCCACTCGAGCAGGATGGACCAATTCGCCGATTTTACATCCGAGTTCCGCTCCGAGTTCTTTCAGCACCGCTTCGAGATTACTCGCAGACCAATCTTCCGTGCCAGCGTATTTGTCGCGCAGCTGGACAAGTCGATCAAGCGCCCCGGGTTTATTCAGAGTTTTCTGCACCGCCTCCGGGTCAAGCGGAAATTCCTCCGTGAAGAAGTATCCGATCCAGCCTGGAACATCTTTGAAGAGTTTGATCTTTTCCTGCACGATCTCTAGAACTCTTAGGAGATATCCTTCGTCGGTGACGATGATGCCGGCCTTCTGGATAAACGGTTCGCTCAGTTCCCGAAAACGGGACAACGGCATTTGCAGAACATACTGCCCGTTTAGCCAATAACATTTGTCCAGGTCAAAGGCCGCGTTTCGACGATGGACCTTCGCCAGATCAAACAATTGAACGACTTCCTCGATCTCGATCTTTTCGCGATTTTCTTTCGGCGACCAACCGAGCAAACAAAGGTAATTCCGCACTGCTTCCGGAGCGTACCCTTGCTCGATGTAACTCATCACACTCGCGCCCTCGTCGCGTTTGCTCATTTTCGACCCGTCCCGATTCAGAATCAGCGGAAGATGAGCAAACCTCGGGGGAGTTGCGCCTAACGCTTCGTAGAGCTCGACATGCTTGGCCGTATTAGTCAGATGGTCCTCCCCACGAATGACGTGAGAAATTCTCATTTCCAGATCGTCGACCACGCTGACGAAATGAAAAATCCAGGAACCGTCGGGACGCCGAATGGTCACGTCCGGATCCATGCTGCGGTCGAATTCGATTCGGCCACACACCAGGTCATCGACAACGACCGGTTTGCGCAATGAGCGGAAACGAATGCTACCTTCATCCTCGTAAACGACCCCCTTTGCCTCGAGCAAATTCAAATACTTCTCATAGATGGTATTTCGTTCACTTTGAAAATAGGGACCGAACTCCCCACCGATGCCTGCGCCTTCATCCCAATCGAGGCCAAGCCAGCGCAGTCCATCATAAATCACCTGAACCGCCTGGTTCCGCTCCCGGCTCTTGTCCGTATCCTCAATCCTTAAAAGTAGCGTTCCGTGATGGTGGCGCGCGAACAACCAGTTAAATAGCGCGGTCCTCGCGCCGCCCACGTGCAGGAAACCGGTGGGCGAAGGCGCAAAGCGAACCCTGACGGAAGAACTCATGATCGAATCAATTCTAAGGGCAGCCCCCAGCGCAACCTCTTTTTTTGCGGGCAGTTGCCAGTGCCAGTTGCCAGTGCCAGTTGCCAGTGTCAGTGGGAGAGGAAGTTGCTAGTTCGGCTTGTCCGTTCCCTGGCCTCACTGACAACTGGCAACTGACACTGGCAACTTCCCCTGGCACTGACACTTCCGGGTTGCCTGAGCATCGTTTTCATCCGAAGCTGGCATTCCATGAACCGAATTGTTGGTCTCGAGACAGAATACGGTTGTTTGATCTCAGAAGACCAAGCCCAGAGCCAGGCAGACGCCTGGCCGGTTAAGGTGAAGAACTACCTATTCCGAAAATCTCACGTAGGCGCAATTGATCTACACTACCGGGATTACGAAGAACCGCCCGGCAACGGCGGTTTTCTTTTGAATGGCGGTCGGCTTTATCTCGACATGGGACATTTGGAATATTCGTCGCCCGAATGTGTCAACCTTCGGGACTTGGTTTCATTCGATCTCGCAGGGGACCTCTTGCTCAACCAGGCGCTCACAGAAATGGGCGCCGAAGATCAGGTCACCTTCCTGAAAAACAATGTCGATCATCATACCGGTGCGACATTTGGCTGCCATGAGAACTATCTGATGCACCGGGAAGCGCAATTCACTCCAGAAGTCTTAGCCTCACTTCTGGCCTTCCTGGCGACCCGGCAAATTTTTGCTGGTGCTGGCCGGGTCGGACAAGCGAATCCGCTGGCTTTCGATTTCGAGTTACCGGACCGACCCGGGAACGTTAATTTCCAGATCAGTCAACGGGCCGATCACATTGTCAATGACATCTATCAATGGGTACAATTCAACCGGGCCATTATCAATGCTCGCGATGAACCCCTGGCCGACTATCGGAAATATCGCCGCCTTCATCTCCTGATCGGCGACTCCAACATGAGCCCGTTTGCCACAGCGTTGAAAGTGGGAACGACCGTATGCGTCCTCACGTTGCTCGAGGAAAACCTGCTTCCAACTCATATTGCCCTGCGGGATGCGGTCCTGGCCACTCGCGAGATTTCACGCGATCCCGACGGTCAATGGCTGGTTGAAATGGATGATGGCACCCGACAAGATGCGTTGGATATCCAATACCAGTTTCTCGAGTATGCCCACCACCATCTTTCTGGCCAGGACAAGGAGACCGATTGGATTCTGGAGAGCTGGAGTTTCACGCTCGATGCCATCCGTAGCAAGCCCGAGTTGCTGATCGGCGGCGTCGATTGGATCTCGAAAAGGTGGCTGCTAACTGCCTTTATGGAGGAAGAAGGATTAAGCTGGCAGGACCCCTGGTTGCAAAGTCTGGACCTCGAATATCACAATATCAACCCCGACAAAGGTTTGTTTTTCGCCTTGAAACCGGCGAAGGCCATTGGCGAATTCAATTCCACAGTCCGACGGGAGGAATCGATGCGGACACCACCCCAGAACACCCGCGCAAAAGGCCGCTCCCGGGCAGTAGCGCAATTTCAAAAGCGAAACCTCCCATACATCATCAATTGGGATTCCATAGCGCTGGAAAGCCAGGACTATCTGCCGATGCCAGATCCTTTTAATGATTACGACGATGAGGTGGGCTTTTTCCTAGGCTAGCACACTAGCCAAATCGGGCCGGCATGAACGAGAAAGACCGAGTTCCGCCGGCTCTTTTGACCGATTTCTACCAGCTGACCATGGCGTACGGTTACTGGAAAAAGCAGATGCTGGAGCATCAGGCCATTTTTCACCTCTCCTTTCGCCAACAACCGTTCAATGGCGGATATGCCATTACCTGCGGCCTGAGCGACGCGATCGACTATCTCCAGAACTTTGAATTTCGCCCAGACGACCTCGCTTATCTAGTAGAACTGCGCGGATCCGACGGCGAACCGGTTTTCGAAACGAAGTTTCTGGATTATCTGCAGACGCTCCGATTCGAGTGCGATGTTGACGCGATTCCGGAGGGTAACGTGGTGTTTCCGCACGAACCGCTCCTGCGAGTCTCAGGGTCGCTTCTCCAGGCTCAATTGTTTGAGACGGCCCTCTTAAATATCATTAACTTTCAAACCTTGATCGCCACCAAATCGGCAAGGGTCTGCCTTGCTGCCAAGGGAAATCCCGTCATGGAATTCGGACTCCGGCGCGCTCATGGACCTGACGGAGCTCTTGCCGCGAGCCGCGCCGCCTACATCGGCGGATGTGTGGCCACCTCAAATGTACTGGCCGGGAAGGTCTTTGGAATTCCCGTCCGTGGAACCCATGCACATAGCTGGGTAATGTCCTTCCAAACAGAATACGAAGCATTTCAAGGGTACGGAGAGGTTATGCCGGGAAACTGCGTCTTTTTGGTCGACACCTACGACTCCATCGAAGGCATCCGCAACGCCGTGGCAGTCGGCCGTTACCTGCGATCGATTGGAAAGGAATTGGTCGGGATCCGGCTGGACTCTGGCGACCTGAACTATCTCAGCACCGTGGCGCGAGACATTCTGGATCAAGCAGGATTTAAGGCCACGCAAATTGTCGCTAGCAATGACCTTGATGAACACGTGATCGCCAGCCTGAATGAGCAAGGCGCTTTGATCGACCTCTGGGGTGTCGGAACGAAACTGGTGACCGCCTTCGATCAGCCGGCGCTCGGCGGTGTTTATAAGCTCGGGGCGGTCCGTTCCGGAAATGGAGCATGGCAAAAAAAGGTTAAATTGTCGGAGCAAGCCGTGAAGGTGTCGAATCCCGGGTCGCTGCAAGTTCGACGTTTCGAAGATCAGAAGGAGTATCTGGCTGACATGATCTACGACGAATTGGACGGCAATCCCACCGAACGCACAATTGTGGATATCGCCGACGTCACGATCCATCGAAGAATCCCGGGTTCGGCGCACTACCGTGACCTCTTGGTTCCGATTTTTCGACGTGGAGATTTAGTCTATGAACGTCCATCGATTCACCAGATGCGCGGTTTGGTTCAGAGCGAACTGGGTCGCTTTTACTCCGGAGTCAAACGCCTCCTCAATCCCCACATCTATCCCGTTGGTTTGGAACTCGGCCTTTACGAGTTCAAATCACGGTTAATGCATGAGACTCGGAAGGTAGAATTTGAAAATCGACGTTTGGATTGATTTCGTATCTCTTTGCAGAGCCGCAATATGGACGCGCTCCTCGTAGTGGACATTCAGAACGACTTTCTACCGGGCGGAGCTTTGGGCGTCCCCGACGGAGATAAAGTGATTCCGGTAGTTAATCGTCTAATGGAACGGTTCGCTCTTATTTTGGCCACCCAGGATTGGCATCCTGCTAATCATGGAAGTTTCGCCGCCAACCATCCGAACCAGCGACCGGGTGAGGTGATTGATTTGCATGGGGTCACGCAAGTCTTGTGGCCGGTCCATTGCGTCCAGGAGTCGCCCGGCGCGGACTTCTCCGCCCAGCTTCGCACGAAGTGCTTCAGCAAAGTTTTCCGGAAAGGTATCGATCCTGAAATCGATAGCTATAGCAGTTTTTTCGATAACCGCAGAAGACGCTCGACCGGGCTGGTCGAATACCTGCGGGACCAGCAAGTGAGCCGACTCTTTATCTGTGGCCTGGCCACGGACTACTGCGTCAAGTTTTCCGCTCTGGATAGCATTAATTCTGGCTTCCGCACCTCCGTCATCGAGGACGCCTGCCGGGGCGTCGATCTAAAACCCGGAGACTCAGCCGCAGCGATCACGGAAATGCGCATAGCAGGGGCAACAATCGTCGATTCCAGCAGCATCGGGTAAATATAGGGAAGGTTTGCGCAGGCATGACACGGCGCAGGAGGGCGAAGCTCCGCCTGAGCCGGGGCTTCCCGGGTTGCCTCGCGTGTGACGTGACCCCCATGAAATGACTCGATCGATCGACAGAAGAATTCATGGGAATCACATCGCAAGCCAGGATGACGCGGCGCAGGTAGGGCGAAGCTCCGCCTGAGCCGGGGCTTCCCGGGTTGCCTCGCGTGTGACGTGACCCCCCATGAAATGACTCGATCAATCGACAGAAGAATTCATGGGATCACATCGCAAGCCAGGATGACGCGGCGCAGGTAGGAGGGCGAAGCTCCGCCTGAGCCGGGGCTTCCCGGGTTGCCTCGCGTGTGACGTGACCCCCCATGAAATGACTCGATCAATCGACAGAAGAATTCATG
>DATHPI010000128.1:0-4766 GCA_035484035.1 Chthoniobacterales bacterium
AATGCGCCGTTTCGGCGATGAATTAGACGCACCTCGCGCATCAGCTCGAGAAATTCACGTCCGCGTATCCGGTCGACTTCAATCGCGAACGTTATCGCAACCGGTCCGTCGCGAGGTTGAGGATTACTAACAAGAGGCATCATCACGCAGCTGATCGGAGGCGGGTCAAAGCTCAGAGCTTTCGTAAAATTTATTGACAGAGGAATTGCCAGTAAAAGACTAAAGGCCATCGCGACAGCGGCGACAACCAGCGTGACGTTAACTCCGGCTGTCTGACTAGAAAAGCCCCAGACAATACCTCCCGAAGCGATGGCGCCTTGCGACACCATGATGACGGTGGCGTTCATGCGGCCTCGTGCCCAGCTTGGCATTGCGCGCTGGGCCGCAACCCAGAGTTCGGCAGCAGACAGTGTCCATCCGGCACCGGCAAGCGCAGCGACCCCCAGGAAAAGTTCTCGCTGCCGAACAAGTGCCATTAGTACGTAAACCAATACCACAAGCAAATTCCCTAGGACGATGAGCGTATTCGAAGAAAGCCTCTCCCGGGCCTGTGGCAGAACGAAAACTGCGCTGAAAACTGAACCGACCCCCATGGAGGTGAACAACAGACCGAGGCTACAGGGTTGAAGCCGAAGTTCCTTCAGTCCGATGACGGGTATCAGCGCCGGTATAACCGAGATAAAGAAAGCAAACAGGATGTTGCGGGCCAGTACCACTTGAATCGCCGGCGAATATCGAACGTATCGGACGGCCGTAGAGAATGATTCGAGAAAATTCTCCAACGGGAATCCTGATCTCGCTTCGGGCCCTTTCCACTGCAACAGGGCGACGATCACCACCACGAAACAAAGGGCGTTCACCGCAAAAACCCAGTTCGCACCGAGCAAGTAGAGCAGAACGCCGCCTAGCGCCGGACCGATGATTCCCGAAATATTCAATTGCAGCCCACCGAGTGTCGCGGCGGAAGGCAGTTCCTCGTCGGTAACCAGGTCCGGAACAGTCGCAGACCATGCAGGGGCGTGAAACGCAAAGCCGACACCAATTAAAAACACGCAGAACAGGAGTACATAGGGATTTAACAGTTGGAACGAACCAAGGATCGCGAGCAATACGGCCGCGCCTGCCAACCAAAGATTCATGATGCAGAGGAGCTTCCGCCGGTTAACCATGTCCGCCAATGCCCCGGCCGGCAGAGTAAAGAGGAAGAAGGGCAGGGATGCGACGGTTGAGATCAGAGACAGCAAAAATGTCGAGGAACCGAGCATATTCATCGTCCAGGTGGCTGCCGTGTCCTGGGCCGCTACGCACGTTCCGGAAAGCAAAATGGCCAACCAGAGTTTCCGATACATCGGATTGCGCAGTGCGGCGAAAGTCGAGGTTTTATTGAGATGAACATTCATAAGCGTTGTTAGAGGGCGGTAAAGGAGTATCAGGATCCTCAATAGAGGCGTTCCGGGATGGCGTGAAGGTGCGACCGAGCATAAAAGTGCGATGTTGCAAGCCGATCGCCTTCAATTCGACCGGGTCGCTAACTCTTTCTTATTGGGAATTTTGCGTTTTGTAGCATACCGCCTACTGGAACCGCGCTGCCGACCTGGGTTGCTGGGCGTTCGGCTCCGCTGCGACCTGCTGCGTAGGCGGGCAGGGCTGCAACCGAGAAGATTCAGTTCCGGTATTATGGAGCTGCTGGTCAACCTCCTCGCGAGCTTTCCTGAACTCATTCATGCTCTGCCCCAAGCTCCGCGCCAAGTCAGGCAACTTTTTCGCCCCGAAGAGAACAAGAACGATGAGGAGGATGATAAATAGATCCGGGCCACCGAGATTCCCAATCCCTAATGCAAGAATATTCATTACTATTCTCAACTGGTTAGGCCACATGCTTTATTCCCCAGAACCCGAGCATATTTTTATATTATAGATCGCTTCTCTACGATCTATAGCCATTGGCGCGAATTGGAGAAGATCCGGATCGCCCCATAGTAAGGCTTTCACTGTTCTAGGTCCTGAGTTTTTATCTAGATCCCAATGAAAGAGTGGCTCGGATTTGACGCGGTTAATAAGGTCGCTACCCTGAATTCCCTAGGAAGGGACGTGTGCGCGCACTTGTTTTTGCGCCGACTTCAAGACGGCTGCATTTCCAGACCCGCAAAAGCTCTCAGGTCCTCCGCATTGACGTCGGAGACAGCCCAGAATTCAAACCCGTCACGAACCCAATGCGAAACATTATAGCCATCCTTACTGAAACTTTCCGCGGCTGTGGTCCCACCAGATGCCGAAGGCCAAATAAACAAGTTAATAACATGCAGTCTGCGTTGGTAAACGAGTGCCGCTACTTCCCGCCCGTTCAGATAATCCAGACGGCCTCCGGTCAAACGGAAGCCTCGCTCGGCAAAATCGTGAACAGGTGGCGAGAATTTCAGCTTTCCGTCGAACCAGGGTTTGACTGTATGCTGATCGGTCGACGGGACATCGAGAAGATGAGTGGCAAGTAAGGAGCGAACGTGACTGGAGATCACGTCCTGCGCGAGTGCGTTGCGCGGCGAGCGATCAAACACTCCACCTTGATTCAGGAAAATCAGCCCGAAAATAACGGCGATTGTCGCCGCCAAGGCGAAAGGAATAGCGAACCAGGGGATGACAAATCTACTCCTGGATCGTTGATTCACTTCGGATCTAGAAACCGGAAGAGCAGATTGAATTCTCCCAAAAAGCGAATCTGGGACTTCAAATCGAACCTGCGGATTGTCGAGCAAAGCTCCCACGGCCTTACGGGTCTCAAGAAGTTGCTGGCATCCGAAGCAGGCACGCAAATGTTGCTTCACCAGGATTGTCGAGGCGATGTCCAACTCATTATCGATATAAGCATCGATGTAACCGTAGCATTCTTGGCAATTCATAGCTGGTCGTGCTGCTTTCGATCCGACAATATCAGGTAAAGCTGATGCCGGGCACGCGCCAGACGCGACATCACCGTACCAAGAGGAACACCACTGACCTCGGAGATTTCCTTGTAGGATAAGCCCTCTAATTCCCGAAGAACCACCACTTCTCGAAAATCGACTGGTAGCGCTGCGATCGCTTCTCGCACCGCTTCTACCGTCGCTTTTTGACAAAGGCTGACCGGAGGAAGGGGGGAGGTATCTTCGATCTCGTCGACTTCCGAGTCCAATGACACTTGCTTTTGTTTCAGGTCATGAGCTCCAAGTGCGGTATAGCATGTGTTTCGCACGATTCGCAGGAACCAGGCGCGGCAGTTTGTCCCCTCGTGGAAGCTCCCGAAAAAGCGATATGCCCTCAGATATGACTCCTGCACCATATCTTCGGCATCTTCCTGGTTTTTCATCAGCCAACGACTTAGGTTGTACGCATCTTTCATGAGCGGCAAAAGCAGAGTTTCAAAACGGGTGCGAGTTTGCTCGTCATTCATGGCCGACGGCTACCCTACAGTAAAAGATACCGGCTTTCGTTGAAGTTTATTCCCCAATCCCGCTTTCCAGTGCGGCAGGAATAATTTCTGATCTCAATCGGTATGTACCTGATGAGGGGTGCGCTACGACGCGCCCAATCTATCAACCAGAGTACAAACCATCATGTCAGACTTCATCGAAACAAATACGAACGACGACGGCATTGACCGTCGAGGATTTCTCAAATGTATGGCCTGGGCCGGCACCGGCGTCATTTGGTCCATCAACGGAGGGCTGTTGACTTCCACAGTCCTAGGCCAGGAAGCAAAAAACCTAAGTGCAATCGCTACGGCGGAACTGAACTTCGTCCAGATCAGCGACAGCCACATCGGTTTTAATAAGCCGGCCAACACGGACGTTATTGGAACCTTTCGCGAGACGATTGCGCACATCAACGCGTTACCGAAGATCCCTGAGTTCCTGCTCCACACCGGCGATTTAACGCATCTTTCTGATCCGGCACAATTCGATACTCTCGGCCAGGTACTGAAAGACTGCAGAACAAAGGATGTATTTTATGTGCCTGGCGAGCACGACATCTACGATGGCGGTGCATTATACCGGGAACGATTCGGGAAAAATACGACGGGGACTGGATGGTACAGTTTCGACCAAAAAGGTGTCCACTTCATTGGGTTGGTCAACGTGGCAAATATCCAGGAGGGCGGCTTGGGCACTCTGGGCCAGGAACAACTCGATTGGCTCGAAAAGGACGTGAAAGCCTTATCGGCCAGTACCCCGATTGTCCTGTTCGCGCATATTCCATTGTGGGCTGTCTATCCGAAGTGGGGTTGGGGGACCGACGATGCGGAGCGAGCGCTCTCCTTTGTCAAGCGTTTCGGGTCAGTGACCGTTTTAAATGGGCACATTCACCAGGTCATGCAGAAGGTGGAAGGCAACATCACTTTCCACACCGCCAGGGGTACAGCCTTCCCATTGCCAACACCGGGTTCAGTACCCAAACCGCTCCCAGTGGTGGTCGACGCTCCTCAACTCAAGAAGATGCTCGGACTAACCAGCGTGAACTATACCGAGACGAACCATACCCTGGCCGTAGTAGATTCTACACTCGGATAAACTGAAAGGCTTTCAATGATTCCCTGGGATAAGCTTCACGGGGCACTGACCCATTTCCCGATCGCCCTGCTACTTTTTTCAACGGCGTGCGATTTCGTCTCTGTCGCGTTTAAGAAGCTATCGTTTGCTCGAGGGCTGCGGTTAGTAAGTTTCTACGGTCTAGCCGTTGCCGCCCTGGCGTCTGTGGGTGCCGTGGTCTCCGGTATCGCTCTCACCAAAGGT
>DATHPI010000129.1:0-11835 GCA_035484035.1 Chthoniobacterales bacterium
TCGTGCTCGTGCTCGTGCTTGTCGTCGCTCTGCCGGTGAGGAAAGCAATCGACGACTAAGGACGACGACGAGAACGATTATCGGAAGACGCGGGCATTTCCTGATCGTCCTCGTGCTCGTCGTCGTCCTCGGTCTGCTGAGGAGGAAGCAATAAAGCAATCGAGCACGAGACGACGAGGGCGAGGATTGAGACATGCCCTGCCAGCGACATTAACCCCCACTAACCAATCGTGCTTGTGCTTATAGTCGGTCTTGGTCCGCGAAAGCCTTTTCTTGACTTGGGGTCTGCGAATGATCTAAATCTCGTGTGCTGGCCCGCTGATCGCACCCCACTCTTCCCAAGGCGGTAAAGCAAGAGAATCGTTGGGTCCGCGGATATCAACCGAGAACTTTTGTTCAACCCAAATTATGAAAATTAAAGGGCTTCGTTGGTGGATTGTCGCCCTGATCTGCCTTGGCACCATTATCAATTATTTGGCGCGCAATTCGCTCGCGGTTCTCGCTCCGCAATTGCAGACGAAGCTGAACTTCACGACTCAACAATATTCCTACATTGTCGGCGCATTCCAGATTGGCTATACCATCATGCAGTCGGTCTGTGGCTTTGTGCTTGATTACTTAGGGCTCAGACTCGGGTTTTCCTTATTCGGAGTTGCTTGGTCTCTGTTCAATGTCCTGCATGCCTTCGCCGCAAGTTGGGTGGGCCTGGCCATTTTTCGCGGTTTCCTTGGTTTAAGCGAAGCCGCCGCCATCCCGGCGGGGATCAAAGCCATCTCCGAATGGTTTCCCGCAAAAGAACGCTCGGTGGCGGTCGGTTACTTCAACGCGGGCACGTCGCTTGGAGCTTTGTTGGCGCCGCCTTTAGTCATCTGGATTTCTCTGCAGCACGGTTGGCAAATGGCTTTCGTTGTCACCGGTTGTCTAGGCTTTATCTGGGTGGCACTCTGGTGGATCTTTTACCGTGCGCCGAAGAACCAGTGGTTGCTAGGGGACCGGGAGCGCTCCTATATAGAGGAGGGTCAAGAACCGGAGAAGGCGATAGGCGATGGGGAGAGGAAACCTGCCTCCATTAAGAAGATTCTCTCCAATCGAAAATTTTGGGGCATTGCGATCCCACGTTTTCTGGCCGAACCGGCGTGGCAAACTTTCAATTTCTGGATTCCCCTCTATTTAGCGACTGTTCGCCACATGAATCTAACCCAAATTGCGATCTTTGCCTGGCTGCCATTTCTGGCGGCTGACATGGGCGGAATTTTCGGTGGTTATTTGTCGCCTATGGTGATGAAGGTCTTTAAAGTGCACTTGATCAATTCGCGGATTGTCGGCATCGTGTTCGGGGCGTTACTGATGATCGGCCCGGGATCGATTGGGCTGGTCGCCAGTCCCTACACCGCTATCGCGTTGTTCTGTATGGGCGGCTTTGCTCACCAGATGATTTCCGCTCTCCTCAATACCCTGAGCGCCGATGTCTTTGACGCTCATGAAGTGGCGACTGCCAACGGTTTTACCGGTACCGCAGCCTGGACCGGCGGACTAACCTTCTCTTTGATCGTTGGGGCGTTGGCCAACACGGTGGGCTATGGACCGTTGTTCGCCTGCCTGGCCCTGTTTGACATCGTTGGCGCGATCGTCGTAATCGCGCTGGTCGGCGTTCGCAAAGGCACCACCCCTAATGGATAGTTTGAGTAAACAAAAACGCAAAAATCCCGAATTATGTCGATGATTTTGGTCCCCACTTTTGCTTTTACTAACCAGAATGGTCCACGCCTCACCCTGCAAAGCGGGGAGGGGTGTATAGTTCATATCTTTGTCCTGGAAGAAGATATCCTGCGCGTGATGGTGCTGCCGGAAGGAAAGCTGCGCTTCCCGCGCACCTGGGCCATCGCGCCCGGACTGGAGGATGTTCCGCTTGAAGGTCGAGACCGCTTTGACCTCGAAGGTTTTACCTTGCCTGCGGTGGAGGTGCTACAGGAAGATAACCAGTTGCGGATCGCCACTGACCGCGTGCGGCTGATCGTTAATTTGCAAGGCTTCTTTTGCCAGTGGGAAGTGAAACAAAATGGACAGTGGCAATCCGCGGCGGCAGATCGTCCCACCCAAAGCTATAATTTCAATTGGTGGGATGAGCGGGTTTACCATTATTTGAAACGCCCAGCAGACGAAATGTACTTCGGACTTGGCGAGCGAGCCGGAGATACGAATCGCAGTGGCCAAAGCTATCGTATGACTAACATCGATGCCATGGGCTACAATGCCAGGACGACGGACCCGCTCTACAAGCATATTCCCTTCTACTTAACTTGGAAAAAGAAGAGTCGAGTGCCATTCGGTCTGTATTACGACACGGTCGCTGATTGTACGTTCGATATGGGTCGTGAATTGGACAATTACCATGGTTTCTATCGCTATTTTGTCGCTGACTATGGAGATTTAGATTACTATTTCATCGCGGGAGCAACGTTGGCGGACGTGGTGCGACGCTACACGTGGTTGACCGGACGCCCCGCCTTCACGCCGAGATGGAGCTTGGGCTATTCCGGTTCAACGATGACCTACACCGATGCGCCCAATGCCCAGGAGCGGATGAGTGAATTTTTGTTGGGCTGTGAAAAACACGATATTCTTTGCGACTCCTTCCACCTCTCTTCGGGATATACATCCATTGGTGAGAAACGATATGTCTTTAACTGGAACCGGACAAAATTCCCTGACCCGCGCGGATTCGTTCAAAAGTATTTGGATTCTGGTGTCCGGCTTTGCGCGAATATAAAACCGTGCCTATTGCGCGATCATCCCTGCTTTGAGGAAGCAGCGTCGAAAGGGCTTCTTGTCCGGGACCCGGATGGCGAGCCGACCATGGTGCAATTCTGGGACGAACTGGGGGCCTATCTCGATTTCACCAATCCGAGCACCGTGGATTGGTGGAAGACAGGTGTCTCTGAGTCTTTGTTGAAGATGGGTGTGGCTGCCACCTGGAACGACAACAATGAATTTGAGATCTGGAGCACCGAGGCGCAGATTCACGGCTTTGGTGAGGCCAGGCGGGCTGCCGAAGCCAAGACGCTGCAAACCCTATTGATGATGCGTGCCTCCTGGGAGGCCCAACGTGAATTTGCACCGGCCAAACGACCCTTTCTAATCACTCGGTCCGGGACGGTGGGAATGCACCGTTATGTACAGACCTGGTCGGGAGACAACTATACTTCGTGGCAGACGCTGCAGTACAACATTAAGATGGGCATCGGTTTGGCCCTCTCGGGAATTTCAAACCTGGGACATGATATCGGCGGGTTCTCGGGACCGGCTCCGGATCCCGAACTCTTTTTGCGCTGGGTCCAGTTCGGGATTTTTCTGCCACGCTTTAGCATTCACTCCTGGAACGATGATCAATCGGTCAACGAACCCTGGATGTATTCGGAGATTACCCCCTTTATTCGTGCTCTGATCAGGTTTCGGTATCGGCTGATACCTTATCTGTACGACCTTTTATGGCGCTCGCACCGGGACTACGCGCCGATTATCCGCCCGACCTTCTATGACTTTCCGGAGGACGAATGTTGCTATCTCGAAAACGACGACATGCTCTTGGGAGAAAACTTGCTGGTCGCAGCGGTTGTGGAGCCTGGAAAGCGTGCGCGTTCAGTTTATTTGCCGGCGGGTTGTGGATGGTATGATTTCTGGTGTGGCGACTACTACCACGGCGGCCAGGAAATCCTGTTGCCCGCGCCATGGGACCGTCCACCGCTCTTGGTGAGAGAAGGTTGTGCCATTCCGCTTAACATCGCGGAACAGCATTTTCTAAAGCGGTCCGACCAACGTGGATTCTGTCTATTCCCTTACCGGGGCGACGGGAAGTTCCTGTCTACCTGTTTTGAGGATGACGGTGAGAGCGAAGGTTATCGCCAGGGGCATTTTTGGACCTGGCGCTTAGAGATTACGACTTCCGGAGCTGACTTATGCGTGAAGATAGAACGCGAAGGCGAGGGTTACCCAAAAGCTGGCCAGGTTTCTTTGCTTTTTGCGGACCAGGAAACTCGCCGAATTGAAGTCCTTGGTGCCTCAGTTATTGCAGATACTTCGCGCGGAATTCATCGTGAGCTTTTGTTGACGCTCGGCGATTAGGCTACGTTTGCGTGACCGCACCAAAGCATTTAAAATGGCGCCACACTCTAAGCCTCGTCCGGTGGGAGCAGCCCGTCTCGCCCTTCACTAAGTGCCGGAATGTCGTTTGAGAGCCTAACCGACTGCGACCATCACTGATGAAACGAGGTAGTAAAAACGGCGACACCAAAGTCGTCGCGAGCGCTGAGTTGGTCCTGGAGGGCAGCGGCCGGCAACGGGGCTTGAAACAAATATTGCCGTTCATGGGACCGGCGTTCATCGCCAGCATTGCCTACATTGACCCTGGCAATTTCGCGACCAATATCCAGGGTGGCGCGGAGTTTGGCTACACCTTGTTGTGGGTCGTCGTTGCCAGCAACCTGATGGCAATGTTGTTGCAGACGTTGTCGGCGAAGTTGGGCATCGCCAGCGGAAACAACCTTGCCGAGCACTGCCGTAATCAGTTCCCTCCCGCGGTGGTATGGGTGATGTGGGGAGTTATGGAGGTGGTGTCGATGGCGACAGATCTAGCCGAGTTTCTCGGGGCGGCGCTCGGCTTTTATCTGCTGTTTGGCGTTCCGCTGTGGATAGCGGCAGTGCTGACTGCCATCATCACACTTTTCATTCTCGGACTTGAAGCCTACGGTTTTCGGCCGTTGGAGGCGGCGATCACCGGCATGGTCGGCGTCATTGCGGTCTGCTATCTCATCGAAACCTGGCTGGTCCACCCGGATTGGGCTCAGGTTGCCTGGCACGCAGTGGTGCCGCAATTTTCCGGGCGGGAAAGCGTGTTCCTAGCCACCGGTATTTTGGGTGCAACGGTCATGCCGCATGTGATTTTCCTGCATTCGTCATTGACTCAGTCCCGGATTGTCACCCTGGACGCGGAGCGGCGTCGGCGATTGTATCGCTTCAATATTCTCGACGTGGGGATCGCGATGGGCGTGGCGGGATTAATTAACATGGCAATGCTGATTATGGCGGCGTCCGCTTTTTACCGTGCCGGGCTTACTCATATCGCCTCCATCGAAGAGGCCTACCGGACCCTCCAACCACTCCTCGGGTCTGCTGCGCGCACCGTGTTCGCTATTTCCCTGCTGGCCTCAGGTTTGGCGTCAGCCTCCGTCGGGACCATGGCCGGACAGGTGATTATGCAGGGGTTTTTGCACCGACAAATCCCCATCTGGGTGCGACGCCTGGTGACGATGGTGCCGTCACTGGTGGTCATCGGTATGGGCCTGGATCCGACTCGAACACTCGTTTTCAGCCAGGTAGTGCTCAGTTTTGGGTTACCATTCGCGATTGTGCCGCTCATCTTGTTTACGCGCCGGCGTGATTTGATGGGGGAGTTAGTGAATTCTGCTTTCACCACCATTTTGGGCGTTCTCGTCGCCGCGTTGATCATACTCTTGAACGGGTATTTGCTGTATGAAACACTTAAAGGGAACTGAATTTAGGATTAGACATCTCATCGTTCCGCTGGACGGTTCGCGTTTGGCAGAGGCTGCACTCCCGATCACCAGACAGCTCGCTCAGAAATTGAGTGTCCCGGTGACCTTAGTCCATCTCATCGAACGTAACCCCCCGCACCAGATCCACGGCCAGCATCACCTTTCCAATCCAGAGGAGGCAGACCGTTATCTGTCCGAGTTAAGTCGCCGCTTCTTTTCGGACGGTCCGCGGGTCGCACAGCATGTCCATGCGACCGAGATTACCGATGTGCCCAGAGCCATCGCCGAACACGCGACCGAATTGGGTTCC
The DNA here is from genome assembly GCA_035484035.1 of Chthoniobacterales bacterium. Taxonomy (GTDB): domain Bacteria; phylum Verrucomicrobiota; class Verrucomicrobiia; order Chthoniobacterales; family JAFAMB01; genus JAFAMB01. Next base: position 5,863 of record DATHPI010000129.1, read on the forward strand.
GACCTGGTTGTCATGTGCACCCATGGCCAGATAGGATTGCGCAAGTTGTTGTTCGGGAGTATCGCGCAAAAAGTTGCGGCTTCGAGCGCTGTCCCGGTGTTGCTGATCCGCCCGGGCGAAGGCGGCGCGGCACCTGTTCTCAACGATCGTCCACTGCTGGTGATGCTGGACGATACGAGTTTTGACGGGCAAAGTTTGCCCTTGGCTGCTGCGCTAGCGAAACTTTGTGGCGGGCGCCTGCATCTGGTTGTGGTGGTCCCAACCTTGAGGACGTTGTCGGGTGTCGGCGCTGCTTCGGGGTTGTTATTGCCGGCGACGACCAAGACGATACTCCAATTGGCTCATGCAGATGCAGAGGACTATCTCTCACGGCAAATCGCTCTGATGCAATCCGAGGGTTTGCGGGTGGTCGGAGAAGTACTGCGAGGCGAGCCAAGCGAAATCATCGTGAAAACGGCGCGCCAGGTCGCTCCTGACCTGATCGTGCTCGGTATCCACAATGAAGAAGGACTGACCGACTTATTGTCCAATTGCGCTGTATCCAAGGTCGCCAACAGCACGCCCCTGCCGCTGCTCCTGATCCGAGAATCCAAAACCCACGATCGATAGCCCTCCGAAAAGAGTATGGCCTATACCAGCTACAGATGAGACGATACACTAGTACTAGTGCACCAGTCACTGACTTGGTGCACTAGTTCCCGGGCCGTGCGCGTAGTTTCTCGCCCATATAAGCGCGATCACCCAGGACCTCTAGTAAGGGACCATGCGCGTCAAACCTAATGATGCTGACGGAGCCGGCTAACATTTCGATGCGATCGCGGTAGCGCCCTAGATCAATGCCCAGCAGGCTACAAAGAATAATTCGAATTGTTGCTTTGTGAGAGACGACCAAGACATTCCCTGTTGCATACTTTTCCTTTATCTCGGCAATGACGAGGGATGCTCGACTGGAAACCTCCACAGAGGTTTCGCCTCCGGTCGGCGAATTCCAGGCCGGTTCAGCCAGCCAGCGGATATAATCATCCCAGTAATGCTCTTTCACGAAATCAACAGTGTGGTCTTCCCATTTTCCATAACGGATTTCCTTGAGTCCGTCACGGAGTTGTATTTCCAAAGCGAGAGCCTCGCACAGAGGCTTCGCGGTGGCGACGGTCCGTTTCATTGGGCTGACATAAGCCGTGGTCCAGGCGATAGAGTGATGCGCCTCAGCAAACTTTTTCGCCATCTCAGCACCCTCGGACGTCAATTCGGGATCGAGATCCCCACAGTAAGTCCCTCTCTGACTGTAAATCGTCTCGCCATGACGGAGAAAATAGAGTTTTAGACTCAAATCCACTCTCCCTGGCTCAGGTGGAGCTTCGCCCTACCTGAGCCCGTTCTGCTCAATCTCTGCTTTCAGTTATCCAGAGTAAAGCCGACCTTCACGGTTACCTGCCAGTCCGCAACCTTGTTATCCTCGAGGTGGCCGCGAACTTCGGCGACCTCAAACCACTTCATATTTCGGATCGTCTTACCGGCTCGCGTGATCGCGTTGGTGATTGCGTCTTCTATGCCATTTGGAGAAGATCCGACCAACTCGATCTTCTTGTAGATGTGATCACTCATAACCCGATTAAACCATTGCCTTCGGCACCGGGCGAGCAGATTCCTGGGTTGAAATTCTTCTGCCTGAACCGCCTCCGGAGTCGCGTCACCATTTGATCCTGAGAAAGAAGTAGATCGTCATGGTCGCTCCGACGACAATCACAAAGCCCCTCACCCAAATCGGTGGGAGTTTCTGTGCTACCCATGCACCGCCGTATCCTCCGATGATGGCGGTTGCCCCGACAATCAATGCGGCCACCCAGTAAATCTTACCAACCGCGAGAAAGATGACGACGGCCAAGATATTGAAAGCGGCCGTCAGGATGACCTTCAAAGCGTTAGCCAGATGGATGTTTTCCAGTCCGAGCATATCGAGAATTGCCAGTTCCAGAATTCCGGCCCCAGCGCCATAGAATCCTCCGTAGATCCCGATAATCAGCTGTAGAAAAGCCGCCTTACCCAACGCCTCCCATCCGATTTCTCCCGACGCACTCACCAAACGCAGGCCGAGATGCCGACGCAAGTGATTTCCAAAAGCGAACATCAATGTCGCGCCGAGCAAGAGCCAGGGGACCAGGCGATCAAATGCAGGTGTCGAGGTATTCAAAAGGATAATCGCCCCGAGCCCCCCTCCAAGGAGGCTGGTCATGCCAAGAACCATGACTGTACGAGTCTGTGCCGCCAGGATATTCCGGTACGCCCAAAAGCTGGCAATCTGACCGGGAAAGACAGCAATGGTGCTCGTCTGATTTGCCGCGACCGATGGGATACCAGTAAAAACGAGGGCTGGAAAAGTGAGGAAAGTGCCGCCTCCAGCGACTGCGTTCATCACTCCGGCTAATAATCCGGCAACGGCCAAAAGTACGGTGTCGCTGGGCGAGATAGTCACTGCAAACCAGTCGTTATCCGCCAGACGGCTCCGAAAGGCAAGCCTTGCTCAAAATTAAGGAGGCAAATTTTTGGCTTTCAAATAACAATTATGATCCCTGTTAGGAGGTAAAGAAATGGATTCTCAGTTACTCCTAGGCGTCTACCAAAATGGCGCTACGTTAGCGATGTGGCCGTTGACGTTTCCATTGTGGAGCTTGGAGCGCGGGAGCAGGTTGAAACGTCGGACCAAAACGCCCAATTGGTCACCCAGAATTCATCGCCGGAGGCCAAGATCGAGTTGTTCCGGTCTTTGTTTCGCGGAAGAACGGACGTTTTCCCTGTTCGGTTCGAGAGCCAAAGAACCGGAAAGGGCGGTTATTCGCCCGCTTGCGCCAACGAATGGGTCCGGGGCGTCTGCGAGAAGCCCAGAATCAGGTGTGCCGATTGTCCAAACCGGCGCTTTATTCCAGTCACGGATGAGGTCATTCGTTGTCATCTTTTAGGACGAGATAGCCGAGGCCGGGATTTTGTCATGGGGGTTTATCCAATGCTTCTTGACGAGACATGTCATTTCCTGGCGGCTGATTTTGACAGGGAGAACTGGCAGAAAGATGCGGGCGCTTTCCTGGATACGTGCCGGCGGCTCTCCTTGCCAGCGGCTCTTGAGCGTTCGCGCTCCGGGCACGGAGGTCACGTCTGGTTTTTCTTTGAAGACGCCATCTCCGCAAGTCTTGCCCGCAAACTGGGTTCATATGTTCTTACCGAGACGATGGAGCGTCGTCCGGAAGTTGGTTTCGGCTCTTATGATCGTCTATTTCCTAATCAGGATACATTGCCCAAAGGAGGGTTCGGAAATTTGATCGCCTTGCCTTTACAAAAGAAAGCGAGGGAACGGGGAAATACCTCCTTTATCGACGAGCAATTTAAGCCTTATGCGGATCAGTGGTCGCTTCTGGCGGCACTGCGAAGAATCAGCCGGGCACAGGTCGAAACTCTGGTCCGCGATGCCGAAATCAAGGGGCGTGTCATCGGAGTGCCGATGGCTTTGACCGACGAGGAAAATGATAGGCCGTGGAGTGTGCCACCGTCGCGCCGCTGTCAGTCGCCAATCCTGGAGCCGGTACCGGCGAGCCTGGAGCTGATTCTCGCGGATCAAATCTATATTCCTCGGGAGAATTTGCCGCCCGGGCTTCGAAATCGTTTACTTCGCCTGGCCGCGTTTCAAAACCCCGAATTCTATCGGACGCAGTCGATGCGCCTTCCGACTTATGGAAAACCGAGAATCATCCACTGCGCGGAGGAGCACCCACTGCATTTCGCCCTCCCGCGTGGTTGTTTCGATGAGGTGAGGCGGACCCTTCAGGAATTGAAGATCAAGATGGTAATCCGCGATGAACGCTTCGGCGGCATTCCTTTGAACGTCTCGTTTTGCGGCACGTTGCGAACCGAACAGCAAGCGGCTGCAGAGGCAATGCTTAGGTACGATACAGGGGTTCTGGCTGCCACGACGGCTTTCGGCAAAACGGTGCTGGCCGCCTGGCTGATTGCGCAACGTCGTGTTAACACGCTGGTCCTGGTCCACCGCCGGCAGCTCATGGAACAGTGGATCGAGCGCTTAACTGAATTTCTCGGCGTGCCGGCAAAGACCATCGGACGCCTTGGGGACGGGCGAAAAACGCTCACCGGCACACTGGATGTGGCCCTGGTGCAAAGCCTGGTTCACCAGGGGACAGTCGATGATCGGATCGCGAATTACGGTCACTTGGTCGTGGATGAATGTCATCACCTGTCCGCTCAGAGCTTCGAGCTGGTGGTCCGCAGGGCCAAAGCAAGATTCGTGACCGGCTTGTCCGCCACGTTGACACGTAAAGATGGCCATCACCCGATCATCTTCATGCAATGCGGCCCGGTGCGGCATCGGATTGATGCCAAAAAGCAGGCTGCGGCCAGGCCCTTTACTCACCGGGTATTTGTTCGCCCGACCGGCTTTCACGCTACGGCGGAACCCGAGGATGATCCCCGTAAGGAATTTCACCGGCTCTGCGGGGCGTTGCGAAATGAAGAGGCCCGGAACGAAATGATTTGCGCCGACGTCTTGGGCGCGGTGCGCGAGGGTCGGTCCCCTTTGCTGCTGACCGAACGGATTGAGCATGTGCTGCGCCTCGCTCAACTCTTGTCGGACGAGATTCCGCACGTGATTACTTTGCAGGGCGGTATGCGGCGGAAAGAATTGCAAGGTGCCCTGGATCGCGTTGCGCACCTTTCGGAGACTGTTGGTCGCGTAATTCTGGCCACGGGGAGCTACATTGGCGAAGGATTCGATGATCCGCGCCTGGACACCTTGTTCCTAACTTTGCCAGTTTCGTGGCGAGGAACGATCTCTCAGTATGTGGGGCGCTTGCATCGTCTCCATGGAGAAAAGCGCGAAGTGCGTGTTTACGATTATGCGGACCTGAACGTTCCCATGCTCGCCAGAATGTTCGATCGCAGATGCCGCGGTTATGAATCGTTAGGCTACACTATACTACTGCCGGCCAGCGCCGTGCCCGGATGGCCGATCGAAGTGCCGCTCCCAGTTGACCCGGAGTGGAAGCGGGATTACGCCGCGAGTGTTCGCCGGCTCATTCGGGATGGGGTGGACACGTCCCTGGCGAACCTTTTTGTTCATGCCGCCCACTCGCTGTCTCCGGCGGCCGAAGGAGCTGGTCATGCCCGTAGCGCCAGCGAAGCCTTTCTGTATCGCCGTTTGGAAACATTGCCGGAAACGGCCGGGCGCTTTCGATTAAACGTGGAGCTGCCAATCCCCTTCGATGCCTGGGGGCGGATGGAGGTAGATTTTTTTTGCGCGGATTCCCGCCTGGTTCTCGAACTGGACGGAGCACAACATTTGGCTGACGCCGAAGCCTACCGGCGCGACCGGAGGAAAGATGCGCTGCTGCAGAAAAGCGGCTACTTCGTTCTTCGATTTCTGGCCGAGGACGCGGGCAAGCGGCTTGATGAAATTTTAGACACCATCTTGGCGGGATTAGCCAGGAGCCAGGAGCCAGGAGCATCGCACGGGGTGAACGCATGAAGATTTGAGAAGAAACTCAATACTCGGATCGAGAATGAGGACGATTGGAGGCGACCTGGCAAGCCTCGATCAGGAAATGTCCGGGTCACGTAATGCTCCTCCCACGCCGCTAAAACTAAAGCTTTTTTCCTCCTCCGTCCGTCATCGGTGAAGTTTAATCCCTTACTATCTAAAGTGGGCTGGAAACCATCCGATAGCTTAACTAAAATGTTCCTCTCGCTTCGCCTGGTTCTCTTGGCGGCAACTCTTTGCTCGCAGGCAGAACCTATTCTGACCCCTCAGATCGTAGCAATGGCAAAGCCGTGCGTGATTCAAATCGCTTCCTTCGACGAACACTGGCGGCCAATTAAAACTGGCACGGGGTTCTTTATTTCGAATGACGGACTCTTACTGAAACTATCACGTGATTGACGGCGCTACCTCCCTCGGTGGGCGGACAGTTCAAG
>DATHPI010000130.1:0-15118 GCA_035484035.1 Chthoniobacterales bacterium
GGGTGTCGATCTATCTCGCGGATCGATCGTTTTCTCGTTGCGAATCAGGGGCAGAGGCAGCAAGCCGTTGCCGCGATCCAACTCAGAACGTAAGGCATCCAAACGAATCCATAGATTGTTGGTGTTAAAATAGCGATACCGCTCGATGTCTTGAAAAGTCACCAAATCTTCTTCCGGACATTGCGCGGATTCCCGTAGCAAGAGACGCTGGTCGGAATTTCTCCGCGCCAAATGCCCTCCCTTACGATCGGCAGCGGTGCGAGAAGTCACCTCCATCAAGAACGGCGACCCGGAGTTTGCAAAGTAATCCAAGAGCCGGAGATCCAGTGTGGCCCCCAGGTTGTCTGAATTTGAAACAAATAAGAATCTCTTGCCCTCCTTCAACAAGCTTTCGAGCAAACCGGAACCTAATAGGGATGAATAAATATCACCGTGTCCCGGCGGACACCATTCCAGAGATGGATTTTGAGCCCACTGCACAGGCGCTAGTGATTTCGCATCAATCTTCGGCACTTTGTTTTGCATCAACTCCAGTTGTTTAGGCTCGCCAAGTTGCGGATAGCTCGCCAGTGCCGCAAGGGTGTCGCCACTGGTACTGAAGCTGTTCATGAGAAGCAGCCTGAGCTCGGGAGCGATTGCTGAGCGCAGGTGCAAGAACTGCAGTGAGATGATATCCAGGAAGGTGAGTTTGTCCCGGACTTTCAGCAGGCTCTTGGCCTTTTCCAAACCCATTCCGGTGCCAAGGCCGCCGTTCAGCTTTAGCACAACCGTCCGAGTTGCCAGATCTGAAGGGGCATTCGGAACGGGCTCATCATCGATCGAGGGAAGGCCGCTTACCGGAGAAATTGAATCTTCCGGTATCAGGCCTGCCTCGTTCAGTTCAAGTTTGCGGTATTGAAACAGGAACGCGTCAATCGCGGCAGCGCTCAGCCCCGCCGCTCCCATCTTGTTCCGAATTTGAGTGGCGAGGTCTTCCATGAACGTCAGCAATCTTCATCCTTTAGGTCGCCTGGGTCAACCGACCACGGCTTTCGCCGTGACTTCGATCGTATCGATTGGTGACGCCCGTGCGCTACCGCGCCAAACTCGATGATTTAATATCGGTAGAACTCCGGCTTGTAAGGACCTTCAATGGGAATGCCAAGGTAACCCGCCTGTGCATCGCTTAACTTCGTCAATTTCACTCCCAACTTGTCAAGGTGCAGACGTGCGACCTTCTCATCAAGCTTCTTGGGCAAGACATAAACCTTGTTCTCGTAGGTCTTGTTGTTCGCGAAAAGCTCGATCTGTGCCATCACTTGATTGGTAAAGGATGCACTCATCACGAAGGAGGGATGGCCCGTGGCGCAGCCCAAATTCATCAAACGGCCTTCGGCGAGGATCGTCACCCGTTTCCCGTTCGGCCATTCCGCCTGATCAACCTGGGGCTTTATGTTGATGCGCTTCAGGTTCTTGTCGTCAAAAACGCTCGCGACGTCGATCTCGAGATCGAAGTGCCCGATGTTCGCGACGATCGCCTGGTTTTTCATCGCATCGAGGTGCTGGCGCTGGATGATATCCCGGCAGCCGGTCGCGGTGATGAAAATATCCGCTTCGTGAACAATATCTTCGAGCGTCGCGACCTGGTACCCTTCCATGGCGGCTTGTAGAGCGCAGATCGGATCGACTTCGGTCACGATGACTCGTGCCCCCTGCCCTTTCAGCGATTGCGCGCAACCCTTACCGACGTCGCCATACCCACAGACCACCGCAATCTTGCCGGCGATCATCACGTCGGTTGCACGCTTCAATCCATCTAACAGCGACTCACGACACCCGTACAGATTGTCGAACTTGGATTTGGTACAGGAATCGTTGACGTTGAACGCTGGGCAGCCAAGCTCACCGCGTTCCATCATTTGGTACAGACGATGAACGCCAGTGGTGGTTTCTTCCGAGAGCCCACGAATTCCCTTCAGCAGATGTGGGTATTTCTGATGGACGATCGCGGTCAGATCGCCGCCATCGTCGAGAATCATGTTGAGCGGTTGACCATCGGGCCAGAAAATTGTCTGCTCGATACACCAGTCATATTCTTCAAGCGTTTCCCCCTTCCAGGCAAAAACGGGAATCCCCTGCGCCGCTAACGCAGACGCAGCATGATCCTGTGTCGAGAAAATGTTGCAGCTCGACCAGCGAATCGACGCTCCCAACTCAATCAGCGTTTCTATCAATACCGCTGTTTGAATTGTCATATGGAGGCAGCCAGCAATGCGAGCGCCGGCCAGTGGTCTGGCGGTGCCGAACTCCGCACGCAGTGCCATCAGTCCAGGCATCTCGGTTTCGGCTATCTCAATTTCTTTCCTGCCGAACTCGGCTAATCCGAGGTCAGCGACTTTATAATCTGCGGCTGGTTTTGCGCTCACGGTACTCATAGATATCTGTGGATAAAAATTTTGGTTCTGTGTAACTGAAGTCTCGGTCGGAGCAAGTGTCAGGAGACGAATTGTTTCAGCGCCTCAGCCCTGTCTGTCCGTTCCCATCGGAGAGCATCCAGGTCGTCCTCACGGCCGAAGTGCCCATAATTAGTTGTCTTTCTGTAAATCGGACGGAGCAGTTCAAGCCGCTCGATTATCGCTGCCGGTTTGAAATTGAATATCTCTTTAACCGCTTGTTCGATTTTCGCTTCTTCCACCTTCGCTGTACCGAACGTGTCGATAGAGATGCTGACAGGGTCCGGATACCCGATCGCATAAGCAAATTGCACTTCACACCTGTCCGCTAATCCAGAGGCCACCACGTTCTTTGCGACATAACGGCCCATGTAAGCCGCGGAACGATCTACTTTGGACGGATCCTTGCCGGAGAACGCGCCGCCACCGTGGCGACCCATTCCACCATAGGAGTCGACGATGATTTTCCGCCCAGTCAGTCCGGAATCGCCTTCCGGTCCACCAATGACAAAACGTCCTGTCGGATTGATGAGATAACGGGTCGAAGAATCGATCCAATCCGGCGGGATGACTCCTTTGATAACCCTCTCAATGAGTGTCTCCCGAATTTCTTTGTGTTTTACGTCAGCGGCATGCTGAGTAGAGATCACGACCGTGTCGACCCGGATTGGTCGATATCCTTCGTACTCAATAGAGACTTGCGTTTTGGCGTCCGGGCGAAGCCAGGGGAGTTCGCCCGATTTGCGGAGGCGAGTCAACTCCCGGCCAAGCTTGTGGCTCAATTGGATCGGAGCCGGCATTAACTCCGGCGTCTCGCGAACGGCAAAGCCAAACATCAGCCCTTGATCACCGGCTCCCTGCTCATCCGTTTCTTTTCCCTCGGCGGCTTTAGCGTCCACGCCTTGTGCGATGTCGCGCGACTGCCGACTCAAGGCTTGAACAATGACGCAGGTATCGGCTTGGAATAGGGAGTCTTCATGGACATATCCGATTTCGCGAATAGCTGAGCGGACCTCCTCAAGATAATCGAATCGTGCATTGGTGGTGATTTCACCTGCAATAACCACCAGATTTCCCTTAGCGAGAGTTTCGCAGGCTACCCGGCTTTTCGGGTCCTGAGCTAGGCAGGCATCTAGGATTTGATCGGAGATGGTATCGCAGACTTTGTCCGGATGGCCTTCGGCCACAGATTCAGAGGAAAAGATGTAACGACGCGACATAATCATTAAGGATCGGGAAAGTTGGGGTAAGAATTAATCGTGGAAAAGGAGGAAGGAAGGTAAGTGCGAATATTGATCAATCATGATACGCTGATATATCGACCATATTTCCATGCCGTCAACGCTCATTTCTCTCCGCACGCTCTCCGATCCAACCCGGGCTCGCTTGATGCACATCTTGCAAGGGCAGGAATTATCGGTCGCCGAGATTCAGGAAATCCTCGGCATGGGACAATCACGCATCTCGACTCACCTGGCGCAGTTGAAGCGTGCCGCTCTTGTTCAGGACCGACGCGTGGGGAAAAATATTTATTACAGCTGGAATCCTACGGGTCCTATTAAGGAGGCTGAACTGACAAGTCTCGTCCGTTTGGCCGTAGCCGACATGCCTGAAGCGACCCTGGATCGGTCCAGCCTGCACCATGTAATTGCAAAGCGGAAAAACCGTGCTCGCGACTATTTCAATAAGCTCGCCGGAAAATTTGGACGAAGTTACTGCCCGGGCAGATCCTGGCAATCGCTGGCACATCTCTTTCTGACCATGATCCCTCCGATTGATGTCGCAGACCTGGGCGCCGGTGAAGGAACGCTCTCTCAGATTCTGGCCAAAAGCGCACGAAAGGTCATCGCGGTCGATATTTCCGAGCGCATGGTCGAAATTGGATCCCAGCTCGCCAAGGATAATGGATTCAAGAATCTTGAATATCGCCTGGGTGATCTTGAAGAACCGCCCATACCGGACGACTCCATCGATCTGGCTATTTTCAGCCAGGCGCTCCACCACGCGAATAGCCCGCAAAGAGCGATCGCAGCTGCTCGGCGAATTTTGCACAATGGTGGGCGCCTGGTGATTCTCGATCTGCTGGCCCACGGCTTCGATCAGGCTAGAGAGTTATACGCGGATCTCTGGCTCGGATTCAGCGAGGTCGAGCTGGTGCGCTTGCTGGAGCAAGCCGGATTTCGAGAAACCGACGTTCAGGTCGTATCCAGAGAACTGAACAGTCCGTACTTTCAAACGGTACTAGCGACCGGAATAAAATGAGCGGCAGGCAGTCGCGGTTCCAGTCTCCTGGCCACGAAATAGCAGGTATTTTGGGAACAGGACACTAAGTGCACCAAGTCAGAGACTGGTGCACTGGAAGAGAAGCATCTGCGGAATCGGTGTAGAGTACGGTTTCCCTCCACCTTAAGTCTCAAGATTATCTTCTTCGTGAAAAGGCTTCTGCTACTCTTTTTCCTCAATCCTTTAATCTTAAACGCCGGTTGGCAGGTGCTTGACCGGCACGACTGGCCTGTTTCGAACGCAAGATTAGCCGCTTCCGAGTTGCACGTAACGGACGGCTCCGCCGAGGCTGAAGTCAACCTGGTCTATTTCGCGACTGCAGACGTCACGCTCGAAGTAGTTGCGAACGCCGAGGGAGAAATTCGAGGTTTGAGAGAGCTTTTAGAAGAGCGAGGGAGCGTGGCCGGAATAAACGGTGGGTATTTTCAGGCGAACCTTGAACCGGTCGGGTTGTTAATCAGCAACGAGCGCCTGCTTCACCGTCTGCAAAAGGCGAACCTTCTATCGGGGATATTTTACGTGAGAAACGGTCGACCATGGCTGGCGCGAACGCAGGAATTTCCAGGAGTGAAGGGGATTCAGCAAGCCATCCAGTGCGGTCCATTTCTGGTCGATGGCAGTCGGACGGTAACCGGATTGGATGACACCCGTGTTGCCGCACGAACATTTATCTTTTCTTGCGGACAATCAGAATGGGGCTTCGGCATCTGCCGCTCGGTCACTTTGAAAGAGATGGGTGACCTCCTCGCGGAGGCGGCCATCGTTTCGGACCACCATATCGTTCGCGCATTAAATTTTGATGGCGGGTCTTCCACCACGTTTTACGCCCGGCCCGACGGACGGACGCTTTTCTCCGAAGGAAGGGCCGTCGTCAGCAATTACCTGATCGTGAAAGCAAAAAAATAGGTCTCTGCTTTGCTCTTGCCGGCCAGGTGTCCCTTCAAATTTTAATTGATTCACGGGTAACCCTCAAACAATGTCCCGCAGTCCCGGTATGACATCTTTATGAACGTGAAGTTTGCAGTCTCGCTCGGGTCAGCTCTTCTCTTTCTTAATCTTGCAGCCTTCGCGCTCGATCCAGAGAAACAGGCGATGATCGACCGCTACAAGGAGCCGTTTGCTGTCTATCTCGCCGCGATCAACGCCCTCGGAACGGCCCTCAATCAGGTGACAACGGAATCGGATCTCATCAATGCCGCGGACAAATTCTGCGACCAAGCCAACAAGTTCGTGGACGAATTTAATGCGAATAAGGATCGATTTGCAGATTCGCAACTGGTGAAATCCATGGATGACGATCCCGACTCCAAGAAGGCCATGGAAGATTATATGGATTCTCTGAAGTCAAAACTCGTGGACGCGCGTCCTATTTTCGAGAACCTGATCAGCTCGCTCAGCCGGCATGCAGATTCACGGGAGATCAATCGTGTCCGCGATCGAGTCGCCGCGACGTTGCAGCGAATTCAATTGCTTTATATGTGATCCAAATACGGCAAGGCAGAGAGCGCGGCGGCGTTCTTGTTCTTCGCCCGTGAGCACGGGTTCCATTCTCAAATCAGAAGGAGGATCAGGTAAAGTGATCCAGGAACGGCATCCGCCGTACGAGCGATGAAATGGCAACTCCCAGACCGGGGAAACTCGAAAGGCCCGTAGAAAAGCAACGTGCAAACCTTCTTGTTGATCGTAGTGAAAGCGCTCCTCCAAGACTGCTGATTGTAAGACATGCAACTGGTCCAGCACCTGGACTTCGTTCAAATCGCGCAACAATGTGGCAAACTCGATCTCGACAAAAAGGGAGATCGTAACGCCACCGTTTCCTGCTGACACATCCCGTTCTCTGCTTAGCCGGGTTCGCTCAATCTGCTCATGAAAATAAGTCGGGAATAGAAAAAATCGCGAATGCTTGAATTGAAACCCATGCGAACCTTCTGCAATGCCACCCTTTCGAAAAATTACGCTGGTCTCGCCTCGCCCGATCGAAGCACAGACGAGAGCCCATTCTTTGAAAGCCGGGACGCCCATTGGTCGTTTCTCGTGACCCGCCTTATCGGGGTAAAAACTTGACTCGGCTACCAGTCCGTCCATCGAGATTTGTGTAACACAATCCCGGCCAATTGCATTGAAGAACTTCTTGTTTGACGAAGGAAAAGCGAAACTGCTATCTCAGTTTCTACCACCGAGGGCGAGGGGATTTTAGTTGGCGGGTTTCATTTCCTCGATAATCTGCAGTTCATGTCTGTGAAGATTGACCTCCATTGCCATTCATTCTTTTCAGGCGACGGGGTTAGTAGTCCCGAACAACTTATCGAAGCCGCCCGCAGGAAGGAGCTCAACGCTTTTGTGATCACCGATCACAATACCTGCGATGCGATTACTTACCTGCTGGACAAGGATCTGATGAGGGAAGATGGCCTGCCGGTCAACGACTTCCTGGTTGTTCCGGGCGTTGAAGTCACCACGGCAGAGGGCCATCTTCTTTGTATCGGCGCCATCCTGCCAAATTTGAAGGGTCGGCCTGCGCTCGAAGTCTGCCACTTAATTCACGAAGCGGGCGGACTGGCGATACCTCCGCACCCTTATGATCTTTTTCGAGCTGGGATCCGCGAGAATATTCTGAACACTCTACCAATCGACGCCATCGAGGTTTTCAACGCGGCGAGCACGCTCAAACGCTACAATCAGTCTGCTTTTAATTATGCCATGAGACGCGGCCTCGCGATGACGGCAGCCAGCGATGCCCACCATCATGCTGCCATCGGCAGGGCCTACACCATTCTGAAAACTGAGGATTTCTCCGTGCGCGGTGTTCTCGAGCAAATTCCTAAGCAAAACGACCTCAATCAGGAGTACATCTCCGTAAAGGATAGCTTGCGAAAGACCTGGAACAACTGGCTGCGCCTGCGCAAACGCAAGTCCATCAAGGATATGCTCTCCAGCGACGACAAGGCCGAGGAATAAACTCAAATTAATTCAAACGAACCGCCCTGGTCTTATCCAGTCTCAAGATTTCTCCGGGAGCGAAACTGACCGGCATATTTGGACTAGTGATTTTTTCCCCGCGCCATTGCACACTGCCTTGTGCTAAAAGCCGGCGGACTTCGCTCCGCGATCTGGCAATGCCAAAACCCTTCGAGTATGCCGTCACGACGGCTGAAACCAGGTCATTACCAAGCTCGGCCGCGCTGACTTTCGGCAGTTCCACGGAGTCCAGATCCCGTTTCCCGAAGCGGAGATTGAACTCTTCCAGAGCGCTCTCTGCGGCCGGCCGATTATGGAAGCGTTCCACTATTCTGGATGCGAGCTGCTTTTTTGCCTCCATCGGATGGATGACCGGCGATTGCTCGCCAAAAAGAACATCGTAGTACCGCGTCATTAAGACGTCCGAGATGCTCATCAGCTTGCCGAACATCTCCTTTGGCGCCTCACAGATGCCAACGTAATTGTTCAAGCTCTTGCTCATTTTCTGCTCCCCATCGAGCCCCTCTAGAAGCGGCTGCAGACACGCCACCTGCTGCGGTTGTCCCTCCTCCTTCTGTAGATCTCGCCCAACCATAATATTAAAAAGCTGATCTGTGGCGCCCAGCTCAACGTCCGCGCGGATCACCACTGAGTCCCAGCCCTGCATGATCGGATATTGCAGTTCGTGGAGAAACACTGGTACCCCCCGCTCGACCCTGGCCTTGAAATCGTCCCGTTGCAGCATTTGCTGAAGGGTTACACGACTGTTCAGCCTAATGACTTCCAGGAAATTCATTGTCCCGAGCCATTCGCTATTGAAGACTATTTCCGTTCTGGCCGGATCAAGGATCTTGAATGCTTGGACCTTATAGGTTTCCGCATTGGCCGCCACTTGATCTCGGGTCAACATCGGACGGGATGCCGATCTGCCGCTCGGGTCGCCCACCATTGAAGTGAAATCGCCGATGATCAACACCGCAAGGTGACCCAAATCCTGAAATTGCCTGAGCTTAAAGAGATTGACCGAATGTCCCAAATGCAGATCTGGCGAAGTGGGATCGACCCCGAATTTGACACGAAGAGGGCGGCCCTCTTCCAGTTTCTTTCTCAGTTCGGCTTCATTGATCAACCGGGAGCCACCCCGTTTCAGAAGCTCTATTGTCTCATCCAATGATTCCATTTTTCGACCTGTAGACGGGCCGAACGCTGGCCCAGATCGAGTGGAAGCGCAAATAGGTATCCTGCGATCTCTCTGCGGTTGACAATCGTCGCCCCCTGATTAACCTTCCCGACCCTTGATGCTCCAGGACTTACTGTCATGAAAAGAACTTACCAACCTTCAAAACGCACCCGGAAGCGCCAGTTCGGTTTTCGTGCCCGGATGAAAACCAAAGCCGGAAGAGCGACTTTGACCCGGCGGCGTCAGCGAGGCCGGAAACGTCTAGTTCCGGGCGGGGTCGAATTGCATTACGCACGTCACACCGAAGCCTAAATTATGATCCGCCCTGGGCGGATGCGGTTTAAGTTTTCCCGGTTATCGCGCCTAAGCCGTGCCTCAGAGTTCAGCTTGGTCAAAGCATCGGGTAAATCCTGGACCGGTAAGCACTTGGTACTGGCGACATTAAAGAGGGAAACTGAGGCGGCGTCCAGAATCGGGATCATTACCACCAAAAGGCTGGGAAATGCGGTTTCCCGAAACCAGGTTCGGAGAAGAATCAGGGAAATATTCAGATTGAATCAGCACCGCATCCGAAGAGGGTACTGGCTGGTGACGATTGCGCGGTTCTCCTCGGCGGCTGCCCCGTTCGGCGAGCTTCAACGAGACTGGTTGCGGCTAGCGGAGCGCGCCTCTATTTTAGCGCCTGGCTGACATGGCTCGCATCCTTCGGATCTTACTTAAAGTGTACAAAGCGACGTTATCACCGTTCCTGGCGACATTGACGGGCGGGGCCGGAACCGGGTGTCGGTACAGGCCTACATGCTCCGAATATTTTGTCGAAGCCATTGAAGTTCATGGCTGGGCTGTTGGGAGCTGGCTGGGCATCAAACGAATTTTTCGTTGTCACCCTTGGGGCAATTCCGGGTATGACCCGGTTCCAGTCAGACAAACAAAATGCAAATGAGTTTCTTAATCTGATCGAAGATCAAGTATGGATCGTACAGCTTGGATAGCAATCGCACTCGCCACGATCGGCCTTGTCGCTTCGATCGTTTGGGAGCAACGCCAGGCGACCGAGGCGAGGGTCAAGTTTCTACAGCAACAGGCCATCTTGGCAGCACAGGCCACACCGACACCTCGAGCCGCCGATTCTCCTGAACCCACTGCTTCTCCCAACCTCCCGACCCAGTCCTTGACCGATCAGAAGCCTCACGAGGAACGACCGGAGCAACAAGAAACGCTGAAGAGCGCTGTCGCTGAGCTCAGTTTCTCGAATAACAAAGGGGGGCTCGTCACCGTCGGACTGCTCAAACATAGCGCCGAACTAGGCCACGTTGTGCAGCTCAATACGGATCACACCCCCGCGATCGGAGCGATTACTCAAAATCCGAATAATTGGCAAGATGGCGGATACACCCTTTCGACCGATCCCGCTGCCGGAACGGCCACTCTGGAGCGCAACATGCCAGGCGGACTCGGGATCACCAAGGTTTACACCCTCGCGAAGGAAGCCGGTTTGAAGGACGATTACCAGCTAGGCTTTTCAATTACGTTTAAAAACGATGGGGCTGCCACTTTTGATACCCCCGGTTTTTTTGTCAGTACCGGCGCCGCCGAACCGATTCACCGTACCGACAGGATCTACGCGACTGCCTTTGACTGGTACCGGGACGGCAAATTTAATTCCTTTTCGGTCAACAGCTTTGATCCGGGCAAAATATTCGGCCTCTTTCAAACAGGCGCCCCAAAGGAAGATTACACCGCTACCGCTGACAAGATCCTTTGGGCGGGGGTAAGCAATCAGTATTTCGCCACCATTCTCGCTCCTCAAGAAACCTTTGGTCAGCAGGTCTGGGCCAAGCCGGCAAGTATTCCGACCGAGGACGGCCAGTTGCCGATAAGAGCCATCCAGGGTGCCATCGAGATCCCGGGCTTTAGCCTGGCAGCCGGAGAGAGCAAGACGGTCAATTTCCAGATTTATGCCGGGCCGAAAGAGTTCACTCGCCTGGCAAAACTCCCGAACGACCAGGCCGACATTATGAATTTCGGCTGGGCAAAATGGGTGAGCGAGGTCCTGCTTACGGTGATGAACACGCTCCACGCCTGGGTGGGAAGTTACGCGCTGGCGATCATCATCATGACTATCATCATCCGGTCGATGCTCTGGCCATTGCAAAACGCTGCAACTAAGTCGATGCGAAAGATGTCCAAGCTTTCGCCCATCATGAACGAGCTGCGTGAAAAGTATAAAGATGATCCGCAGCGGATGAATCAGGAGACGATGAAGCTCTACAAGGAGTATGGGGTCAATCCCTTTGGCGGCTGCCTGCCGATGCTGGTTCAGATCCCTATCTTCTTCGGCTTCTATGGTATGCTCGACAAGGCGATCGAGCTTCGGAACGCTCCATTTCTCTGGGTCCAGGATCTGTCGCAACCGGATACGGTATTCCATATCAGTGGTATCCCGATCAATATTTTGCCCTTGGTGATGGCCGGAACACAGCTGTGGCAGATGGCCATCACACCGAAGACCGGCGACCCGGCTCAGCAGCGAATGTTTCTCTTCATGCCGCTGATTTTTCTCTTTATCTGCTACAATTATGCGTCGGGGTTGGCGCTCTACTGGACGGTACAAAACCTCTTTTTCGTGGCCCAGATGTACCTGACGAGAAAACAGGCGGACGCCCCGCTCGTTAAGGTTCCCAAGAGCCCTCAGGTTGCCAAGCGCAAGAGTTATCGATAAAGGTATTGGTTACCCCCAGAAGAAAATGGAAGCCAAGGAGATATTAGACACGATGCTTGGTTACCTCGGCTTCGTCGCGGAGATCCAGGAGATCGAGACCGGCACTGGTCGGCAGCTCCAGGTTTTTACGGCCGAAAGCGACGCTTTGATCGGTCCCGACGGCGAAACGCTGGAAGACTTGCAGTTTCTTTTGAACCGGATTCTTCAGGCCCAGGACCGGAGCGCTCAACGAGTCCAGGTTGATGTCGGCCATTGGCGGGCAATGCGAGATGACAAACTGCGGCAACGTATTCGTCAAATCGCCGACACCGTGCGGATTTCAGGGCGACCGGTTAAACTTGAGCCGATGAATTCCTACGATCGACGGATCGTTCACAACGCTTTGAAGGAAGATCCGGACGTCATGAGTTTCAGTCCCAACGATGACGCGCGGATTAAGCGAATTACTCTCCAGAGAAGACGGAGGTAGGGGGAAACGGGTCGGCGTATCGGCGAGGGGCGTGTCGGCGTGGATACGCTATGCAGCTTTCTTTAACGCCCCACGCCCACACGCCGACCCGCCGACCCGTTCTCCTCGGGCATCTCTATGGCGGCAATCGCGGCGAGCACCTGTTCGCTGATCTTCTGGTAGGCCTCACGGCCTCGGTCAGCGCAATCTTCTTTTTTGAAGTGCAATGGCTTGCCCACCACCACTGTGATCGGGTGCAGCTTGATCTTTCCTGCTTTAGGCCAAGCCTCAAACGATCCAAAGATTCGCATCGGGACGACAGGCGCAAGCGTCTTGGCAATGATCATGCCGATCCCAGGTCGCGCCTGCTGAATCTGCCCGGTTAACGATCGGGTTCCCTCCGGAAAAATGACCGTGCGATGTCCCTCCTTGAGGAGACTCATCACCGCACGGAAAGCCGTCAGATCACCTCGCGAAAGATCGACCGGAAGCGCGTTCACTCGGGCAATCAGCGGTCCGAGTAGCTTCTTTTCGAAAAGTGTTTTGCGCGCTAGAAAGTAAAGTTCGTTCCGGCAGGTTATACCGACCAACGGAGGGTCGAGGTAGCTTTGATGATTAGCGGCCATAATGGCCGGGCCCTCTTCAATGATGTTCTCTTGACCGTAAGCACGATACCGGAATGCGACCTTGGCGATCGTTCCACTCAACGTATGGCATAGCCGGTAGAGCGGTTTCATTAGTCAAGACGGAGAGCTTCTGGAAGCCCCTTCATCCTTAAGCGGCCGATGATTTCTCCAACGACGCCATCGATCGTCAAAGACGAACTATCGATCACGTGCGCATCCTCAGCGATCGTCAATGGAGAGGCACGCCGGGAGGAATCAGCCCGATCCCGGAAAAATAGATCGTCACGTTGCCCCTGGACCGCCCTCCTTTGTGCCCGGACCTCAAGCGAGGCATCGATGTAGAACTTGTAGAGCGTGTCGGGAAAGACCATGGACCCAATGTCACGCCCTTCCATGACCAAGTTATCCCAAATCAGAAATTGCCGAAGGTGCGTTACCAGAAAATCCCGCACGTCGGCAATCGCAGAAATAGCGGATACAGTTCGATTGACCCGTTCATCGCGCAAATGCGACTCGGGACTAATCCCGTCGATCAAAAAAACCAACTCCTTGCCTTGCAGAACAAACTTGAAGGCCGAATTATGCAATTGGCCACAAATCGCGCTGGCATCGTCCGGTCGGATACCGTGCTCGATGGCCAGCCAGGCAATTCCTCGATAAAGCGCACCGCTATTGACGTAGGAAAAACCGAGCCGCTTGGCGAGCTTGCGCGCGACGGTGCTTTTCCCTGAGGCGGCAGGTCCGTCAATTGCAATCACCGAAAATTCGGAGACTGTGTCCGGATTCAATTCTTTGCTAAAGCTTCGGCTGGGTTAAAGACAGGAGTAGGCGGATTCTCATCCGGCGTTAGGAATCTCTGCAACTGTTTGGCGAACCTAGGGTACGAAGTAGCGATGCAATCGGTGTCTTCGATCACAGTCTCATTACTGGCGAACATTCCTGCGATTGCGAAGGCCATGGCGATGCGATGATCGCCGTAGCTCTTGACACGCGCTCCAACAAGTGGAGTGCCGCCGTAGATTTCCAGTCCGTCGTCCAACTCAACGACCTCGACTCCCATCGCCGTCAAATTGGTCGCAATGGCCGCCAGGCGATCGGTCTCCTTGACCCGCAATTCCTTGGCATCACAAATCACCGTCTTACCCTGAGCCAATGCACCGGCTACGGCGAGGATCGGGATCTCATCGATAACGTTTGGCACTTCATCCCCTGCGATGATTGTCCCACGGAGCCGCCCGCCCTGGATCCGGACCTCACCTCTCGGCTCAACTTGATCACAATCCTCGATCACTTCGCGAACTCGCGCTCCCATGCGTAAGAGTACCGACAGAATACCGGTCCGAGTCTTGTTCAGCCCGACATCGCGGACCAGAAGATCGGAATCTTCCTGCGCGGCAGCCGCCACCAGCCAGAAAGCAGCACTCGAAATGTCGCCTGGAACCGTGAAGTCTCTAGATTCCGGTACCTGGTCACCGTACAACGATATAGCGAAACCCTGTCCGAGCTTTTCCCGCTGCGATTGGACGAGGAAATAAGACATCATTCTCTCGGTATGATCCCGTGTTGGGAACGGCTCAATGACAGTGGTTTTGCCAGAGGCTCTGAGCGCGGCGAGTAAAATCGCGCTTTTTACCTGGGCACTCGCCACCGGCAGCTCGTAACGAATCGGGCTTAATCGATTCCCGCGAATAACAAGCGGGGCTGCGCCGTTTGTCCCACTAGCCTCAATGGATGCGCCCATCCGGGTGAGCGGTTCGATCACGCGTCGCATCGGACGTGATGAGAGCGAAGCGTCGCCGACTAATCTCGTCTCAAAAGGCTGAGCCGCCGCCAGCCCACAAAGCAATCGCATCAAAGTTCCGGAATTACCACAATCAATTGCCTGGGCAGGAGGATGAAAATCTCCCCGTTGGCCGTGAATTACTAACGTCGTTTCTTCGGGTTGTTCGATGGCGATACCGAACTCTCGCATCGCGTTGACCGTGCATTGGCAATCCTGACTGGGAAGGAAACCGCGGACGACGCAAGTCCCGTTCGATATTGCGGAGAGCAGAACCGCGCGATGCGACATGCTCTTATCGCCTGGAACTCGAATTTCCGCCTCGATTGTGGGCGCCCTAGAAACCAATAAGTCTGACATAACGCATTATGCCGATAACCTATCGCGATTCTCCTTGGCGTCGTCGAGCAAAGCTTGCAATTTTTTCGCGTCCCTTGCGGCCAGTAAAGCCATGGCTTCTTCCAACCCGGCTTTGAACGCACGGAGCTGTTCTTGCACGGCATCCGCATTCGACAATAGAATGTCTGCCCAGAGTTCAGGCGCCCCAGATGCGATCCGAGTCGCGTCACGGAATCCGGGTCCGCAGAGATCAAGCGCTGCTCTGTTGGTTGCCGCCACATGTTTGACCAGAAGAGCCGCAATCAAATGAGGCAGATGGCTCATTGCAGCGACCAATTGGTCATGCAGTG
>DATHPI010000131.1:0-3409 GCA_035484035.1 Chthoniobacterales bacterium
GCGCGTTTGGTCCGCGCATTTTGCGACGTCTCCAGCCGCGTCGACGTCCTCCTCCGGCGTCATGCTTAATAAAATTGCTTCCATGTGGTCGCTATAGGTGCTCGCGGACAGAACCACCGTGGCGAGGACACGCCTGCGCTCAAGAGACCCAGCCCTGGCGGACTCCTCCGCTTCGTGCAGCTCGCGGAGGGTATGCAGAGCATTGGCCCCCGCGTAGAGGAGCAAGACCAAGAGTCCTCCGAAACCTAGAAGCAGAATCGCACGCAAGCCTCGCCCTAGTGGATTGCCCTCCAAGTCCCGTACGGGCTCGCGGTTGTCGGGGGGTGCGCCCTTAGCCGGCGGCTCCGCACTCATTCCCTGAGCGCTCATTCTCTGAATAAATCACGTTTTGTCTCCCGCACGCAAATGGCGGCTCGAGGCCATCTCATAAATGGCCGAGACAAGGAGAGAAGAATTTCCTCAGGGGCTAAAGCCCGATTTTGCGTGTTCTTAAATGTCGGAACTAAAGCTCCGACCCCCCTGAGAGACATGTATGAGATGCCTTCTAGGCATTTGGGTGCATCCGCGTTGAAAAGAAAGAACTTTGAAGACATAGCGCGCTGACCCTGGCCTCGAGGGGCCCTTGGTGGGCCGGAAAAGAAGATGCGCCCCTGCAAAAAATTCATTGGTCCCAACCATCCACCCAAAGCATCCATAGCTGCAAGACAAACAGAAGCCGGCGGGGATGGTGGTCAAGGACCAAGTGCCGGAGTTGTCGATAGAGGTTTTGGCCGGGGCAGGAGGTCGATAAATTCACGATGTTTCCGGTGATTCGCTGGATGGCTTCGCGGGCGCGATTCGCGCCACGGAGTGAAGATTAAAATTTCCAGCGGGGTAAGAAGCTTGACGAATGAGTCAAGGAGATGACAGTCCGGGTCGCAAGGACTCTTGCTGATCGTGCATTGACGATTGATTTTGTTGAGCAAATCGAAGCAGCGAGACTCCCACAAGATGGAACGACGGATGCTTTACGTGTTACGTGACTTTAATAAAGTTTCGAGTAGACTCGCCAAGATTTGGATGGGCGTGAACCTGGAAAGCGCCTCAGCGACTGCTGTCACCCGTGGGCGGAAGACTTGAGCAGAACGCAAAAAACGAAGATGGGCACGGATTGGTTGGTAGTCACCAGCCGGGCCGCGTGCGCGATTATCTTTCTGATCGGCATATTCCTTGCCGCGCGATTGTGCGGCGCGCAGAGCTCGACGCCGAATCCGGTTCCCAACATCTTCGAGCCACACTCGACACCAGCGGATTCCATCGATGAGCTGTCGCGCTTCGTCCTCATCATTACGGCTTTGATATTCCTCGTCGTCTTCAGCTTGCTGGCCTTCGCGGTCGTGAAATTTAGCAAACGGGCGTCCGACAACGATCGCGAACCGCCCCAGGTGTACGGGAGTAATCAGATCGAGTTGGCCTGGACGGTTATCCCCATACTGATCGTGGTTATCCTGTTCCTTGCCTCGGCCCGGGTGATTCACGGCATCCAAGATGCGCCAAAACCCTCGACGGCCATCGATGTTACGGCCATTGGCCATCAGTTTTGGTGGGAGTTCCGGTACCCGGGATTAGGCGTGGTCACGGCGAACGAACTGCACATTCCTGTCAGCGAGGCCACACGACCGACGCCCACGTTCTTAAAGCTCCTGTCCGCCGATACCGATCACAGTTTCTGGGTTCCGCAGCTTGCGGGGAAAACCGACCTGATTCCGAATCGGGTGAACAACATGTGGCTCGACCCGCACCGAACCGGAATTTTTCTGGGGCAGTGCGCGCAGTATTGCGGCACGCAGCACGCGAAGATGCTTCTGCTGGTATCGGTCGACAGCCGGGAAGATTTTGACGCGTGGGTTCGGGCGCAAAGGCAGCCCGCAAATCATGACGAAAAAGAGAATGCCGGCCGGCGCGTGTTTGAAACGACCGCATGCATAAATTGTCATGCGATCGGCGGTACGGCGGCGAACGGACGCTTTGGTCCAGACCTTACGCACCTGATGAGCCGCAGAACGATTGCTTCGGGCGCCGCGGAAAATACCACGGAATATCTGCGCCTTTGGATCGAGAACCCAGACGCCATTAAGCCCGGCTCGCTCATGCCGGCGATGCAGTTGACCGACAACGACCTGGACGCGTTGGTGCGGTATCTGGAGACGCTGAAATAGCCGGAGAATTTCTGGAGCTGAGTTATGTCCTCGGATGCATTGGCGATTGAGACTGCGGGCGCTGCGGGAAAAGCCTGGGTGGAGACCCTGCATGAGTGGGTAACCACGGTCGATCATAAACGTCTTGGCATTCTCTACATCGTCTTTGCCCTATGCTTCCTGGTCGTCGGTGGAATCGAAGCGACCATCATGCGGATCCAGCTGATACGCCCGCACAACGACTTTGTTTCGCCGCAGGTCTTCAACCGCATGTTCACGATGCATGGGACCACCATGATTTTCTTCGTGGCCATGCCCGTTCTTTTCGGATTCGCCAACTATCTGATCCCGCTGATGGTAGGCGCGCGGGATATGGCCTTCCCTCGGCTCAACGCTTTCGGTTTCTGGCTGACGGCGTTCGGTGGATTGCTCCTCAATTTCAGCTTCGTCTCCGGAAGTGGACTTTACGGCGCCGGAACTGCCCCAGACGTAGGATGGTGGGCGTACGCGCCTTTGACGGCTCACGCGTTTTCGCCGGGTCACAGTTCCGACTACTGGACAATTGCACTGTTGGTGTCGGGATTCGGGAGCATCGCCACCGCCGTCAACATTATCGCCACGGTCCTGTGCCTGCGCTGTCCGGGCATGAAGCTCAGCCGCATGCCGTTGCTGGCATGGATGAACCTGGTGATGGCCGGGATGGTTCTGATCGCGCTTACTCCTTTATCCGCCGCGCAAATCATGCTGCTTATCGATCGCTACCTGGGCGGTCATTTCTTCGACACCCAGGCGGGCGGCTCGGCGGCGATCTGGATGCACTTTTTCTGGATCTTTGGGCATCCAGAGGTCTATATCCTGATCATTCCGTGTTTTGCGTTCATCTCCGAAATCGTTCCGGTCTTTTCCCGTAAGCCGATTTTCGGGTACCCGGTGATGGTTGCGGCCACCGTTAGCATCGGATTCGTCAGCATGAGCGTGTGGGCGCACCACATGTTCAGCATCGGAATGAAATCCTATGCGAACAGTTTTTTTGTCTTTACCACGATGGTCGTCGGAATCCCCACAGGCATCAAGATTTTCAACTGGCTGGGCACGATGTGGGGCGGCAAGATCATTTTTAAAACGCCAATGCTGTTCTGCATCGGGTTTCTGTTTCAGTTCCTGATCGCCGGCCTTACGGGGATCATGCTCGGAGCCGCTCCCTTTGACTGGCAACTGACGGGGTCCTACTT
>DATHPI010000132.1:0-21709 GCA_035484035.1 Chthoniobacterales bacterium
ACGATCAGCCCGCCAATAATGGCCACACCCAGTGGTTGCCGGATTTCGGACCCGTCGCCGTGGCCTAAGGCCAGCGGAACCGCGCCGAACATTGCGGCCAGGGTAGTCATCAAGATTGGACGAAACCGGACCACGCAAGCCCGATAGATCGCATCGGCTGGCGAGAGTTTTTGTTCCCGTTCAGCTTCAAGGGCAAAATCGACCATCATGATCGCGTTTTTCTTGACGATCCCGATCAGCAGAATGATGCCGATGATGGAAACGATCGACAAATCCACTTTGCATATGAGAAGGGCGAGCAACGCCCCCAACCCCGCCGAGGGTAGGGTCGAAAGGATCGTGATGGGATGGATATAACTTTCGTACAGGACGCCCAGCACAATATAGACAGCGATGATTGCGGTCAGGATCAACACCGGTTCCGACGAAAGCGAATCCTGAAAAACCTGAGCTGTTCCCTGGAAACTGCCGCGAATGGAATCCGGCATGTGAATATCGCTCGCTGCCTTCTCAATGATCGCCGTCGCTTGCTCGAGAGAGGTCCCTGGATCGAGATTGAAAGAGAACGTGACGGCCGGGAATTGTCCCTGGTGATTGATAGCAGTCGGAGTATTGGAAGTCTGAAAATGAGCGATCGCACTAAGCGGAACTTGAATGCCTGTGGTACCGGAAATATAGATCTTGTCCAGGGCAGTGGGATCTTCCAAATATTGCGGCAGGGCCTCAAGGATAACATGGAATTGATCCCGATCATTGTAGACCGTCGAAACCGCGCGCTGGCCGAAGGCGCTGTACAAGGCGCTATCCACCTGCTCCGGCTGGATCCCCAGCTGCGACGCTTTGATCCGGTCCACGACGACATTCGATTGAAGCCCTTGCTGCTGCTGGTCGGTAGTGAGATCCTTTAACTTCGGGTTCTTCTGAAGAGCAGCCAGTAGCTTGGGCACGAATTTGTTGAGGTCGTCCTGACTCGGGCTGACCAATGAATAAATGTACTGGCCTTTGGTGGCTCGTCCGCCGATCCGGATATCCTGTGAGGCCTGCAAGAAAACCCCGATCCCAGGGATCCGCGCGGTTTTGCCCCGGATTCTGGCGACCACCTCTGTCGCGTTAAGATCCCTTTCCCTGCGGGGTTTCAGGGTGATGAACATCCGGCCGGTGTTTAAGCTGCCGCCGCCACCGCTGCCCACGGCCGATGTCACAGAGGCTACCGCCGGATCATTTTTGACGATCTCAGTGACCCGATTCTGTTTAAGGACCATCGCGTCAAATGAGATATCTTGCGCGGCTTCGGTAATCCCCATGATCAAGCCGGTGTCCTGTTGAGGGAAAAAGCCTTTGGGAACAATTGTGTAGAGCCAGATGGTAAGGCAGATGGTCACCGCAGTGACAATCAACATCAGGAAGGAATGTCGAAGCACCCAACGCAGCGAGCTGGAGTAAAACCCGATCAGGCCACTTAACATCTTTTCCGTGGCGCGGTAGAACCAGCCTCGAGGTTGATTCGACTTTTCTTCGCGCAGCAATCGTGAACAGAGCATTGGAGTCAGGGTGAGTGACACGACGGCGGAAACGAGGATGGCGACGCTCAGGGTCACGGCAAACTCGTGGAATTGCCGGCCGATAATTCCGCCCATAAACAGCAGCGGAATGAAGACCGCGACCAGCGAGATGCTGATGGAGAGAACGGTAAAGCCGATCTGACGCGAGCCCGCGAGCGTGGCTTCGAGCGGTGTGAGCCCTTGCTCCAAATGACGAACGATGTTTTCGATCACGACAATGGCATCATCCACGACGAAGCCAACTGAGATGGTCAGCGCCATGAGAGAGATATTATCGAGGCTGAACTTGAGAAGATACATCACCGCGAACGTGCCCGCCAAAGCGAGCGGGACGGTCACGCAGGCTATGAACGTCGTCGAAACTCGACGGAGAAACACGAAGCAGACCACGACGACCAGCCCCACGCTGATTAGCAGGGAGGTCTGCACATCAGCAACCGAAGCCCGAATGGTGATCGTTCGATCGCTCTGGATGTCCAAATGGATCGCAGGAGGTAACCATCGTTCCAATTGAGGAAGGATGGCTTTCATGCGGTCCACGGTTTCGATGACATTTGCGTCCGCCTGCTTGCGAACGAACAGCACCACGGCTCGCTTGGAGTTGAACCAGGCGGCCTGAAGCCTGTCCTCTGTCGCATCGATCGCACGGCCAACTGCACTTAACGGAATCGGAACGCCATTTTTCTCCCCAATGATCAAGTTTTTGTATTGATCGGCATTAAATAATTGATCGTTGGCGTTAATCGTGGAGCTGATCTGATTCCCGTCAATCGCTCCCTTCGGTGAATCCTTGTTCTGGCTCTGAAGAACGGCTCGAACGTTATCAATGCTCAACCCCATCGAGGCCAGCGCCGCAGGATCGACCTGAATGCGTACCGCTGTTCTGGCTCCTCCACCAACATCGACCTCGCTGACACCGGGAACCTGCGACAGAGCAGGGACCAGCAATTCCACCGCTTGATTGTAAATGACGGATAACGGCACCGAGTCCGACGTTAACGCGAGGATTAATACCGGCAGGTCGTTGGGATTGGCCTTGCGGTAGGTAGGCGGACTTGGAAGCCCGGGTGGCAATTCGCTGGAAGCCGCATTGATGGCCGCTTGAACGTCGCGCGCAGCTCCGTTGATGTCTCTGCTCAGGTCGAACTGAAGGGTGATGCGGGTCCCGTTCAGCTGACTTACCGAAGTGATTTCGTTGACCCCGGCGATATTGGCGAACCGGCGCTCCAGGGGCGCGGCCAGCGAGGTGGCCGCTGTCTCGGGATCGACACCCGAGTAAGTGGCGCTCACGTTGATGCTCGGGAAATCAACTTGTGGCAAGGGCGCCACCGGCAAAAATCTGTAGGCAACGGCTCCCACCAGCATCAGTCCGATAGCCAGCAGCGAAGTGGCGATCGGCCTGCGAACAAATGGCTCTGAAATATTCATCTCAGCAAACCTGGCCGTGAACGATTCTCAAGTGGACTCAATGGGTAAGGACCGGTTCGAGGTTGGCCGGCTTCTTTCCTGCAGGTTTATCTCGGCGCCTGCTCAGGAACCGACCGAGTTTATCCATGTAGAGGTAGATCACGGGGGTCGTATAAAGGGTGAGGATTTGCGAGACCAGGAGACCGCCGACAATGGTAACGCCAAGCGGCTTGCGCAACTCTGACCCGGTGCCTCCTTGAATCGCCAGGGGAAGCGCACCGAGCAGCGCTGCCATGGTGGTCATCATGATCGGCCGAAAGCGGAGCAGACAGGCCTGATAAATCGATTCCTCCGGCGTTTTTCCTTCTTCGCGTTCGGCATCGAGCGCGAAGTCGATCATCATGATCGCGTTCTTCTTCACAATGCCGATCAGTAAAATCAATCCAATCAGGGCAATGAGCGAAAAATCCATCTGGAAAAGGTAGAGAGCCAGGAGAGCCCCGACGCCAGCGGAGGGCAAAGTCGAAAGGATGGTGATCGGATGAATGTAACTTTCGTACAAAACGCCGAGTACGATGTAGATGACTACGATTGCCGCCAGAATGAGATAGGGCTCAGAACTGAGCGAGGACTGAAATTCAGCGGCCGTCCCGGAAAAACTGGTGGCAATGGTGTCGGGCAAACCGATTTCGGCTTTCGCCGCTTCGATTGCTTTCACGGCCTCCCCGAGAGACTTTCCCGGGGCCAGATTGAAAGAAATAGTGACGGCGGGAAAAAGATTCTGATGAAGGACGGAGAGAGGGCCGGTGGTGGTCCTCATGGTGGCGAAAGCCGAGAGCGGGACTTGCGGACCGCCGGTTGTAATCGCGCCGCTGGCAGTGATCGATCCCGGACTTGAGACGCCGGTCGCCTGCTGAGCGCCGGTCGCGTTGACATAGATCTTGTCGAGCACCCCCGGATTGTTTTTGAACTCCGGTGCGGCTTCGAGAACGACCCAGAACTGGTTAAGCTGGGTAAAGATGATCGAAATCTGACGTTGGCCAAAAGCATCATACAAGACGTTATCGATGGCGTCGATCTGGACCCCAAGCCGCGAAGCTTTGTTACGGTCGATATCGATGAACGTTTGCAAGCCGTTGGTCTGCTGATCGCTGGCGACATCCATCAGTTCGGGAACTTTTTTCAGCCGCTCAAGCAGTTTTGGCGTCCAATCTCCCAATTCTGCTGAAGAACTGTCTTCGAGGATAAACTGGTATTGGGTGCGACTCACTTTGGTGTCGATTTGCAGGTCCTGCACAGACTGTAAGAAAAGAGAGATGCCCTGCAGGTCCTTGGTAGCCTCTCGCAGTCGTGCGATGATCTGGTCGGCAGACGAACGGCGCATCTCGCGTGGTTTCAACACGATGTACAGTCGCCCCGTATTGACCGTGGCATTGACGGTCCCCGCTCCTACGAAGGCGGCGACGCTTTGAACATCCGGATCTTTTCCCACGATGTCAGTGACCTCCCGCTGCCGCTGGAGCATTGCTTTAAACGAGATATTCTGGCCGGCGTCTGTGACTCCGATCAGTTCTCCAGTATCCTGATTTGGCAATAGGCCTTTAGGGATGCCGAGATAAAGAAAGATCGTGGCAATGAGGGTGGCGATCGCGACGATCAAGGTGATCAGCCGGTTGCGGAGCACCCATTTTAAACCCCCATCGTAAAAATTGAGCATCCCGTCGAATGCTCTTTCGCTCCATTTGAAGAGCTTACCTTGCTTGGAGTGATCGATCGGTTTCAGGAATTTGGCGCACATCATCGGGGTGAGCGTTAAGGAAACGATCGCCGAAACGATCACCGCCACGCTCAGGGTGATGGCAAACTCCCTGAACAACCGACCGACAATTCCGGTCATGAAAAGCAACGGAATAAAAACTGCGATCAGCGAAAAGCTGAGTGAGATAACGGTGAACCCAATCTGACGAGAACCCTTCAGAGCAGCTTCCAAAGGCGACTCACCCGCCTCGATGTAGCGGAAAATGTTTTCGATCATTACGATGGCGTCGTCCACGACGAAACCGGTCGAGATGGTGAGTGCCATCAGCGAAAGATTATCCAGGCTGAACCCGGCGAGGTACATGATGCCGAAGGTGCCGATCAGGGAAAGAGGCAACGCCACACTTGGGATGACCGTGGCCCAGACTCTGCGCAGGAAGATAAAGATGACCAGGATCACCAGCACGACAGTCAAGACCAGGGTGAACTGAACGTCGCGCACCGAGGCCCGAATCGTCTGAGTCCGGTCGGTGAGGATAGAGACTTTCACTGCCGGAGGAATCGAGGCGGTAAGTTTCGGGAGCAATTGCTTAATTCGATCCACGGTTTGAATGATGTTCGCGCCGGGCTGACGTTGGATATCCACCAGTACGGCCGGCTTGTTGCCGACCCAGGCAGCTAATTGCTCGTCCTCGACACTATCAAAGACATGCGCGATATCGCTCAGCTTGACTGGGGCCCCATTGCGGTAGGCGATGATCAGCGGGCGGTAAGCATCTGCGGTGAGCAGCTGGTCGTTGGAACCGATCATGTAAGATTGGCGTGTACCGTTAAAGCTACCCTTGGGAGCGTCCACGTTCGCTTGGGTGATCGCGTTGCGAAGATCTTCCGGACCCAAACCGAGGGAGGCCATAGCCGCCGGATTAAACTGGATGCGCACAGCCGGCTTTTGATTTCCTTCGATCGTCACGAGCCCGACCCCGGAAACCTGGCTCAGCTTCTGAGCCAGCAGCGTGTCGGCATAATCGTTCACCTTGTCGATCGGCAGCGAGTCTGAGGTGAGCGCCAAGGTAAGAATTGGAGTGTCCGCCGGGTTCACCTTGTTGTAGACCGGCAAGCTCGGCAGGTCATTCGGGAGAAAGCCCCTGGCAACGTTAATCGCTGCCTGGACGTCTTGCGCGGCAACATCAATGTCCCGATTGAGATTGAACTGGAGCGTGATCGTACTGACCCCAAAGGAGCTGGTGGAACTCATGGAGGTCAGCCCGCTGATCTGGTCAAATTGCGATTCCAAAGGCGTGGTGACTGCCGAGGTCACAACCTCCGGACTGGCGCCGGGGTATCGGGTCACCACTTGGATGGTGGGAAAGTCGACCGTTGGTAAAGAGGAAATCGGCAGAAGAAAGTACCCCAGCAGCCCGAGCAGAATAACACCGACCATCAAGAGAGAGGTCGCGATCGGTCTTTTGATGAACGGTTCTGAAATATTCATGTCTGGAGCTTGAAATCTCGCCAGCGCTTAGCCGCGCGAGTTTCGGCTACTCTTTGGCCGTGACTGGTGGAGCGGTGTTTTCCGGCTGCTCGGTCTTTTGCTGGTGATGCCGATGATGCTCCGAGCCGTTTTCTCCTGGAGATGGCTGGGTCTGCCCGGCCTGATCTGGAGTGGGCGACTCGTTGGCCTGGGTCAGTTCGTTTCCTTTGGCCGGTTTGTTCGGAGTGATAATTTGCACCGGCGAACCGGGCTGAAGTTTGTATTGCCCATCGACGACGACCTGTTCACCTTCCTGCAAGCCGCTATCAATCAAGGCCTGTCCTCCATCGATCTGGGCGACCTGCACTGGGCGCATTTCAGCGGTTTTATCCTTTGTAATCACGTAAGCGTATGCTCCATTTGGGCCACGTTGAATAACCGACGCCGGGACGACTATCCCGTCGCGCCGGGTGGAAACCAGCAGGCGATTATTGACGAATTGGCCTGGCCACAGCTTTAAATTCGAATTTTGGAAGGTAGCCTTCAACTTGATGGTGCCCGTGGTCGGATCGATCTGGTTGTCGACGACGGCGAGAGTTCCTTCGTCCAGTAGATTCTTCTGAGTGCTGTCGAGCGCATAGACCTTGAGAGGGCCTTTGGCAAAGGCTTCATTAACCGCTAACAGATTCTGCTGCGGAAGAGTAAAAACGACCGAAATCGGCTTGAGTTGGGTGAGCACCATCAGAGTCGAGGCGGGCGTCACATAATTTCCCTGATCCACCTGACGAATTCCACACCGGCCATCAAACGGTGCGGTAATCTGGGTGTAACTGAGCTGTGTTTGTGCGTTGTCGATGGCGGCCTGGTCGGATTTGACGGTGGCGTCCAACTGGTCAACCAGGTATCGTTGAGTGTCGTAAGTCTGGTTGTCGAGGGCACCTTTCTTGAAAAGATCAGAATCTCGGGTAAGAAGGATTTTAGCGTTATTGAGCTGGGCGAGATCCTGGTTCTTCCTGGCGACTGCTCCATCCAGCTGGGCTTGGAGCGGGCGCGGATCGATCACCGCCAAAAGATCGCCCTTTTTCACATCCTGGCCTTCTTGGAAGGCGACTTGGGTGAGTATCCCGCTTGTCTGAGGATGGAAGGTCACCGTGTTGAAGGCTTGAACGGTACCGATACCGTCGAGGTAGATAGGTACGTCGCGTTTCTGCGCGAAGCCGGCGACAACCGGTACCCTACCACCCGGGCCGCCGTGCTGCCCGTTTGCCCCCGTTTTTGTTTTCGAAGCGTCAACGGCGTCCCGAGAGGCGTTCTGCTGGCTGAAATAATACCAGATTCCGCCGATAAAGAGGACGCCCAAAAGAATGAAAAGCCATCGAAATATTCGCATAAATGCCTTAACAGGATAGGGATGGCTCAGTGGCTACGAAGTTCCTCTCCTGTCGGTGTGTGTAGAGAATAGACGACTTTCCGCCGCTTAGATTCACTTCTTAAACCCCTTGCCACCGAGGCATTCGGTCGTGCGATGTGCCCATAAAATCGTGCAATCTTCATGCTTTTCCTTTTCTCCTTCGTCCGGCTACCGCTCTCCGAGCCTGGATTACGTCGTTCGCCACCTAAAGATGCAGCTTCTGTGCCTATCCCTCTAATCGTAGCCGTAACCGTCGTCGGATTCGGCTATCGACTCTTGTTTTTTGCTAGGGTTGTTCCGTGCCGCGACGTCATCCCCCTGCAAAGGCTGGGCTCGTCTGGCGAGAATTTGTGAGGGATTACATTGTCGGGCGGGACCACGCGGCAAGCCCTGGTTCGGGCGGAGCCTCACCCTACCTGCGCCGTGACCTGCTCAACCGGGCTCACTTCGACAGTTGAAGTTCCTTGAGTCGCCGATGCAAGGTACGCCGGCTGATCCCCAATTTTTTCGCGGCCTCGGTGCGGTTGCCACCGCTTTCGTCCAAGGCTCGCATGATCAGGCGGACCTCGTTGTCGTGGATGTTGACGAAATCCTGGGTTCCCACTTCGCGGAGAGGAAGAGCGCCTGAAGCCCCCTGCACTGTTAGGGGCAGATCTCTGACGGTGATTTGGTTGCCAGTCGCTAAGGTGACGCCTGAATCGATCGCACCCTTCAATTCCCGTACGTTCCCAGGCCAATCGTAACGCAGAAGGGCCTCCATGGCGTCTGGAGACAAGGGCCGGAACGCCTTCCCGTCGCGCTCACAGATTTCTTTCAGAAATGTATTGGCCAGCAGCGGAATATCCTCTTTGCGTTCACGGAGAGGAGGGACGCGGATTTGAACGACGGCGAGCCGATAATAAAGATCCTCCCGAAATTTTCCTTCGCGAACGAGCGCGGCAAGATCCCGATTGGTGGCCGCAATCAAACGCACATCCGCCTGAATACTTTGGTTGCCCCCGACGCGTTCAAAAAGTCCCGGGTCAAGTGCACGCAGGAGCTTGACCTGGATATTCGAATCAATTTCACCGATTTCGTCGAGAAAGAGGGTACCTCCGGCTGCTTGTTCGAATCGGCCGACGCGCCTCTCGATTGCGCCAGTGAATGCACCCCGTTCATGACCAAAGAGCTCGCTCTCGATCAACTGCGGCGAGAAGGCCGCACAATTGAACGCGATAAAACGCGTCTTGTTACGGCTGCTGAGATTGTGAATCGCGTGAGCAATCAGTTCCTTGCCCGTTCCGCTCTCGCCCGTTAGGAGAACTGTAGCGCGACTGGGGGCGACCTGACGAATCGTGTCGAAGATTTCATGCATTGCGCTGGATTCGCCGATGAGGTTTTCCAAGCCAAAACGTTTGTCGACCTGTTGCCTGAGCTGAAGATTTTCGTGCTCGGTCTGGCGCCCCTTGATGGCCCGCGCGATCTTTAGCCCAAGTTCGTCGATATTCACAGGTTTGGTGACAAAATCATAGGCGCCCCGTTTGAGGGCTTCGACGGCGGTGGCAATCGAACCGTAGGCGGTCATCAGCATGCAAACCGGTGCCCGAGGCCGTTGCAGGACCATTTCAATCAGTGCCATTCCATCTTCGCCGCGTAGTCGTAAGTCAGTCAGTACCAAGTCGATAGAATCCGCGTCGAGGACCTTAAGAGCTTCCTCCACAGTTCCTGCGGTGTAGACATCGAACTCGTCCTCAAGCGACTGGCGCAACCCTTCTCTGGTGGGCTTCTCGTCGTCTACGATCAATATCGTTCCTCGCATGCTCTTCACCCGTCCACTTGGTCCTGCAATAAGCGAATACCCTTGTCTCCGAACGGCAGATGGATCGTGATGCGCATGCCCTTTCCTTCGTTGCTCTCGATTTCAATCTCGCCGCCGTGTTCCCGAACGATCCGCCGGACGATCAACAACCCTAGCCCGGACCCGGATGACTTGGTGGTGAAGTAGGGTTGAAACAACTTGCTCATCTGATCCTGTGAGATTCCGCCGCCTGTGTCATGGAAGGAAACGGAGACGTAAAGTTCGCTTTGCCACGATCGGATATGAAGAATCCCGGCCGCCCGCATGGCCTGAAACGCGTTTTTGATTACGTTATAAAAGGCCTGTTTCATCTGGTCGCGATCGACCAGCAACCGTGGCAAAGTCGGGTCGAGATCCAGCTCGACGATGATGTCGCGGTCTCGGATTTCAGGTCGGAGGAAGGCAACAGATTCCTGGAGAATTTCGTTCAGATCGTGCGCTTCAAATTGTGGAGTCGAGGGGCGGATTGCCCGTAGAAACTGATGGACGATCGAGTCCAATCTTTGGATCTCGCTTTTGGCGGTGGCGAGCAGTTCGCCCATGTCGCTCCGGAGCTCGGAAGGAGCCTTGCGCAATTTCCGCTCGATGAGCTGAAGGTGGATATTCAGGGAGTTGAGCGGGTTACCAATTTCGTGTGCCACGCCGGCGGCCAATAACGTCAGCGCGGACAATCGTTCGCTTTCGATCGTCTGCTCGGCCATCCGGCGATCTTCGGTGATGTCGCGCAAAATAATGGCGTACCCGACCAGGTCCTGGCGCTTCGCGTGCGCCTCTTCACCGTCCTTGTGTAAAAGCAGCGGCGAGACGTAAAAATTAAGGAACCTGTGTTGCGGATAAAAGACCTCGATATCCCGACTGACGGAAACCTCATTGGAGCGAAGGGTCATCCAGTCCAGCCCGCGCAGTTTCTCCTCTAGCGGTCGCCCAAAAGCCTCCTCGGGCTCAACCCCGAAAAGCTGAGCGGCGGCCGCGTTGATAAATTGGATTTTACCGTTAACGTCAGTCACGATGACGCCCTCTTGGAGCGCATCGAAAATCCGCTCCAGGAAGCCCTTCTCGTGCGCCAGCCGGACAAGATAGTTTTGGACTTCTTCCGGTTGAACCCGCCGGATTCGCTCGATGAGCTTATCGATGAAACCGGATCTCATCTCGGGATGGCGATGGCCGCTATTTTCTCCAGAGCAGAGTCAAAGAATTGTGGCGGTACGGGAGTCGCCTCTTTTGCCAATTCCGGGTCGGGCTCCCAGGTTTGAGGCGGTAACGATTTTTCAAATCGACAAGCAAGAACGTCAAATGACCCGGTCCAGTTGGTGCTCTGAACCCGGAGGCGCCGCACTCCGTAATCGCTCTGTCTGACCTGTGCGGTCGCCGTCCAGGGATCGCACTTCAGGGCCTGCGCAAATTCTGGGGCGACCTGAAAATCGAGGATCCATGTCGGTGCCCCTGCGGTATCTGATCCAGGTTCAAATCGCAGAATTTGAAACAGAGCAGGGATCCAGAGAATCTGTTGGTCTTTCAGCGGTAGACGAAAATCTGGAATCCGGATGTCTCCAGCCGGCCGGCGGCCAGCTACCATAATACCGGGCAGATACTCTCGGGGATAAATCCACACTTTTTGTCCATTGCGGCAAAAGACGACTCGACGCTGGGGGTCAAGAGTCTCAATCCGGAGTTTGTCCGGCATTTGCAGAAAGACGCGAAGAGGCTGATCACGAATTTGCGCGGCGGTGGGTGGACCTTCACGGAGAATCACATCCGCCTGCAAAGCTTTGGTGGCAGCTTTTGAATAAAAGAGCGCTCCATACGGCTGCAGAACACGAGCCAGGACATCGTACTTGTTTTGCGCTTTGAGGGAGGGCGCAGCGAATAACAAAACGGCCGCGACGAGCGCAGATAAGAGACGCTGAAAAGCGATTTTTGGCATCAAGAGATACCAGTAAGGCGAAAACCGGGAATCTCAAGGATCGGCGGCGGCCGCCATCCTATCCATTGCCTTTACCGTTTCTCGCGCTAAACATAATATCCTGTGCTGGCGTTGACATCTTTGATAGCGGCTCAGTCCGGGGGACTGGTATACGCTTTTACAGAAGCGACTTTCGAGGGAAAACTCGTCCTCTCAGCGCTCTTCGTGGCGTCCATTTTCAGTTGGTCAGTCATGATCACCAAGATCAGAGTCGTCCGGTTGGCCAGGGTGCAGAACGACCGGTTTCTTCATCTATTTCGTTCCGATCGGCAGCCATTGAAGATCTACGAGTCCAAAGTGCGCTTTGACGGTTCTCCGCTTTATTCCATTTATCGGGCTGGATGCAAAGAGCTGGCCTTTCACTTGCTCGGATCTACGGAGGTAGACGACACTTTTTGGGTGCGTTTGGAAATTGCTGAGCGGATCACACCCTCACAAATGGGAGTCGTGACCACAGCGATGGAAAGAGCAGTCGGCGAATCGGCGTTGCGATTAGAGTCCCAGATGATTTTGCTGGCCACGGCGGTGAGCGGTGCGCCGTTTCTCGGCCTGCTGGGGACCGTCTGGGGTGTCATGGACACCTTCTCCGGAGTGGCAATGGCAGGCTCAGCGAATCTGCAGGCGATGGCTCCTGGCGTTTCGGGCGCCCTGATCACCACCGTGACCGGATTGCTGGTCGCCATCCCAGCGATGTTCGGATACAACTTTCTGGTGACGAGTATTCGTTCCCTGATTGTGCAAAACGACAATTTTGCGGCGGAAGTTTGCTCCGAGTTCGAGCACAAATACGTGAACCATTCGTTCCGGCCGGTTCTCGTCAATAAATAGGATGCGTCGTTTTTCTGATCGTCACACGTTGCAGACACTGACGGAGATCAATGTGACTCCGCTGCTCGATCTTGCGTTTGTCCTGCTGATCATTTTTATCATCACGACTCCGTTGATGGAAAACAGCGTGAACCTGGTGGTGCCCACCAGTGGGGAGGCGACTCAATCCGTCGATCCCTCTCAAGTGCAAACGATTTCGATCGACAAGGACGATGTCATGAGGATCAATGACCAGATCGTTGATTCGGAGGCGTTAGAATCGCGTCTGGTTGCGCTGCATGCCGAAAGACCGGAGGTGGCGGTGGTGGTGCGTCCACACAAGGAATTGCCCATTCAGAAATTCATCGACGTGATGGATATCCTTCAGCGAGCCAAAATTTCGAAGGTAGGCGTCCTGACACGTCCCGATGAGCGGTGAGCAATGGCGGGCTACCCCAGGTGATGAAGATCCGAACAGAGGCTTCAAGTTAACCTTCGTCGGAATCGCCGCCGCTCACCTAGTCCTGCTGGCCGGCCTCCTGCTGGCGGCCATGCTCCAATCGAAGAAACAGGTTGATACCGTCGTCTGGATGAACCCTGGGTCATTCGGTGGCGATTCGGTTCCGGCGGAATCGCAGGCGACTCCTGACGGGGGACCACAGATGGCCCCAAGCGAACCGTCACGGCCGGAGGAGGAACAGAATACGGAACCGGAGACAAATGAGGAAGCACCACTTCCGACCCCGCCAATCGTTCCTCCGACCCCGCTGCCCATTCCCTCGGCGCCGCCATTAGTTCAGCCATCTGACTTGCCCATATTCAAACCTGATCCGACCCCAACGCCGACTGCAACTCCCACCCCGCGGCCTACAGTCGAACCAACTCCCAAGGCCACTCCGAAACCGACACCCAAACCCACTCCAAAAGCGACGCCTAAGCCTTCATCGACGCCCAAGGGGAAACCTGCTCATTCGCCGACGCCAAAATCCTCCCCGAAAGACGAGGATGACTCCAAAGAGAAGCCGAAGGAAAAACAGAAAGAGAAGCAAAAGGACGAGGATGAGCAGAAGGAGAAATCAAAGAGTAACGCTTCACCAAAGCCGAAGTCATCCCCGATGAAAACGGAAAAAAATGCAAAGCCGAATGCCTCGCCTGGGCCAAGCGCGCAGCAGGCAGAGGCCGGAAAAAGCAAGGGCAAACAAGCGCACGAGCAGGCGTCCAACGGACCGGGAACTCATTCCCATGGTGGAACCGGGAAAGGGCCAGGAGAGGCCGAGGGGAGCGGATTGGGAGATTCGGCATTGGTGGGATACGTTGGGGTGCTGACGAATCGATTCCAGGCGGCCTGGAATCAACCGACCGGCGAGATGGCGCTTGGCAAAATGTTGGCGGTCACCGTCAAACTCAAGGTGGAACCGGATGGAACGGTGACCGAATTCGACATCGTGGAAGGTTCCGGGAACGCGGTGGTGGATGATTCGGTTCGAGAAGCCGGCAAGAAAATCACGAAACTGCCACCGCCGCCGAACGGTCAAGCTTTCTCTGCGCCCGTGCGGTTCGAACTGGGAAATTGAATCAGGAGTCAGGAGTTGCAGGAGTTCAGGAGTTGCAGAATGGAGATTGGCTCGGCCAATTGAATCAGGAATGGCAGGAGGGGGGGATCTGCTGGCACAGTTGAACAATTCTCTGGTAGAGCCACTCTTCCATTCTGCAACTCCTGAACTCCTGCAACTCCTGACTCCTTCTTCCTATTGCGCCTTCCGTGATGGTCTGCTTTAGTGAGGTTTCACTAAAATGGCGGACGCTGAGCGTTACCAGCATTACGAGGTTCTAAGGCGTGGCGATGGTAGTCCGTGGGAATTGGGTAGGGGCGCCATGGGCATTACCTATAAGGCGTACGACACGAATCTTCGTTGTCCGGTTGCCTTGAAGGTGATCAATAACGCCTACCTCAATAGCGATGTGGCCCGGCAGCGATTTCTCAGGGAGGCTCGCGCCGCTGCGGCGCTTCGTCACCAGAATGTGGCATCGGTCTTTCACCTCGGCACGGATCACGAGAGCTATTTCTACGCAATGGAGTTTATCGATGGCGAGACCGTCGATATCTTCATGAAGCGGACCGGACCGCTGAGCCCGCTCGAAGCGCTGGAGATTACGCTGCAGGTATCTCGAGCCCTCGCAGCCGCCGTTAAGCAGCAATTGGTGCACCGGGACCTTAAGCCGGCGAACCTCATGCTGGTCGATGAAGAGGGCGAAAAGGTCGTGAAAGTGATCGACTTCGGACTCGCCAAAAGTGCTAAACGAGAGGGAGAAGATTCCGGAACATTGACCGTTGGGGGAGGATTTGTCGGCACCCCCCATTTTGCGAGTCCTGAACAATTGGAAGAACGGGATATCGACATTCGTTCGGACATCTATTCCCTTGGAGCAACGCTCTACTATATGATCTGCGGCCGTCCGCCCTATGCCGGTTCGGTTGCGCAGATCATGAGTCAGCATCTTTACAAACCGCTGCCTCTGGAACCACTGGAAGGGTCTCCTTCCTGTGTGGTGCAATTGGTACAGCGGATGATGGAAAAGGATCGCGTCAATCGGCCGCAATCGCCGGCCGATCTGCGGCAGGAAGTCCTTCGCTGCATCGAAGCGATCCAGGCCAACGCCACGGCGACTAAGCGGTCGCCTGCAACCCTTCCAAGGCTGGCGGAAGAGCCCGACACGCTTGCGACGCAGGCACTCTCCACAGGTAGACCACCAACTTCCCAGGGACCGACTGTTCTTGCCGGGCGCTACCAGCTCGGGCGCGACCTCGGCGACATCCCGCAGGGCCGACGATTTTTGGCCGACGATCTCCAGCGAGATTGCAAGGTTTTGCTCCTGGTATTCAACCGGGAATTTTTAGCCGACAGCAAGCGATATACTGCATTGGAGCAAGAAATTGACCAGCTCCGCCGCGCGCCCAGGCCGGAATTGCAGGAAATTTATTCGATAGAGAGTGTTGGCCAACAAAGTTTTCTGGTCCAGGAAATCATCATTGGGCCCTCTTTGGTAGAGATCCTCCGGGTCCGGAAGGCGCTCGCTCCACAGGAAGCACTTCTCCTGCTCAAGCTCCTTGCGCCGGCGGCTGATCATGCGCGAGACAACCAATTGCAGCAAATGGCGCTGACCATTTCCGGCGTCCATCTGACCACTCCTGGTTTGTCGGAAGAAGCAATTGATCAGGCATTACTTCAGAGGCCGTTAACTCAATGGAGCCAATTGGGCGTCAAGATTGAGCCGGTCGACTTTTCGCTCTCTTCTTCCGATTCCGCGACCTGGGCCGGCTCGGCGACGCTTGTCCAGAGCTCTTCCGGCGAAGGCCCGCGCGCCAGTTACCTCGGGATGTTGAGCCTTCTGAT
Source organism: Chthoniobacterales bacterium (assembly GCA_035484035.1). GTDB lineage: Bacteria > Verrucomicrobiota > Verrucomicrobiia > Chthoniobacterales > JAFAMB01 > JAFAMB01. The sequence continues at coordinate 15,612 of DATHPI010000132.1, forward strand.
CTACGAACTGATGGGCGGCCCGCGGCATACCGTCGAAACAACTGGCCGCTATACGCCGATCTCGGTTCTCTCCGAACAGGGGAACACAGTTCTGCGTCGAGGTCTGACCGACGAATTGGCTTCTGCGGTGGAAATGAGCAACCTGTTGGAAGACCAAATTTTCGGCAAAAGGAGTGAATACGTTTCGCCGAGTTCGATCGCGGCACACGCCAGTACCCATTCCGGTGGCGCAGCGCTGGCGCCGCCGTCTCAGACCCATGCCCCGCCGGTCGTCGCAGAAACTCCGCCGCCGTCTCCTGCCGTGGCGATACCACACCTGCGGCAGGACGCTGAAGAACGAAAGACTTCGGTGGCCGGTTTGCTCTTGATGTGCGGGCTAGTGGTTCTACTGCTGGGTGGACTTGGCTTGGCCGGATACGCGGTTTACCGGTATTTTGTGGGACAGCAGTTTGCTGAAACGGGCACGGCGCGCCCCACGCCCGCGAGCAGCGTCACTCCGCGGCAGCAACCGACGGCCAGGCCGACTGCGACTCCGGAAGAGGCAACAACTCCTTCGTCGACGCCCGAGGAGAATGTGAGCCCTTCACCTACTTCCAAGGAGCAGAGTCCTTCGCCGACGCCGGTACCGATCGACGATATCCAGGAAAAGCTTCGCGCGGCGCAGGAACTTGGCAGGTCGGGCGACTGGCAGGGCGCCTTAAAGGCGTATCTAGACCTGGTTGATCGTTACCCTGAAAGATCGGTGGTTCTAAAACGCCTTGATAACCTGCTTGCTGAGCTGCACGGCACGCCGGGAAAGCCGGACCCGGATTCCTACGAGGAGGCAAAACCAGACTTGCTTCGAGCAGCAGAAAAAGGAGTTGTCCCTGCCATGTTGATCATTGGGCAATTCTCGCGGGAAGGCAACCCGTCTGAAGCGATGAAATGGTTTGAAATTGCGGCAGCGAAGGGAAGTACGCCTGCCATGGTTGAGGCCGGTTTGTCGTACTCGAACCGACGCCAGCCGGGCGACGACCGGAAAGCGTTGGAATATTTTCTGCAGGCGGCGAATAGCGGGGACCGTGTGGGCAAGTATCTGGCCGGCGAATGTTATTATTTCGGCAAAGGGGTCCAGATTGACGTGCCGAAAGCTGTGGCTTTCCTGCAAGAGGCGGCAGCCATGCGCGAGCCAAGAGCAATGGATCTGCTGGGTACCCATTTTCGAAAGGTGCGTGATTTTGATCAGGCCCGTAAGTTTTATGAGGCGGCCGCGGCCGAAGGGTATCCTCTCTCTTTGTCGAATTTGGGCGTGCTTTATATGAACGGGGAAGGCGTGCAACGCAGTCCAGAAATTGCCGCCAACCTTTTTAAACAGGGTGCTGAAAAGGGGGATCCAGTGGGCATGTGCTTCTATGCCGGGTGCCTGGCAGAAGGTCTCGGTCTGCAGAAGGATTCTAAGAGTGCCGCGGAATGGTTTAGGCGGTCCGCACGCGCCGGGAATCCCCGGGCAATCGAATGGTGCCGGAATAACGGAATCAACTACAGGTAGAAGTACGAGATTGATCGACGCGAAAAGCTTTTGAAAGGCAACACAAAATGCCTGCCACCCCAATTGCGGCGTCGGTGTCTGAAGACGCTCTCTACCGTAAAGTCGCCCGGCGAGTAATCCCGGTATTATTCGTTTGTTACATCGCCGCCTACCTCGATCGAGTGAACGTCGGCTTCGCGAAGTTGCAGATGCAGACGGACGTTCCGCAGATCAGCGACGCTGTTTACGGCCTCGGCGCCGGCATTTTTTTTCTTGGCTACTTTATTTTCGAGGTTCCAAGCAACATTCTGTTGGAGAAGGTTGGCGCACGCTTCTGGATTGCGCGGATCATGGTGAGTTGGGGAATCGTCTCCTGTTTGATGATCTTCGTGAATTCCCCGTGGATGTTTTATGGTCTTCGGTTGTTGCTTGGTATCGCGGAGGCAGGTTTTTTTCCCGGAGTCATTCTGTATCTCACCTATTGGTTTCCGTCTCGGCGCCGCGGGGAAATGACCGCACTTTTCATGTTGGCGGTGGCGTTGACCGGCGTCATCGGTGCGCCGTTATCGGGTTGGATTCTTCATCAGTTTAGCGGGACAACGGGACTGAGGGGATGGCAAATGCTCTTTTTGCTGGAGGGGATACCGTCCATAGTGCTTGGAATCTTTGTCCCTTGGTTGCTCGCGAATGGGGTGCGATCTGCTCAATGGCTGAATGAGGACGAGAAGCGACTCCTTGAGCAGAATCTCCAAGCTGAGGAGGCCCATAAGATGGACCTCCCTTTATCCGGCATCTTCTTCAATCCGCACTTAATCTTATTCGCTGCGATTTATTTTTGTTCCGTGATGGGCTTGTACGGAACCGGTTTCTGGATTCCGCAACTGATCAAGAATACCGGGGTCACGGATCCTTTGTACCTAGGCCTACTCACCGCGATCCCGTATAGTTTCGGAGCAATTGCCATGGTGGTGCTGGGTCGGAGCTCGGACCGTTCAGGAGAGCGGCGCCTCCATTTCGCTCTGGCCTCTTTTCTGGGAGCGATCGGAATCGTAATCAGCAATCTGTTCAGACAAAACACGCTGATCGCCATGGTTGGATTAACGATTGCCACTATGGGAATCCTGGCGACTTTGCCGCTTTTCTGGCCGATGCCAACTGCCTTGCTGGCGGGTACCAGCGCCGCTGCTGGTTTAGCCTGGATCAATTCGCTGGGTAACCTGGCTGGTTTTTTTGGTCCCTCGATCGTCGGTTGGTTTGCCGATCTGACAAAGCGAAGCGATTACGGCCTTTACGTCGTCGCCGCTGCGCTGGTGCTCGGTTCAATTCTGGTGCTGAGCTTCGTCCCGCCGAAGTTCGGTGCGGATGAGGCGGATTAACAAAGTTTGCTTGTATTTGCTTGTTTCCACCTAGGGAACTCGATACTTTACCGGCTCGCAATTTTCCCTATGAACGCGGGTTTGATCAAATCGTCGGCAGCTGTCCTAGTGGCTGGGCTGCTTCTCACCGGATGTGAAAATATGTCTCCGGAGGCGAACGGCGCGGTCTTCGGAGCCGGCGCAGGCATTTTGGCAGGTGGTCTAGCAGCGGCCGTGGGAGCAAGCCCGTCGCAGGCAGTGGCGATAGGTCTCGCGGCAGGCACATTAGCTGGGGTTACGGCTTACGTGGTCGCCAAACACAAGGCCACCGAACGCCAGCGCCAATATGCCGAAGAACGAGCGCGTTTGGCTTATGAGAGAGCGTCTGCTGAGCGCAGGGCCCAGTACCGAAAGAGGCGCTATATCGCTGTGGATACCGTCCGCGAAAAAAATTCGGTGGGTGCGAAATCAGTGATGATCTACGACACGCAGACGCAAGAGGTTGTTGGGAATAACGTTTACGACGTCAAGAAGGCCCCCAAGCAAGGAACGGTCTCCAAGTTTGATACCTATTCCGCTGAATACGTTGGTACAGGAGCGTGAGAAGAAGGAGTTGCAGGAGTTCCGGAGTTGCAGGAGTTCAGGAGGCGAAGATTCGCCACTTGAATCGGACGCACATGCCAAGAATTCACGACCAGCGGCAAAACGGTGATCCGCAAAACTATTCTGTAACTCCAGAACTCCAGAACTCCTGATTTCTGCAGTTTTTCCGCACTTGGTCTCGCGGCGCATTTGTGCCACTGGTAAGGGTATGGGTTTTGAACACCGCGTCATTGAGCAAGACGGCCATCGATTGCACGAGATAGCTGATATTGAAAGTGGCTATCGAATTCAGGTTGATAACCAGGGGGCGGAGTTAATAAGCGTGGCGCGGCATTCGACCGACGGCGGGTTGACCGGCTACCTTTACAGGGATGGAGAGGTAAAGCCCCCTCAAAAGGGGTGGCAAAGTCATGCAACCGTGATGGGTTATTTTCTGCACCGGATCAAAGGCGAAAAGACATTCTACGAAGGAGACGAAATCCGCGGCGGGAATCACAGCTTCTTAAGACACAAAAAGTTCGCTGACCCGGAAGTCCTACTCGCGGAACGGGGTACGCTCAGCTATTCGCTCCCGAGCAGCCAGATTTTACCGCTCGAATACCCGCGCAAAGTCTCGTTCAGAATCGAATACGCTTTGCATCACGACACGGTGGAAGTGACGTTCAATTTCCATAACGAAGAAACGGAGCGCCCGTCCCACGTCAGTTTTGGATTGCATCCCGGATTTGCGGTTTCGTCTTTCGACCAAGCGCGGGTCGTTCTGCCGAGAGGAACCTACCGCCGGTACCTCGCACCAAACAACTTTTTGAGCGGAGAAACCGTTGAATTCGAATCGGACGGTGCGACCATGCCGATTAAGCCGTTTGAGTTGCCGGGGTCATTCCTCCTCGAAACCATCGAATCAGACAGCTATGTTGTGAAACTTCTGGACTTCGGGCAAAACCGACAAGTTGAACTGGATATTTCAGATGCCCCTTATTTTACGATCTGGAGTGATCTGAATCCGTTTATTTGTATTGAGCCCTGTTGGGGCCTGCCTGATCACCAGGAGCAGCGAGCTTTCGAGAAGAAGCTCGGGATTCAAACAATTCCGCCGGGGGAGACATTTACCCGCCGATTCTCGATGCGCTTTAATTGATAATGAATTTTGTTCAAACGCTCAGAAAACGATCCGAGCTCCAACCTGGCGTCCCGGCGCTGATCGACCGGTGCCTCTCTGGCGACCGAGTTTTGACGTATTCGGGATTGAATCGCCTCGTAGATTTTCTGTCGTTTGAACTGCGGGAAAAAAAAGTCATGCCAGGTGACCGGATCCTGATTGGAATCGGTCCATCTCAGGAGAAATACAGTTACCTTCTGGCGGCGCTGCAAATTGGGGCAGTCCCGATTCTGTCTGATCATGCAGCTCCTCACGACGAGTTCATTTCCTGGGTAAGCGCTCTGGAGCCGAAGGCTGCTATTATTCCAAAGAGAGGGTGGGTCGGGTCTCATTTCGACGCCGTTCTGAGGAAGATTCCAGCCAAGATTTTTGTCGGTCATGTTCGTTCCCAGGCACGATGGCTGCGATTGGGGAAATTGGGTGCACTAGAAGAACCATCTGCAGATTCAGCAGCACTGATAACCCTGGTACGCGACGCGTCTAGTCATCTGGGTGTCCGTGCCTGGTCGCAAGACCAGCTGCGCCAGAGTGTCCAACTGTTGGTCTCTCAGCTGAAGTTGAAAGCCGGCGAGATCGATCTCTGTGCTTCGGCCCTGCACTTGCTTGGCAATCTGGCGGCTGGTTTGACCAGTATGATTGGGTCCCGTTCCGGAAGAAGTCTTGACCGTCAGGTGGATAAGTTCAAGCCGACGCGCACCACGGCTGAAAGTCCCATTGTTCGAAGGCTACTGCGCAAACCGTTTTCGACCTTTCACCGAGTGTACATCACGGATGCGCCGCTCGAACCCCAGGAGATCGACTATTTCACCGGGCGCAGGCAGCATGCCAATATCGAATTGATTTTTTACGATGATCTGCCGCTCGCCGCACTCCCATTGAAGGAGTACGAGCGCAAAGAAAGCGCGATACTTGTGGGGAGTTTTTACTCAACCGTGGAGACTCGGATTTCTGTTCGTGAGGAGACTAAGAAATCTCCGGCCAACCGCGCCTTGGCGCCGGTGGCCTCGCGACCGGATGAAATCGGAGAGCTATTGATCCGAGGTTCGTTCCTGCCCCGCCGGCAAACGCTGGCTGATCTTTCGACCGGAGAGGCACTAACGATGGCGACCCCGAACGGTGATTGGTACTCCACCGGCGTGTTCGGATATTTTGACGACCAATCTCGGTTTTGGCTAACGGAGCGACCAGCCAGGTAAATTCCTGCTCAAATGCTGGCGAAAAGAATTATCCCTTGTCTTGACGTCACGGACGGTCGTGTCGTCAAAGGGACGAAGTTTCTCCAGTTGCGCGATGCGGGTGACCCGGTGGAGTGCGCGATGGAATATAACCGCCAGGAGGCCGATGAACTCGTATTCCTGGATATCACTGCTTCTTCGGAAAACCGGCAAACGATGATCGACGTCGTCAGGCGCACCGCGGAACAATGCTTTATGCCGCTCACGGTTGGGGGCGGGATTCGCACGGAAACGGATAT
>DATHPI010000133.1:0-10000 GCA_035484035.1 Chthoniobacterales bacterium
TTCGAAAGTTTAGCCGATAAGCGATTTCCGAGATCGTCAAGTCGGTGTAGGTTAGCAAACGCCGAGCCTCTAACAGAGTTCGATCCCGAATCCAGGTGCTTGGTGATTTCCCTGTCTCTGCCAAGACAGCATCAACAAGAACGCGCGTACTGACAGATAAAGCCGATGTGTAAAAGCTTGTGCGCTGGAGTTTTCCTTCTTCCTTTTGGAGAAGCAACAAAAAACGGCTATTCAACTGAGTAGAGTATCCCTGAACCTCAGCAGATGTTGTGCTCAAGCAGAGCCGATGCAACCGAATCAAAAGCGCGGTAACTTGAGAACGTAACATGTCGCTACGAAATTCCGCACTCCCACTGGATTCGTTGGACAAGTCTTTGAATGCGGCCCGGAGAATCTGATAGGTCGAACCGGCGATTTGAAAAGTGGCTCGATCTTTCGTCGTTGCGCTAAACTGCCCTAGATCATGAAGCAGACGATAAGGCCGGTCATTTCCACCGAAGAGCGACGCCGGTTCAAAACATAAGACATAACCATTCAACGTGTCGTTCGGTTTCCAGGCGTGAACTTGGCCTGGCGGAACGAAAATCAGACTGCCGCGAGTGAGTGGGTAACTTCGGCCATCGCTCACAAAAATGCCATTGCCTGATTCAACCCAAAACAAATGGTAAAAATCATGCCGATGCGGAGTGTGCCGGAAAGGTACCTGTTTACTGAGTTGTTCGATGGAGATCCCCAAAAGCTCGTCAACTTCATCGCGTCCGCTAGCCATTGGAAATAGCGGAATTTTCAGGGGCTTTTTGGGCGACATTTTCAAGATGGCAGTGCAATTAAGACGATCCGCCGAATTTATATCGGAAGCAAACGCTCGTTTCTTCGGGCACACGACATGCCCACAAGGGAAGATCGCCTTGTTCTTCACAGTCTTTGCAGGCACGCTTTTCGCGCTTGGTCAGCACCAGTTACGAGAACGTAGTTTTCACGAATCGAAACCAGCTTGACCAAAGGATCCAGGACAACGGGTTTATCGCAATAGGTGCTTAAAGCGCTATATCGATTGCGTGATCATGGCGAGCCGGCTGAACATTTCGGCCTTTCCCTCCCCGTCTACAGAAGAAGAAAGGTGTTAAAACGGACAAACGTTCATGCAGACCGCCCAAAGTGTGCCTCAACCGATGGCTGAGAACGTGACATGATTTTGTCCAATCCCCTCGAACCGCATCCATTCGCTGCACTCTTCCCGGAGCTTCCTTCCGAGGAATTGACCCAACTCGCCCGGGATATCAAGGAACGAGGACAACTCGAACCGATCATCCTCTACAAAGGCGTTATTTTGGACGGTCGGAATCGCTACAGGGCTTGCCAGATAGCCGGCGTGAAAACCTCGGATTGAGGAATTTGACGCAAGAGCCACCAAGCGAAGTCCGGAGGAATTCGTATTAAGCCGCAATCTTAGAAGACGGCATCTTAGCGTGGGTCGAAAAGCCGCCATCGCGCTGGAATGGTCCGAGCATTGAATTAAGTGCGGCTCCGCAGAAAAATAAAGGCTGAGGTGGACCAAAAGGGACTCTATCAGAAGGGGCAAAAAAGATTGGCATAAACGAGCGAAGGGTTTTTCGAAGTGCGGCAGGTTAGGGACGAAAACGCCATGAGCACCGCGGAATCAAATATTCCCATCGAACTTTTGTTCCCAGTGTCCGAAGCCGATCTTCCATTTCCTTCATGAAGTCGCTACTCTGGACCTCAAGAACGGATTCGCAAAACGCCGACCATTCGGAATCAATCATCGAGTAGTCCAACCACTAAAGAGTTCGCTTGGCCCACATTTAAATCTCCGAGTCCCAAGGGCCGAAGAGCAAGAATGGGCGAGTTTTTTCGATCCTAACTGGCAGAACCGAACAGCGGTAGTCGTCGCGATCCTGGGTGCACTCAAGAAAACAGAGTTTGATTAAACGGTTCTGAAAGGAACATGAATAGTTCGTCATTTTTGACTGATTCGATTCACCTCGGTTGCATTAGAACTAGGTCAGTAGGAAAGTTGGTGTTCCTGTCTCGATTTCAAACATTACAATTAAGAAAACAATTGAACAGAAACCTTTGCAAGACGGTCAGGTGAATCATGAAATTAGGAAACGTTATCCTCTCGTCGATTGCATTCGTAGCGGTGGTCGCTTTTACAGCTTCGTCTTCTATGGCCGCAGAAGAATCTCAGTCGGCATTAAAGAAGCAAGCCGCCGTGACCGAGACACAGGCGAGAATAAATGCATTGGCTAAGGTACCAAATGGAACTATCAAGAGTTCCGAGTTAGAAAATGAGAATGGCAAGTTGATCTGGTCTTTCGACATTGCGAAGCACAAAACCCGAAACATCACGGAAGTCCAAATCGATGCCAAGACCGGGAAGATCGTCTCAATTAAAACCGAATCACCCGCGGATCAGATTCGGGAGACCAGTGCCGAGAAGGTGAGCAAAAATCAGTAGTAGACCGTTCAACTGCCTATATATTGATGCCGACAGGCGTCCCAGATCATGTTCTCCACCTGTGAGACTATTGTCGCGATACGCGGTCCGCCTTCCGCATTCCTTCGGCTGCAGCCAGTGCACCCGCATGTTTTGGCTTTCAAACGAATGCCTCATCTCGCCTTTTTCCTGATAAATTGCTCAAGACGTTCGATGCTTCTTTCAAAGTCGTATTGTGACCCGAGCCTTCTGCAATCCATGGATTTGGCGAAGACCGATTCTTTAATCAGTATCAGAACAGCAAGCTCGAAGTCGCGATTGTCTCGGACAATACTGTCGATTTCCTGCGTCACCGCTTTCGGATCGCTGATGGCTCCGCCCTTGCTGTTCGCGACGTAGAGATCACTCACATAGTCCGGGATGCCGGCAGCGTTGCAAGTTTGTCGTCGAGGCGAAAATAGTCTTCCTCGAGCATGATCTGCAGGAAATGCGTATCAGAAAAAGTGTCTTTGATCGGCAAAGAAAGACGCCAGGCTTGGATCAAGCGCTGATGACGGATAGAATCTAGGAGCATGGCCAAAAAACTCAAAGATCTTACGGTCCAGGAGGTCCTTGCTTGCGCGATCCAAGCCGAGGAGGAAGATGGGCGGATTTACGTCGATCTGGCGCAGCGAATCCGCAAAGATTATCCCGCAACGGCGCAGTCGCTTCAGGCCATGCACGACGAGGAGGACAGTCATCGGCATCGGCTGATCAACCTCTACCGGGAAAGGTTCGGCGAACACATCCCGCTGATCCGACGCCAGGATGTGAAAGGGTTCATTACTCGCAAGCCACTTTGGCTGGCGGCCAATTTGCCGGTCGCAATGATCCGGCGCGAAGTGGAAATGATGGAGACCGAGGCGCGCAATTTCTATCAGGCTGCCATCGCGCAGACGAGCGATGCCGGGGTGCGTCAACTGCTCGGGGATCTCGCCGCCGAGGAGAGCACTCACTACGACCTCGCCGAGAAAATGGATGAGAAGCAGAAAGCCTCCGGTGCGAGCAAAGAGGAAAACGAATCCGAGCGGCGCCGGTTCGTCCTCCAGATAGTCCAGCCGGGCCTCGCTGGATTGATGGACGGCTCCGTCTCGACACTCGCTCCTGTTTTCGCGGCCGCCTTTGCCACGCACACCAGCAGGGATGCCTTCCTCGTTGGCATGGCGGCTTCCGTGGGCGCCGGTATCAGTATGGGCTTTGCGGAGGCGATGTCGGATGACGGTGTGCTTAGCGGTCGTGGTCGTCCCTGGGCCCGCGGAACGGTCTGCGGTCTCATGACCACGCTGGGAGGCATCGGGCACACCCTTCCCTTTTTAATTTCCAACTTCTATTATGCGATGATTGTCGCCGTAGCCATCGTCGCGGTCGAGCTTGCGGCCATCGCATGGATTCGCCACCGTTACATGGACACGCCCCTGCTTTCCGCAGCGTTTCAGGTCATCGTGGGCGGCGTGCTCGTTTTCATCGTCGGTATCTTGATAGGCTCGGCTTAGAGGTATTGACTTCGCCTGTGTTTCCGCTTCCATAGCCATTGCCGCGCCCAGTACCCGTTCCGGTTGCAACACCCGGTTGAGCCAAACGGGTTTGCGCTTAGCGAACCCTTTTACATCCTGTCTTCGGACAAAAGGGATACGGTCGCCATATTCCAATTTGCATGTCTCGGGCAATCGCGCATGGTGAGCAAATTCCTCCGCGCTCATTGCCTCCAGGATCGATGCGATCGCAGAATGTGCTGCCTTCAGCATTTCGGCAAAATCCCTGTAATCTCACGCTCTTCAAGTTCAGCGAATGTTTTGCTCATTTCCGCGGGGATAGGCGGCGATGGATCGTTCACGAAGGAAATGCCACGGCAAGGGTCTGATCTCGGCAATTCAGGTCGAGGTCTAGCTGGATTCTCCAGCTGCGAGTTCTGCCTCAACTCAAGGTGCTTCTGGCGTCTCGTGCCCGCCGTGTAGCGCCCGTTCTACATCCAGCGCATTTTTCTCACAAAATGCTTGCGCATCTTCAAGCCTGTCGAATCCCTGGAACTCAATCCTGCTCACCTGTTCTCCAAACCTGTCGGATCCAGTCTCATATTTGGCGAACCAGCGGTTCGTTTTCATCTCATTGTCGAAGTTCCGGTACACAAAGTAGTAACCGTGGATGCTCTTCGCGAGATGTCCCAATCCGTATGCTTGCCAAGCTAATCCCATAATTAACCATATTTTTGAAAATAGTGAAGCGATCCTGGAGTGCGATGTAGTCGCTCAGTACCGAATGCTACGGCTTTCCATTAGACATCGCGCGATCGCGCGATAACACGCAAGTTCCTAGCCATCGTCGGGTTATACAGGGAAGCGGCCGCCGTAAATCGAGGTATGTTCATCTCGCGTTTCTCCTGGGATTGGAATCTTCCATCCCTTTGAAGGTTTTTTCTTCAATCGTTATCCTTCGCCTAACGGACGCTCTAGCCGGGTGCTGAGCCATCCGGTGGTATCTGTCTTCGAGCGAATCCTGGACCAAGCGGCGCCTAAAGCCCAAAAAATACTGGCGTCAAGGGGAGAGGGATCGGACGAATAATGTTCGTACGAATTACAAAAATGAAAAGTACAAAGCAGGCGTTCGTTTGCAATATAATAATCACCTATAGCCCCAAAAGGGAATATGGCGAGAGTTGCGGTAATCCGGAGATGAGCGATGATCAGTCACTTTCTGCTATGCGGGCCTATCGGACCCCAAGTTAAGTCTGCTATCCATGGATTCCGTTTGGACAACACTATCAAGGATAATGTGCAGGCTCACCGAACTACGGGCGAAGACCGATTCTTTAATCAGTATCAGAACCTCGGCGCCGCTTGGTCATTCGGGGTTATCGGAGCCTTCGAGATCTGGGGCTATTATTAACCTTGCAGTGGCGCTGCCTTGGTGATAGGTAGGAGATAGAGATTCCTTCCCCCAAACCGTTCGGGAACCCCCATAGATGCAAGGTCTCCCGCACCCGCGTGGGAACGAATGTCTGTCCAGCTACTTAAGGATATTGGGTCCGTAGGAGATTCATACTACCTGATGCATTATCAACTCTCATGGTTCTGAACGAGGAGAAAACAATCATGAACGATTGCGGCCGACTATTTCACGCGGAAAACATCAAGGCCTTCTATTCGACAGCGCATAAGGCGCTAGTCCTCTCGGCGGAGGTGACCATTAATCCGTACTCCGACAGTGTGCGGATCTGTCGCAATCCGCTCGAGCGGCTGCTGCCTGCGCCTGAGGTGCACGAGTACATAGTGGTCGGAACGACGCGCCCGGGGATCCACCCGGACCTCGTCGTGAATCGCACGATCTCGGCGTCATTTCCCATGGACGCGACGCCGGCGAAGGTCGCCGTCTATTCAATGGGCATCGACAATCCTGAGCGAGTGGAGGTTTCTGTTGGCACGGAGGTCCCTGTCGTCAGCACCGAACCGCCGCAGACGAGTCCGTCAGCACAGGCGAGTACGGCGCCGCAGAGCGCGCCGACCACGGGAGCGGCGGTGGAAGCAACCGGCTGGTCGTCGGACTTTGTACTCCAGGATGCACTATCCAACGCGGTGGCGGAGCTGCGTGCCGCCGCGGGTTTTCGCAACCCAGACATCGGTCTGCACTTCGAGGTGGTCACGATCGGTGGGCAGGTTGGCGGCTTCACACTGCACACGGGGGTGTTCGTCACGGTAAAGGCTGGCTGAAGGCTCATCGGGACAGCGAGGCGAAGATTTTCGACGACATGCTCAGAGCCCTTTAAGAGGGTGTTTGAAAAGTCCTGCCAATTCCAACTTCACAGAATCTGCAGTAGGCTTCACTCCGGATGTCCCCCGGAACCTGGAGTGACTACCTACGTTTTGCGCGGCAGAGCGCAAGTCTTCGACAGACGATTTCCCGGCGTCGGGAACTTCTCGTTCGATCACGTATTTTGGGAGACTCTGGCCCTTCCAAGGAGGGGTGCCCAGTGATAAACGGGATCGGGTGAAGCGATGTCGCAAACGCCACACTCTGGTTTGCAAAGTAGCGAGTCAAGCTTTGTAACCGGTTGGATGATGTTTCGGCACGCTTGATCACATCCAGGGGTCAACGCCGGATTTGCCCCCGAAGTCCGGGCATCAAAATCGACCTCCCAGCACCGTGGTCTTCAATGCGATGTAAGGAAGCCGGCTTGGGAAGAATACTAAGCTAAGGTTCTTCCCGCAGCGCGGACAACGAAATCGCTCAATGCCTAAGTGCCGCTGAGTGTCGCAACCGGCATAGCACTCATAGCACCCATGGCGGTGAACCCGTTGTCTTAGATCCTTCGGACAAGCTGGCATCGATCCGTGAAAACTACCTTCTCGTAACCGTAGCCTTTCCCTCTCCGTCTGCAGGAGAAGAATTTTGGACGGTCGGAATCGCTACAGGGCTTGCCAGATAGCCGGCGTGAAACCTCGAATTGAGGAATTTGACGCAAAAGCCACCAAGCGAAGCCCGGAGGAATTCGTATTAAGCCGCAATCTTAGAAGACGGCATCTTAGCGTGGGTCGAAAAGCCGCCATCGCGCTGGAATGGTCCGAGCAAATTGAATTAAGTCCGGATCCGCAGAAAAATAAAGGCCGAGGAAGACCGAAGGGGACTCTTTCAGAAGGGGCAAAAAAGATTGGCATTAACGAGCGAAGAGTTTTCGAAGTGCGGCAAATTAGAGACGCAAGCCCGAGCCTGTATCAGGATGTGAAAGCCGATAGGCGCCGCCTCAACAGTGCGCTTGCAGAGATGAGTCCGTTGCGAGATACTCGATTCCGAGAGTTTGGCTTAGGAAAATCCGGGGCCGCGTCTCAGGAGCGAGATGGGAGCGCCCAGCAGGAGACGCGAGAGCTCACCCAGCCAGCAGGCGGAAAAGTGGCGCGAGGAGCTCAAAAGCCAGCGAGCAAAGACGCGGCGGCAGCCGTTAAAGTCCCACCAAGTCCCGCAGCCATCGAGAAGGCTCTTGCTCGAATCAAGGCGATTCTGGGAAGCTGGTTCTATGCAGAGGTCAAGGCCAGGAACCTCATCCAAAAACCTGAGGAAATTGTCCAGTATGCAAAATTAACCGATGCACAAATGCGAGAGATTGGACCGCTGTTAAAAAAAGGGTGGACCTTGGTAGCCGCGTTCCGGGAGGTTGTAGAGCGGCTGACACCGGACGATGAGATCCGGGCCCTTCATACTCGGGCGGTCGAAAACGGCGAGAATTGGTGCTTGCTCTCCGTCGGAAATTTCGGGCATGTTGTGGTGTGGGGGGCGGAAAAAGATAGGGCTCTCGCAAAGGTTAAAGACACTTTGGCGACGCATCTGTTCCGCAACGATCTTAGTTAGCTGGCAACCTTCCCAGCAGTCCCCGGCTTTGAGTTCTGTGTCGTGCCACGGCTGAAGCGTGTCCACGTTCGCCTTTACCCTCAGCACGGGAAGCAGCCTTTTGCATCGTGCGCGCCGATAGCGGCTTTGCCCGTGATGTGATCATGTCTTGGTGCGAAGACAACGCGGTCTGCCGTGCCACAGGTACCACTTGATCCGCTCCAGATCCTTGAGCACACCCGGGCGCAGCTCATATTGATCTTCGCCTTCGCCGACTGCTTGGGAGGGCCACGTGCACGGCTGAAGAAAGGTGTTACCCTCGGGATCCGGCTGAGAGGGTGCGTTCTTGTTCCGGTTCCAGTCCCAGCAATGGTAGCAATATCCGCAGTCCGAATCGAGGTTCCATTCGACCAGCGGTACGGCGGTGCCATCGCCCTGTACGGGAGTTCTGGATTCCAGCCATAGGAAATATTCAGAAAACGCGACCGCATCTCCTAAGTGGCTCGTGGGCGTGACATCCAATCCTACTTCGTCAGCATCGCCTGGAGTACCTGCAGCTTCAAACCGGTCCCGGAGTGCCGGATCCGAGTTTACTCCGCCGAAAAGAATTATCGGCGCCGCGCCGGCGGCGTGCGGACCGGAAGTGGTCGGCGGAGGTTTTCCGGGATCCTCTTCATTCTCAAATATTGTCTCGTGGAGCTCGACCACCGATGAAGGGTAACTCCACGGGCGGCGGAATTCGTTTGGGCCGCCCGGATCTAGAAGCCCGGGAATTGAGTGAGGGTAGTTGGGGTCGCGATACGACTTGTCCTGGCCCCCGTTCTCTGGAGGCGGGAGCAAACCGGCAAACACGTCTCCATCCAATTGTAGCACCTCATTGAAAGTCCCTGATTCGGTGTTGCCGATCTGGATCAGGATCTGAGCGACCTCATCATCCATCGGAAGCATGTAACCGGTCATCACTAGGACGGCCCGAAATGACTTAAGTAGATGGAAAAGAGGCAACTCGAGTGCATAATAGAGCCCGAGACGGACGCCTTTCTAGGCCTGGCCTCGCCCGCGGGTTCCCCCGCCCATGAGGGGAAAAAATATGCGAGCGATTGGAGCGAAGTTTGCTGCGACCCAGCGTGTTGCGATCATGACACTTCTTAAGCATTCCGATTCCTTCGGCTGCCGAGGCTCTGGCTCATCGCCCAAACTCAGAATTCTCTCGACTCTGTAGTAAGGTCCAGACTGTAGGCTGGCAATATGGACTATGAACATGGCGAATCTGCGTCACTATTCATCGGGAAGGTAGCGCGGCGTGCAGGCATAGGGGTGGAAACGATTCGATTTTACGAGCGCCAGGAACTGCTTGCAGCCCGAGCCCGAAAAGAATCGGGCTATCGACTTTATTCCGAGGGCGTTCTTGGCAAAATCCAGTTTATTAGGCGCACAAAGGAGCTCGGATTTTCGCTAAGGGAAATCAAAGAGCTTCTGCTGAACGTAACACGTAGGTGTCGTCAAAGCGGAGGCGTCACCACTTGCGAGGTAATGCAGTAGACATCCGCATCTACAGTATTTTTCAGCATTCCCATGACAGACGATAAATTTGTACTACTCGATTGGAAGCTTGGCTGTTTCTTCTCGTTAAGATAGTGCGAGCTTAGCTCTGCCGTATGTTCCTTTTCCTTGTGATATCTGCTGCTGCCGTCATCGCCTGTGTTCTGTTATTCATAAGCAGAACTCTCTGAGTTCAAGCCCAAAACAGACAAGGCAAGCGGCTAGCCACGCCCGTCGCTCCAGGCTCGGGCAGTCGGGGACCGATGAGACTTCTGGGTGAACCGCTATTTTAGATTAGATTAGAACGCGTTGGCTGATGTTATCAGCAGGGGTTGGGGACACAGGCCTATTTTGGATAACCATAAACTCCGTACCATAGTACAGAGTCAAGAATATTAAGTGCGGGCAACAAAATTATATAAGAGACGCTGCCGACCGATGAGGATGCCAGGACGGCAGTGGTATTCGCCTGAAAACGGCTGCACAAGCAGGGATGCTTGACATTAACGGAAACTTACTTTCTCATGCTTCAGGCGGACCACCGCAGCGATGAACCCGTGCAGTTGCCTTAAGCGTGCGCGTGTTTTTCACAAGAGTCTGAATTAGTAAGTACATCCGCCCGTGGAGAGATCCGCGAAGACATAA
>DATHPI010000134.1:0-7257 GCA_035484035.1 Chthoniobacterales bacterium
GTGGACGAAATGGCTGGCTACAATGGTCATTCTAACTGTGCTTTGTGCTTCATTGCATGCGCAAATCATCTATGTCGGTCAGGTCGGCAGCGACAAGATTGGCGAATATGACGCCACCACAGGAGCCGTGATTAACGCCAACTTCATCGTGGGGCTGAACGACCCCTGGGGACTCGTTTTGTCTGGCAACAACCTCTTCGTGGCGAACTGCGCCAGCGGTACGATTGGCAAATACGGCGCCACCACGGGAGCCGTGATCAACGCCAACTTCATCACGGCGCTGGACGGCCCCTCTGGACTCGCGTTGACTGGCAACAGTCTCTTCGTGGCGAACTACGACGGCAATATGGTTGGACAATACAACGCCATCACGGGAGCCGCGATCAACGCCAACTTCATCACGGGCCTGTACGGCGCCTGGGGACTCGCGTTGTCTGGCAACAACCTTTTCGTGGCGAACGGCGGTAGCGGCGGCTCGGTTGGCCAATACAACGCCACTACGGGGGCCGCGATTAATGCCAGCTTCATCACCGGGCTGAACAGCCCCATCGCACTCGCGTTGTCTGGCACCCACCTCTTCGTGGCGAACTACAGTAGCGGCACGGTTGGCGAATACAACGCCACTACAGGGGCCGTGATCAACGCCAACTTCATCACCGGGCTGAACTACCCCTACGGACTCGCGTTGTCGGGCAATAATCTCTTCGTGACGAACACCGGCAGCTCCGCGGTTAGCGAATACAACGCCTCCACGGGAGCCGCGATCAACGCCAACTTCATCACCGGGCTGTCGTTCCCCAATGGACTCGCCGTCACACCCGCGCCGACACCCAAACCAACACCGACTCCAATACCTGGTCCGATAGCAGCACCACGGAGTTGAACGTGGGGATGCTCTGAGAGTTCTGGAGAATTCCGGGGCAGTCACTCAAGCGGCGCTTTCAAAGATCGTTCGACAACAAATTGAAGAGTTTCGCGCAGATCTGGCGAGCCTGAGCCCAGTCCTGGAATTCGGTCAACGAGGGCTGCTATTATCCATTGGTGTCCAAATGATCGCTAATCAGGAGTGATGTCCCGATCTGGAGCGGCATGGCGGCTGGAATTTTTGGGTTTTGGCGAATCATCCCGAGTGCAGCAGCGATACGGTGTTCGGGAGGCTCGGTGTGCCCGCCCCACGTTTTGACGGTTGCCGTCATTGTGGTGAAGGACGCATTGCCTCTGCGGTATCGCCCTCCCGGTGGCCACTTTCGCTTCGATGGTCCCATCGACTTTTAGATGAACGAATTCCAAGACGGTATGCAGTCCAGAACTTGCGCTACTATGCCGGGTGATATAATCCTGCAGTGTCTGACCCAGAAGCGCCATGTAGCCGCCAACCAAGGGCAAGAGGCGGCGCAGTCCGTTGCGCCCGCCGGCGATGACACTTGGGCCAAACGCCTGCCTCATTATGGGATTTTAGCAATCCAAATTTCGAAATATCCCGATCCTGCTCGACCATCGTACTCACGCTTTACAATTGGTAGTTCCACACCCAACGCATCTTTGACTTTCTGAGCGACACGCGTGACAACTCCTTTATCCTCATCATGGAAATAGCGGATTTCGTTGGTGTCCGGCGGTCGTGAGTCATCGTTCAGCTGTCTTGGGATAGCCACTATAATTCCCGCCCTCGACAACTTGGACACATTCTTAATCAGAAACTGCAATTGTGCGTCATCAGATGCGAAAAGTCGAGGCACAGTGAATTCCGGGGATTGTGAACTGCGTGCTTGTGGGTTCGATTGTGAGGGATCGATAGTAGGACTTTTAAGAGGAGCCGGTGGGATCGGATCAACTACGAACGGCCTCTTAGAATTCCAAAAAAATAGACCAACGGATGTCCCTACGAGAACGATGCCAATCCCACAAAGCAAAAACCTCCTGGTGGACAATTTCTTAGGGGGCCTTTGTTTCTCGGGCTGGGTTGCGGACACCACCGGCGCAGTCTGGGATTGAACAGAGAGAATGCCTCTCAGTTTTTCGGCAGCCTGTTCCAGATGTTTCTCCAGCGGTGGCGGGAATGCATCTAACCAGTGGATATTTCCAAGAAAGTACTTAAAGGATTCTGTCGGTTTAATGTCTTCAATTCGGAGAGGAACAATCGTCACACCGGCGTTCGCTGCGCATTCCACTTCGCGTTTAATTTGGTTGGAAACGTTCGCACTAGCGGAAAAGACCAATAACATCATACGGGCCGCCCCGATCGCGTTAACGATCGACCCCCCCCAATCCGAGCCAGGGGCGATATCTCGTGGCGCAATCCAACAGCGTACGCCATTTTTTTCTAATATTGCACAAAGCGCCTGTGCGGCAGATTTGTCCGGACCTGAATAACTAATAAATACATCATGCGCCATTATTTCCGCACCCCATATCGAAATTCCATGTATTCATTGGGTGGATCCTAACGGAATTGTCGGTGTAAAGAGAAGGCTGTCCTAATTTAAAGTCGCCGGCGGTTATGACGATGTTCCCAGGCCGCAATACTCGCAGCAGTTCGCTGCCCGCCTGTCGATTGCAGTTAAATCGAGACTGGAAAGAACCTGGGGGTCTTGACCGAAATTCTGCCTTTATGGTTCGTCCCTAGGCTGAACGACCTCGAGGCAGTCAAGATCATGGGGAACGCGAACTAGTCATGAAATATGGCTTAGGCCGTTAACCTTCTTATCATACGGGCCAGTTCATGAAGAACTTGGCTCCCAACGAAATCCAAGCATAGCGGGTTTGGCGGGCCTTTTTGATCGCCTTGTCTCTTTCCTCCCACGGCCTTTGCTCAAGAAATGCTTTCTGGACATCAACCTCGGCGGCATGCATCTCTTGAATTGCCTTGGTGAGGGCCTCCACGTCTTCAGGCGTCATAGCGGGTTTGGGCATGGCCCAAATGGTAGAATCTTCAAATAAAAAAGACGACCTCTTTTTTTCCTCCAGCGGTTGCAGAGAACGTGGTGCCGATGGCAGGAAAGCGAGCGGAAAGCTCGGGTTGGAGCGCAATCCCCGCCTGGGACGGTGGGAGCGCCAAAGCGCGATACCGTCGAATTTGATTTTGGTGCCACCAATTGCCAGATCGCAACGAGTCGACGAGTCTTGCTCTTATAGGCCGCCGGCGCCCCGCTTTTCCCTTTTTTTGGCGCGTTCTCATTTTGTCGAGCGTTTGGTGTCGATTTCAGTTAAAACGTGTCGTTTTCTGGAAATGCTTTGTTCAAAGCGTTGGCGAGGCCGAAAAGTTAGCCCGGTCTGAAGATTTCGATTACCTGGGGTTTCTAGCCTGATATTCTCTGATGAGGGGTGAACTCCTTGGTTATCGCTGTCCAGTTTCGGGAAAGTGGTAGAGTTAAGGGCGCTACCGCGAGGGCGACATGAACACATGAACGATGAACAACACAATTTCAGGCCGGATCAGCCAAAGGCAGAGACGGAATTCTCCGCCGATCAGCACAAAGCGGAAAAGCTCGCAATTGAAAACAAAATGCTGCGCTTTGTGCTCGATTCAATCCCGGACAACATCTCCATTAAAGATTTGGAAGGGCGCTATATTTTCGACAATCGCTCCCACTGCTTATTCCTCGGCGCAACGAATACCGAGGATGTAGTTGGTAAGACTTTGTTTGATTTCCTCCCGCCGAGAATCGCTGCGAAATTTCATGCCGAAGATCTTCGCGTATTGCGATCAGGTGAAGCAGTGGTTCAGTCTGTGGACGAGTCAATCGACCACTCCGGGAACAGCGTCTGGATGTCTGTTACGAAGATGTCCCTGCGCGATGACAAAGGCGAGTTAATGGGTGTGGTGTCCACGACGCGCGACATTACGGCGCGCAAGAAGGCTGAGGAGCAACTGGCCAAATACGCGGAAGAATTGCGTGAGAAGAATGCACAGTTGGAACAGGATTTGGAGACAGCACGTGAGCTGCAGAACGCTTTACTCCCGCAGCAATATCCGCGGTTCCCCAGTTCCGCTCTACCAGAGGCAAGTGCACTGCGATTTCACCATTTCTTTCGTCCTTCCTCATCGGTGGGGGGCGATTTTTTCCAAGTCTTTCAGCTCTCCGACTCCGCGGCGGGAGTGCTTATTTGCGACGTAATGGGGCACGGCGTGCGCGCGGCGCTAGTTGCGATGATTTTACGTACGCTGGTAGAAGATTTACGCGTCTATGCGACCGACCCGGCTAAATTCCTTCAAGAACTGAACCGTGGAATTTCCCGCATTTTGAAACACACCCATCTGTCGATCTTTGTATCGGCATTATATCTGATGGCCGACATCGCCCGTGGCGAACTGCACTATGCAAATGCGGGACACCCGACCCCACTTTGGGTTCACCGGGACCGGCGAAGCGCTGAGCCGCTCCCTCTTCACGGATGGAAGCCCGATCCGGTGCTCGGGATCTTTGGTGACGCAGAATACCACAGCGCGTCCAGTCAGCTGTGCGCTGGAGACATATTGCTGCTTTTTACCGACGGGCTTTTCGAGGTCCAAGGGGCCGATGAGCAATACTACGATCAGCTCCAGCTGTTGAAATCAGTGAGTCAACGAGTCGACCTTCGTGCTGAGGAGCTCTGTAGGCAGTTAGTCGCCGAGGTCCGAAAATTTGCAGCGTCAAAAGACTTCGAGGATGATGTCTGCCTGATCGCGATTGAGGTGGATCATTTGATGAAGGGTTGATAACCGCGGGAGTATTCATGGATACTCTGCGCGATCGCCTATTAAAGAGATCAAAAAGAATTACGTTGGGAAGACCGCGCTGACGATCAAACCGAAAGAGAAACGGGTACTGGTAGTTACCGGCGGCCGAACTTGATGCTGGCGAGAAACTGGAAACGGCGGTGTCAAGACCGGTTTGTTGCACTAAATTGGGAGACTCAGCAACAAATTGTACTAAAAGAAGAGACTCCCTCGAAGGACGTCCCCTTTGGTCAAACGACTGCAGAACGCTTTACCGATTCTTGCAGGAGCTCGATGAATTTGTGAATGGTTGGGGCTCCTTCTGATTGCTTTTTCCAAATCGTGAATAGTTCGAATAGATTGTCGCCTTCGTTCAAGCGGTAAAAATCAATCGCTGCAGTCCGGCCACCAATGCCAATTTCCGGCCCCAGAAAAACTCCGCGGCCAGCCGCAATCATGCTAACCAGACTCTCGCGCGAGTCCACTATCGCTCCGATCTCAGGCTCGAAGCCGCCAACCCGCTGACAAAATCCTCGGACCCAATCCTCGTACCCGTATCCGTACCCCGGGTCGAAAGATAAGAATTTGTCGTGATGAAAGTCTCCAAGCTTTGGCCTCACACCTTTTGGAAACCGACGGTGTTTGGAGCACGCAATCCCGACCGGAGAACGAAGTAGCAGCTGAGTGGAAAGTTGCTCCCGCTCGTCTTCGTCCGCCGCGGAGCCGAAGTAACCGATACCCAGCGTGATCGAACCATCCAACACGGCTTCGACCTGAACACGGTTATTCATATGTGAAACGGTCACCTCAACCAGCGGACGCTGCTCACGAAAACGGGCCAGAGCGTTCGGCAAAAATGAGCTTGTGAGGGGGCTGACAGTGCCAATGACGAGTCTACCTCTTTCTCCTTTCGCAGTCTCTTGCGCTTGTGTGACGGCCTGCTTAGCGGCTGCCAGGGCCCTCCGCGCGCCTAGAAGAAAAACCCGTCCGACCTCGGTCAGCTCGACTCCCCGTGAATTCCTTTCAAAGAGCTTTAGGGCGAGTTCATTTTCGAGATCGTGAATCTGGTGGCTTAAGGCAGGGTGTGAGACATGAAGCCTATGGGCGGCTCGCCGAAAACTTAGTTCCTCAGCCACGGCCAGGAAATAACGCAGGTGACGCAATTCCATAACCATCTCCTTCCCATGGTTGGTAAGTGTTTCTTACCGCCATGGCAAGAACTAAGTAATTCTCGAATCCGGATTTAGCCGTAGTGGTTCGATTATGATGATGCACATAGGCTTCTTCCCGTTTGCGGTCGCTTTAGTAAACCTTTCAACGAATTTAACGACACTGGAAGATTCCAGCCAGATTAGAGCGCTCACCACTAAAAAGTCGATGACGAAGCCCCCGGCAAAAGGCAAAAGCTGGTTAGTTCGGCGGGTTGCGGAAACAACTTCCGAGGTCCCAGTGAACTACGACCGGTTGGTAAAACAGGGACAACCCATTGCCAAGCTAGATTATAGAGGCTGCCAAATGGCACTGGCACAAGCCAAAGCGGCATTTGAGCGGGCGAAAGCGCAATTCGCGCAAAGTCAGGCACGACTGATCGAGGCCGATGCTCAGCTCAAACAAGCCCAGGTGCAGGCGAAGGCGGCTAGCGCTCGCTAACCACATCCAACCGGTACTCCGTTAACGGAAGTATCTGTTTAGGGTCTCCTCCTCGTCTCCGCTCTTCTTGGTGCGACACACGGTGTGACGTTTGTGGCGCTAGTTCTTCAGGCCTTTGACCCAACGGCCACTTGGCAAAGGTCAATAATGATCGGGACGGCACCGCTTCTCGCTGACTTTATTCGCTTTAGCGCCCGGCCAGGATCGGGCATACCTCTCCCGTGACTATACGCTTCAACTGCGTTCTCCTTTGCATCCTGCTTTCCGGATGCGTTTCACTGGTCAAGATTTCTTATCCGCTGGAGGCGGTGATTCATCCGACATTCGATCAACCGTATACGATCTGGCGGCGTGAGCGCGTCCAAGTCGAGTGGACCCCTTCGTTGCATGCGGAATCGTTCAAATACTTAGCGAGGCCCGATCAGATGCTCCTTGCAGACTCGATCATCCAAAGAGGCCTCGACCACGAGTACAAAACAGCGGGCAAGGGTACGCCAATCGTTGTTTTCACGAAAAATCCCGAAAATACACCGGAGGACAAACATTATCCGGCAATCGGCATTGTGCTTGGGATAACTGCCGTCAAAGAAGAACGCCAAGGGCGAGTGCCTGTCCTCAAACTTTACGACGCGTTCGATCCCATCGTTGTGCGCTCCGCTACCGGTCCGGATCCGATCGCCGCCAATTACACGGCCACTTTAGCGGTGCTGTATTCGCACGCCCGAAAAGTGGCAGCAAGCGCCGCAGGATCCTTCCTCAGACCCGACAATCCAAGGATTCCTACTGGCATCTACCTGCTTCATCCGTACGATCCCAACAAGGTTCCAATCCTGTTCATTCATGGCCTGATTTCTTCTCCGATTTCGTGGCAGAACCTGATCAATGACCTCTGCTCGGACCCGAAAATT
>DATHPI010000135.1:0-22303 GCA_035484035.1 Chthoniobacterales bacterium
CGGTATCGCTATTTTAACACCAACAATCTATGGATTCGTTTGGATGCCTTACGTTCTGAGTTGGATCGCGGCAACGGCTTGCTGCCTCTGCCCCTGATTCGCAACGAGAAAACGATCGATCCGCGAGATAGATCGACACCCAAAGTTTTTCAGCTCGAAACCGCAATGGGAGCTGCGATCGAATGCTTCGAAGGCGCAGGAGCCATTGAAGTGAAGCGGAATCGCTTTTCGCCGGTCAAGACGACTTCCGACCTTTTGGCCGTCCGCTCGGACGCTTATGAATTGGATGCGGAATTCAGGCTGGTGCTGCGGCCGGAACGCAACGATGAGCCGCCGGTAGTGAAATTAAGCGATCAATACAAACTGGTTGATCAATTCGAACCGCTCGTTGCCCGCGGCCTGCCCTCCTTGGTGCGTTGCAAAAGTCTGACCGTAGAGGGTAAGATGCAATTTGAACCGGGTGTGGAAATCGTCGGAAATGTCAAACTCGTAGCTCGAGGCGGAGAAACGAAAAGAATCCCTTCGGGCACCTTTCAGAACGGCGAGTTCGAATTCTAGAGTTGCCGCCTGGCGAGCAGGTAGGGCTTCGCCCACTCCCGATCTCTCTCAAAGCCGGACGGAGTCCCAAAGAAGCCTGAACCAGAGATAGAACATTCCCCGCCACGTGTAACGAACCTTTTGCTCATCGACCTGTGCCAGGAGCCCGGCGCGCACGTTGTGCGTGATCTGCGCGGTCAAATCCTGCTGCAGAAGAGCCTGGACCTGCGGGGGATCAATTTTCGGAATAGCCTCAATCGAAACCTTGTTTCGCGAGAGCAAATGCTGATGCGCGTCGCACATGGCGGTGAACGAAGCTGTGGACCGGATACGCTGAATATGGGTGTGCGGCAAAAATTTGAGCGAGTAGGAAAACGGATAGTTCCAAGTCGTAAAGACCTGGCCGTCTGGTAGACGTGTCATCAGACTGGTATAGTAGAAGGCAATATTGCCTTGATCGATCAGGCAAAGAGCGGCCTGGGTCTGGTCGCTGGGGCGGTGAAAGAGCCGTAGAAACTGGTGTTGAGCGTCCCAGTCGCAACCAAGGTCATTGATGAGTTCAAAGCCTTCGTGCTCAATCTCTGCAGTCAAATCGTCCAGATTCGGAAAAAGATCGCGGCCGGGAGGGCTTTTAGACTCAAGCTCACGTTCGAGCGGCATCCGCAATGCCCGAATCTTGGTTAGAATCTCCAGCCAGGGCAGAAAGATCCAGAGGCTGGCAACTGTGAGGCCGAGAGCCCAGCTTCCGGAAGGCAAATATCCAAGTAAAAACGATACCGCGAGTACACAGAGGACGCAGAGTTTTTGAGCAATCGGATGGTCGAAAGATCGAAAGGCCATCCCCAGGACGGCAACTCCTAATACCAAAAGAATAGACGATAGCATTTTTGGGCCAGGGGGGCTGTTAGGGGAGGATGTTATGCTTCTTTAGGAAATCTTCAAGCTGATCAGGTCCGAAATCGGGCAGAACCAGGTCTCCAATGACGAGCGTTGGCGCAAAGGTTTGGCCTGAGATGCGTTTCAGTTCACCCATTGCCACAGGGTCGCGGCGCACATCCACTTGTTCAAATTTATACCCGTGCTTGTTGAGGTAATCTTCCGCCATGCGGCACCATGGACACCCGGCCTTCACGTAAAGGATCATCGAGGTTGAGCTCATCGGACTGCTATTTCGTTGGCGATGAAGTAAAGGATCAAATTGCCGGTCTTGGCCAGCGAATCTCCATCGAGCCGATCGGCGGTGTCATCCGCGGTGTACAAAAACGGAGAATCCGCATTGAGGAGGGCGATGCTTGGGATCCCCGCTTGCGCGAACGGTACGTGATCCGCCAGAATCGAGCGGTTCGCCGGGTCAAGCTTAATGCCGAGAACCGTCGCGGCCTTCTTCAGCGCGCCGATGAGGTTTGGGTCGCTGTTCGGCAAATAATTCAGAGCTCCGCCACCGATGTTGTCCAAAAGGATAGCGGCCCGAATATCGCCGGCGCGCTGGTTGATGCGGAGCATCTGGGTGTAAAAACGGCTCCCGAACAGGCCATCGTTCAGGTTGAGTTCTCGAAAGGGAGCCTGACCATCGAGGAAAAGGAGTTCGACGTCCCCGGCCAGCTTTGGATCCGAAGCCAGGGTCTGAGCGAGTTCGATGAGCACAGCGGAATTCGCAGCGCCGTCGCTTGCACCGGGATCCCGAAATTCCTGGGTAGGAGGCGTATCGAAATGTGCACCAATCAGAAATCTCCTAGCCGACGCCGGGCTCCTCGAAAAACGCGCGATGAGATTGCAAAACTCGAATTGATGCCCGTCCGGTGCCTGTTCACTGAGTCGCTGGTCGCTGGTTTGCCAGCCGAGACTGGTCAAACGGTCAATGAGGTGCAGGCGAGCTTGCCTATTCGCATCGCTACCCGATGGTCTGGGACCGAAATCGGTCAGCATCTTCGCTTCCGCCAAAGCTTGACGACCGTCAAAAGCAGCCCAGATATTCTCTCTGCGGGGCGACGTCCCCGTCGGTACGGGGCTGCTCGGCTGGGTGACATCGACCTGCGGTTTTGGAGATTCAGTAGGTGTGGCAATGTCGCTCGACTTGCAATTGAAGACGATGAAAAAGAGACCGAAAAACCAGATCACGCCCAGTGCAGACCAACCGCCGGGCATTTTCTTCGACGTTTGAAGCCTTCTTTCCGTTTCTGCCCCCTCCCCACCGACTACTGGCAACTGACACTGACAACTCACTAAGCCGAAACTCCCAGGAGTGTAAGTAAACGGTCGAGATCGTCGTTTCCGTAATATTGGATTTCAATCCGTCCCTTTTTCTCGCCATGGTGAACCGTGACATGGGTGGCAAGCCGGTCACGCAAGCGTCCCTCGATCTCATTAACGGCATTGTGAACAATTGCCGGGTTTCCTTCGCTGGCCCGCGTACCGAGCCGTCCGCTTTTGCCGAGGCCCTGCCGAGCTAACTGGGCAGCGACGATTCGTTCGGTCATGCGCACGGTAGCGGCTTGCCGAATGGTTAGTTCTGCCGCTACGAGTTGTTCGTCGTGGTTCTGCAGTCCGAGTAAAACCTTGGCATGACCGATGCTCAAACGGCCTTGGGCCAGGTAGGCCTGCACCTGGGAATGCAGATCGAGCAGGCGCAACGAATTGGCAATCACCGACCGGCTTTTGCCCACACGCTGAGCGATGTCCTCCTGCCGTAACGAAAAATCTTTAGCCAGACGCTGGTACGCATTCGCCTCTTCGATCGGATTCAGATCCTCGCGCTGGAGGTTTTCAATCAGTGCCAATTCAAGTACATCTCGATCCGAAGCCTGTCGCACGATGACCGGCGCCTCTTTCAATCCGAGCTGACTAGCTGCCCGCCATCGGCGTTCTCCTGCAATCAGTTCACATTTTCCTCCAACCCTTCGAACAATCAGCGGTTGGATGATCCCGTGTTCACGGATCGATTCGATCAGCTCCTGAAGGTGCTCCGATTGGAAAGCCTTTCTTGGTTGCAAAGGGCTCGGCAGGATCTCGGAGAGTGCGACTCGTTCCACGCGCTCCCACGGTTCTGCCACCGGTGAGGCCGGTTTATTGGTACTAATCAACGCACCGAGACCTTTGCCGAGAACAACCTTAGTCATAAAAAATTGAAGCTACTGGAGGGGAAGTGGGAAAGCAACGTTTCTCGCGCAGGAGCCAGGATTCAGGATTCAGGAACGCCGGCGAAAGGGACGCGAAAGAAGAAAAAGCGATCTTCAATGAGGAGAAAATACTTTGTCTCTTTGTTTCGCCTCTTTTAGCGTGTCTGGGCCGATTGCTTCGGCGATCCCTCCGGAAAGAGTGGTATGAAGTTTGAAAAATTGCGCCTGATTCAGGAAGAGAGCCCGAGAGTGGCGGCGGACAACATGGCGATCGACGAAGCATTGTTTCTCACGGCAGCGTATCCGGTGCTGAGATCCTACCGGTGGGTCAGGCCCTCCGTTTCCTTTGGTTATTTCACCCCTTGGAGCGAGGTGGCGCTACGGTTCGCGGGAAGAGACCTGGTTCGGCGCTGGACCGGTGGCGGCATCGTCGAGCACGGACAGGATTTCACCTATTCGTTAGTTTGCCCTGGAAACAAAAACCTCCCAACGACCGTCGAATTCTACCGGGTTGTCCACTTGGCGATTTCAAATATCCTCCAGAAAAATGGGTGTCCGGTTGAAATGGTGTCGCTCTCCGAACCGGTCCGGTCGCCCGCTTGTTTTGAAAAAGCGGTCCAATTTGATCTGAAACTGCGAGACGAAAAAGTCGCCGGCGCTGCGATCCGCCGAAGCCGCAAAGGCTTATTGCTCCAAGGGAGTATTCAACGTCTTGAAGTGCCGGCACGGTTTGAGGTGCAGCTCGCCGGCGCACTTGGTGAGCACGTGGACTCCTCTGTCGTCTCTGATTTGATGATGGAACAGGCGGCTCGCCTCGCGAAAGAAAAGTACGGTGCTGCGGAATGGAATTGCCGGCGGTAGTGTCCTGTCCCCGCAACAAAGTACCTGCTATTTCGGGGACAGGACACTAGCATAATCTTTGCATGAACGACGCCTTTCTTTCCAATCGGCTCTTCGAAGGGCTGACACCGGAGGTGCTCCGTTCAGTCGCCATCCAGGAATTGGAATATCAACCTGGGGACCTGATTTTTGACGAAGGCACCTCAGGATCGACGCTGATGCTGGTCGGGAGCGGTCGGGTTCAAATTTCCAAAACTGGGCGCCAAGGACTACAGGAGACTTTAGCGACGATTGAGAAGAACGACTTCTTTGGAGAATTAGCGGTCCTCGATCACGGTCCGCGGTCTGCTCGAGCCATTGCTTTGGAGCCAACCTTGCTGGGTGAAGTCGATCATAAGACCTTCACTCGATTGATGAACAGCGCTCCGGATACGCTTCCGTTGACCTTCACGCGGGTCGTGGTCCAGCGGCTGCGGTACACGAATGCGCGGTATATTGAGCAGCTGCTGCAAAGCGAGCGTCTCACACTCCTTGGCACGATGGTCAGTTCGATCGTCCATGATCTGAACAACCCAATGTCGGCGATTTTGTCTTCCGCCGATTACCTCGAAAAGATGGCGCCCTCCGACTCTGTGCGGCAGCTGGCCGAGATCATCCAGTCTTCGGCGCTTCGAATCGTCGAAATGAGCGAAGAGCTTCTTGGATTCGCACGGGGAAAGGTCAATATCAGGCCGCGGGTGACCTCAATCCGCCGATTGATAGAACTTCTGGACGAGGAGATATTAAACCAAGTCAGAGATTCGCAGGTGCGACTGGTGATCCGGGTGATTGAGGCCGACCATCTGACTTTAGACGAAGTGCGCTTTACCCGATGTCTGGCCAATATCATCAAAAATGCGAAAGAGGCTCTTGGGGACGAAGGAACGATCACAATCCAGTTCAGCGAAGCGGGAACGGAATTAAAGGTGTCGATTTCCGACAATGGTCCCGGCATTCCGGAGTCGATCCGGAGCCGAATTTTTGAGCCGTTTGTGACTTTCGGCAAGAAACATGGGACTGGCCTTGGTATGGCGATCGCGAAATCGACCATCGATGCTCATGGCGGGCGAATTTGGCTCGAAAGCGAAACCGGCCAAGGCACCACGTTTCATGTGGTCCTGCCGAAACATTTTGATCTTCCGTCGGCGCTGAGCCCGCCCTGAAGCGAAGGGCACCGGCAAGCGAGCCTTCTCGTTCACAAATCCTGAAAGTTTGTGAACGATGCGGGCTTCATCCTCGTCGTGGCATCTGAGTGCTGGAGTCAGTCGAAAACCTGTTATCCTCCGGCGATGGCGGGCAGGATGCTGACTTCGTCACCCGATTTCACCGGTGTCTCGGACTCGTTGAGAAATCGGACGTCTTCATCATTCAAAAAGACGTTTACGAAACGCCGGATGTGATCCTGATCGTCGCAGATGCGCTCTTTCAAGCCTGGGTAGGTGCGCTCTAGACTCTCAATCAACTCGCGAATCGTTCCGCCTTCCGCTTCAACGACTTCCTGATTCAGGGTGAGTTTTCTTAATGGGGTGGGAATACGAATGGGAATAGACATAGGATTAGGTGGCATGGATTGGGTGCTCAAGGAGAGATTCAAATTCATTCAAGTTTGGCCGGATAAGCTTGACTTGTCCGACCTTGTCAATGACCGCCTCCTGAGTCTTCAGACCATGCCCGGTGATACAGAGGACAATGCTTTCGTTTCGCGGGATGCGTCCGCTTTCAATCAGTTTTTGTGCGCACGCTACTGTCACGCCGCCCGCAGTTTCGGCGAAAATACCTTCGGTTTCGGCCAGCAGTTTAATTGCTTCAACGATCTCCTGATCCGTGCAATCTTCGGCCGTACCGCCGGTCTCCTTCATCGTCCGGATCGCGTAGTAGCCGTCTGCTGGAGTGCCGATCGACAACGATTTGGCTATTGTTTGCGGCCTGGCAACCGGCTTGACGACCTCCGTATTGTTCTTGATCGCAGTGGAGATCGGAGAGCATCCCGCAGCTTGGGCGCCATAGATGCTGCACTCACCTGGTTCGGCCAGTCCAAGTTCGCGGAACTCTTTGTACGATTTGTGGATTTTTGTCAGCAGTGAGCCGCTCGCCATACAAACCACGGTGTGCCGAGGCAGGCGCCAGCCGAGTTGTTCAATAATCTCGAATCCCATTGTTTTTGAACCCTCGGCATAATAGGGCCGCAAATTCACATTTACGAAGCCCCAGCGATACTTGCCGGCGATTTCCGAACAAAGGCGGTTGACCTGATCATACGGTCCTTGGATGCCGATTACGTTGGTTCCAAAGACCAAAGACCCAAGAATCTTCGTTGGCTCAAGGTCGGCCGGGATCAGTACAAAACTGCGAAGTCCTGCCGCCGCTGCGTTGGCTGCCACCGAGTTCGCCAGATTTCCAGTGGAGGCGCAGGCGACAGTGTCGATACCAAGTTCTTTTGCCCGGCTCAAAGCTACAGCGACGACGCGATCCTTAAACGAAAGCGTGGGGTAATTGACCGTGTCATTCTTGATGTAAAGTTCGCTGACGCCGAGGCGCTCAGCCAGGCGGCGGGCACGGATCAACGGAGTGAATCCCGTCTGCAGACCGACTGTCGGTTCATTTTCGAGCGGTAGGAGTTCACGATAACGCCACATCGAACCTGGGCGTGAGAGAATCTTTTCGCGCGTCAAAACCTTGCTGATTGCCTTGTAGTCATACGCAGCTTCAAGGGGACCAAAATCGAATTCGCAGACGTGGACAGCTTCCTTGGCGTAGTGTCGGCCACACTCGCGACAACAAAGGTGCGAAAAGAACGGATGTTTATCCATAAATCAAGGCGGGTCTGTATTTGGTTGCATCCCACCAAGAGTCGCGAGAGTTACAAAGTCTACGCTCTCTCCATCTTTGTCCGAAAATTCTTCGGAGCTGGAATTGGCACCTGGTCGTTCTGCTTACGCAGAACCGGTTGCCGTGGCATCGCAGGGCCAGTCCCTCCGCCACTCTTGATGGAATGTGGGCGCACCTTAGGGGATTGCGTTCGGGAGGTCAACTAATTTTTGTAGCAGCCCTAAGGAATGAGCCGATGTGCCCCGGATCGCAGCGCCTTGAATCGGCGCCGGCGCGTCGAACATGTCCCAAGATTGCCGCTGGCCAACCACGCCGCAGCGTGCCATCATAGCGACGGAAATGCCCGCTACGTTTCGCGTTAACGCCCCTGGGGGAGAACCTTTCGAACGAGAAGTTAACAACACCGCCACGATCGGTCGGACTCCGGATAATACCATTCCGTTGCCGGGGAGCCATGTTTCACGCCAGCACGCCATTGTGCGTTGTCACAACGGTTTCCAATATCAAATCATGGATCTTGGAAGCCGCAATGGAACGTTCGTCAATGACCAACGGGTGGTCATGCCCGTAACCCTGGAACCAGGCGCCCGGGTTCGAATCGCCAGCTACGAACTGGTGTTCGATCAGAGTCCCGATGATGAACCATCCGGAAACGTCGATGCCACGCTTGCGGCGGGTAGTATGGAAGGCCATCAGGCGGTCTTGTCGGTAGCGATCCTGGTTTGCGACATTCGCGGTTTTAGTTCGATGGCCGAAAAAATGAGCGAGCGCGAACTGGCACAGATTATAGGCAATTGGTTTCGCGATATTGGAAATGCCGTACAATCGGCTGGCGGCATCATCGACAAATATATAGGCGACGCATTGCTCGCCTATTGGCCCGCGCGAGACCAGGAGGGAACTGAATGTGCCGTCTGCCTCGACGTCGCTTTAACCATTCTTCAGTTGGCCGCCAATCGGGTTTGGCCGGGAACGGATACGCCGTTTCGCGTGGGTATTGCTGTCCATTTTGGACGCGTGACGAGCAGCAACATTGGTCAGGTCGCCATGAGAGATGCCACGATTATTGGCGATACGGTGAACACTGCTTTCCGTCTTGAAGGCGTCATGAAGGAACTAAACCAGAACTTGGTGATGTCGCAGGATTTCGTGACGGTCCTTCCCGCCGGATATGATTTTGTGAGATTTGGCGAATTCCAGCTGAAAGGCAAAAGCCAGGTTGTCCGTGTTTATGGGCTCCAGGATTTAGGCGGGACCACCTCCATGCGAATCGATCGTTAATGTCCCGCGCCGGAAACAGCAGGTACCTGCTGTTCGCGGACAGGACACCAGAGCGCTGTTCGGCGTTATTCGCGCTCTTTTCTACCTAGCAGCCAGTAGGAGCAGGCAAAGCCGGCGACCGTCCATAACCCGAGCGACAAGTAGGCCACCCAGATCGGCCGGGCGTCGCTGTAAATTGTACCCGTTTTGAGTCGCTCCCCGGTTCTCGACCGGTACCAGTCGTTGAGATTGAAATAAGCGATCGGATAGCTGCGCGCGAGGTCCCCGGAGATTCTCTGGTGGATTAAAAAACTGACGTCCGATATTCGCTGGGAAGCAAAGCTGGGCATGACCTGACTGAGGGTTAGGACTGATGGCGCCATGTCCTTAGCCGGTACCGTGAAACCTGAAAAGAGAATCTGCGGGATGAGCAACAGCGGAACCAACATGACGGCCTGCATCGGGGATTTGGCGAATGCAGACATCGTCAATCCGATGCCGGTTGCCGCAAAGGCCAAGAGGATCAGCCCGATGATTTGCCACTGAAAAGCTCCGTGGACCCCGAGTCGGCCGATCGCGATTGTCGCGTAAAGCAGGAGCGACTGGATCGCAGTGAGTCCAGCCATCCAGATAAATTTGCTGGTCAAGTAACTCCAGCGGCTCAACCCAACCAATCGTTCACGGCGATAGATCGCTAATTCTTTCACGATCTCCTGTGCTGAATTGCTGCAGCCGAACCACAAGGTCCCGATATAGGCGAAAAATTGCTCCAACTGTGGGTCGCTGGCGGCCCAGGCGACCAAGGCTCCAATAATAATCGGTTGCGCCAAAAGGATGATCAAATTCTTGATGTCAGCTTTGAAGATCGCGATCTGCCGTTGCAAAAGTATAGGAAGCGAGAACGCCCTTCGAATTTTTGCGAGAGGCGCCGGCGCCGGCCCATCCTGATCTGACTCCGGTGGAACTGCGGGCTCGACCGAGGGAAGATCCTTCGAATCGATCGACTGAAGCGCATCATAGAGCAACGAGAGTCGGGTAACGCCGAACTTAGACCGTGCCTCATCGGGAGGACCTTGAAACACCACACGTCCACCGGAAACGATGGCGATCTGGTCCATCAGGTAAACGTTTTCCATCACGTGCGTCGTGCAGATCACGGTGCAACCGGTATCTGCCAGCCGCCTTAGCAATTCCATCAGTTTGAATTCCGCCAGAGGGTCCAACCCGGATGTTGGCTCATCGAGAAACAAAAGGGGTGGACGGCTCAGTAGTTCGACTCCTACACTGACCCTCTTTCGCTGCCCACCCGAAAGCCGGCTGATTTTCAGATTTACCCGGTCTGCCAACCCAAGGCTGGTGATGGTGTGATCGACCAGTTTAACAATCTCCGGCCGCGGTGTCCCCGCCGCCAAGCGGAGGCGAGCAGCAAAGGTCAGTGCTTCTGTCACCGTCAGATCCGAATGAACTATGTCGTCCTGCGGCACGTACCCGAACAGCGTGCGGAGTTGTCCCAGGTTCTTGTACAAATCGGTTTGATCGAATTGAACCTTCCCACTTTCGGCAGGCCGGAGACCGCTTAGAGCGTCGAGGAGAGTGGTTTTTCCTGCGCCGCTGGGTCCAAGTATCCCGATAAACTGGCCAGGTTCTGCCACAAAGCCAGCGCGATTCAAGATAGGACCGCTATCGCCTTGCCGAATAAGCCCGGTGGCAACGATTCGGCCCACCGAAAGCCGGCGGACGCGGACGAGACGTCTGCCATCGTAGAAAAAAAAGAAGGGTCCCAATTGGATTTGGTCACCGATCACCAAATCGTGTTCATCGAAACGACGACCGTTGACGAACGAACCTGATTTGCTGTGAAGATCGAGCAGTCGATACCCTTTCGGTCCGCATTCAATCATCGCGTGGCGTCGCGAGACGACCGGATCGCTCAAAAGAACATCGACCTCGTCGCTGCGGCCAAAAATGAGATCTAAACCGAGAGGAATATCGGAGGTCGGCGTTCCCTTGTACAAAACCGAGCCGATGGGGTTCGCCAGCTCCGCTGCGCCCGGAAGCTCTTCCCGATTGGCGCCAAAAGCCAACGTGACCGGACCAATTTGGATCTGGTCCCCAGGCTTGAGCGCGGTCCTGCCCGAAATACGGTTTCCGTTGACCGCCGTGCCTCTCTGACTGCCCAGGTCCTCCACAAACCAGGTGTCATGCTCGAATAGAATCCGACAATGGCGCCGCGATACTTCGGGATGGCTTAAGGTCAGATCAACCTCCACGGCGCGGCCAATGACCACATTGTCACTGCGCAATAGCTCAGAGCGCGGTGGAAGCCCGGCAAGAATGGAGATCGGAGTTTCCAAAGTTGATTGTTACCTAATCCAACGGCGACGCGAAATTCAAGTACGACTGAGCCAGGTAAGATTGACATCTCCCTTTCACTGCACCCAAGTACGATCGGATACCTGAATTGAAACTACTGGGGTTTTACTCAGGCCAAGCCATCAAAAATCCCGCGCTCAGGCGCCCGTGAGCACTCGAATCATTGGAAGGGTTGAAATCTTCCATCCCTAAAGCGCTCGAGCGCGATTCAATGAAAACCGGTTACGGTTTTTACTGACACTGACACCGGCACTGCTTAAAGGGCCGTCAGAGGACTACGGCAACGAAGAGCATACTACCGTTGCTGCATTCCTGCCCTGGCGGGGTTCGTAAGTCAGCGATCCATAGCCCCTGACGGTTCCAGTTCAATGGACTAGTTCCAGCAGTAGGGCAACGGCTTTTTTGCGATCCCGGATGGTGCAGAGTTTTGAGTTTGGAGTTGTGCGTTTTCGCTTTTCGGTTTTCCCTTGTAGCCGGTAGGGGAAGCAGTTTTCCCGCCCGTCCATGCAAAACACAAGATGTTGATCGAGAGATGATAAGGTTTCTGCTGGTGGTCTCGATTTTTTGCGCGCTGGGTGCTGCGGGGTTGGGTTTTCTCAATAGGGCTAAGCTGACCAAATTGAGCGAGGACTTGGGCGAATCGCGTTCAGCCAATGCCAAGACAGGGACCCAGCTGAATGACTTGCAGCAAAAGCTCAAACAAACCGAGGATCGCCTTTCGACGCAGGAGCGCCTCACCCAGCAGGAACGAGATGCTCGCTCTTCCGAGCTAAATACCACCAAAGCAAAGCTGAACCAGACGACAGAACAGCTCGCCGCCCGCGATAGCGAGAACAAGGCGCTGACCGCCGCTTTAACTGAGGCAGGTCGAAATCTCGAACAAAAACAACGCGCGGAACAGGATCGTCAGGCGTTAGGAAGGCGGCTGATTGATGTCGAAGACGAGCTCAATCAATATCGATTCGACGCCAACAAGGCAAAACTCAGACCTCCGGTTCCTCTGGAGGGAAGTATTCTTTCAATCAACCAGGAGGCCAAAGCTTTGACCGTGAGCTTGGGAACTGATTCTGGAGTCGCCGCCAATTCGAGGTTAACAGTGATGAGGAATGGCGAGAAGCTGACGCAATTACGCGTGGTATCGGCAGGGCTGAATACTTGCGTCGCAGAATTTGCTTCCGCTGCTCCTGACAATCTTTCAAAAGTTGCAGTTGGAGATTCAGTATTACTCGCCACAAAATGAAGAAGATCATTTTAGTCCTGAGCTCGGCATTGTTGTTGTTTGGATGCACGACCGAAGAACAGCGGCAAGCGGATCAACCTCCTCAGACTCCCCGGTTTGGGGAGCCTGTAAGCGCAATTCCCTGGAACCAGCCAACGGATTGGGAAAAGGGTGGGCAGCTGGGCTCGATGCCTGGCGTCGGTCAGAGCCATTAGTGCGGATTGAAAATTCTCGTTCTGCGGGGAGGCGCGTTGGGAGACTTGATTCTAACTCTCCCTATATTACGCGAACTCCGGATGGGCTTTCCGAATTCCAACTTGGAATTGTGGGGCATTTATCCTCAGGCCCGCCTGGCGGCTCCGGAATTTGTCCATCAAGTCGAGCGGCTCGATGCGCAGGATCTGCTGTCACTTTTTGTCGACGAGCCTCTACCGCAGTTGGTCCGCAACAAGCTCGACGGATTCGAGCTGGCGATTAGTTTTTTATCCGATCCGGACAAGATCATTGAACGGCATCTGACCGCCGGCGGGGCGAGACGGGTCATTGCCTGGACAACTCGAATGCGACCTGAAGTGCACGTGGTCTTTCAGCTGGCCGAAGTGCTCGGTAAGCTTGCTTTGAGTCTCCATGATCCAATTCCGAGGTTGGCAGTCGGATCAAAACCTGCCCACTCCGCGACTCTGGGTTTTCACGTCGGCAGCGGTTCTCCCCAAAAGAATTGGCCGATCGATCGTTGGATAGAACTCATTCAGCGGCTCGAAGGCGTCTTTAGCGATTTTCTCCTGGTCGGCGGCGAAGCGGACGACAAAGTGGTGTGCGAATTCCGCACGCGTTGCCAGGTCCGGAATCTCAGAATCCTCTTAAATCAGGATCTCGCGGATCTGGGCCAGGCGCTGAATAGGTGCGCGGTTTTCGTCGGACACGATACCGGAGTGACACACCTCTCCGCTGCAGTCGGAACACCGACGGTTGCCTTGTTCGGTCCCACTGATCCAAACGTCTGGGCGCCGCTCGGAGAGCACGTGCGCGTGCTTCAAAGTCCCGACGGCACAATGGCGTCTATCCAGCCGGAGGAGGTGGCAGAAACGTGTCGGCGTATCGGCGTTGGGGCGTGATGGCGTATTTTGGGCCGTTAGCGCCATCGCGCCGAGCCGCCGTCACGCCGTCACGCCCACCCGCCGACCCGCCGAAACGTGTTTCCCTCCGCCGACACGTTTCTGCCGCTTTCCCAGCATTTTTCGGAGAAACGGTGCTGTCCGGCTTCGGTTGTGTCGCGCAATTTCCTCAGGAGGTCCTGTGGCGACGACTTCTCCACCGGCATCCCCGGCTTCTGGACCAATATCGAGAATGTAGTCGGCCTCTGCTATGACATCGAGGTTATGCTCGATCACGATGACGGTGTTTCCGTCGTCCACCAGACGGTGCAAGACCTCAATAAGCAACTGAACGTCAGCCATGTGCAAACCGATGGTCGGCTCTTCGAGCAGATAAAGCGTGCTTTTTGGCGTGATGTTTTTCCTGAGCCGGTCCGTTAATCCCCTTGTTACCCCGGTTTTCAATTCACTGACCAGTTTCAGACGCTGGGCTTCGCCTCCACTGAGAGTAGGGCTTGGTTGTCCAAGTTGCAGGTAACCAAGACCGGTTTGCACCAGGAGTTCAAGAGCCTTATGGATCCGCGGCTGGGACCGGAAGAATTCCGCTGCCTCTTCGATTGTCAGCTCGAGAAGGTCGCCAATGCTCTTGCCATTGTATTGAACTGCCAATGTTTGTGGATTGAACCGCTTCCCGCCGCACGTCTCGCAGGGGATATAACTGGAGGGCAGAAAGTTCATTTCAAGCTTGATGACTCCTTGGCCGGCGCAAATTTCGCAGCGGCCACCCTCGGTGTTGAACGAGAAACGGCTGGGATTGTACCCCCGGATGCGGGATTCCGGAAGCTGCGCAAACAAGGCACGGATATCATCAAAGATTTTGACGTAAGTCGCCGGGATCGAACGCGACGTTTTGCCAATGGGCGATTGATCCACTTCGAAGATCGCGCCTACGTATTCGAGGCCAGCCACCGCGTTCCAGGCAGTCATCTCCGATTCGGCTTTCTTTTTTGTCCGCTCCAAGTTGGCAAGAACTGCGGGGAGTAGAACCGAGCGCAGAATGGTGCTTTTCCCTGAGCCTGAGACGCCAGTGATCACGGAGAGTCGCCCGACCGGGAACCGGACGTCGATATTTTTCAGGTTGTTCACGTGCGCTCCCTGGATTTCCAGCCAGTGGGCGTCGTGCAATGGCCGCCAAAAACCGCGCACCGGGTGAGCTATCGGGCGCGCGAGATAGCGGGCAGTCACAGAATCCCTGCACTTCAGAAGTTCCTTTATCGGACCCAGAAAAACCAGGTTACCGCCGCCCCGTCCCGCGCCGGGTCCCAGATCTACGATTAGGTCCGCACGCCGCATCGTCTCTTCATCATGCTCCACCACAACCAGGGTGTTGCCCTTCTCTTTGAGTGCCTTCAAGGTGTCGAGCAGGCGTTCGTTATCTCGAGGGTGCAATCCGATGGTAGGTTCATCCAGAACGTACAAGACCCCTCGCAAGTTCGAACCAAGTTGGGCAGCTAGCCGGATCCGCTGAGATTCGCCGCCGCTCAAGGTCTTGGCGGATCGTGCGAGAGTCAGATATTCCAGGCCGACCTGCTGCATGAACGTGAGGCGTTGCGTGATTTCAGTGACGATGTCGGCGGCAATGATACGATTCGTGCCTGAAAACTTAAGGCTCTCGATCAGCGGGATGGTATGCTTGATTGAAGTCGAGGTGATCTGGTCAATGGTGTGACCTTGCACCTGGACCGCGCGAGCGATGTCGTTCAGACGAGTTCCCTGGCAACCGGGACACTGCTCCACGCTTTCTATGTCCAACGAATCGCTTCGGCGCTCGGCGACCAACTCAGCGGCCAGCTTGGACTCTGCGCTCTCGTCCTCGATGGCGAACGGCAGAATGTAGCCGAAGCCGGTGCAGATTGGACAACGGCCATGTGGTGAGTTGAAAGAGAAGAGACGCGGATCCAGTTCTTCGAACGCATCACCGCAATTCGGACAGGTCATCTCACTGCTGAGGACGACCCGGTCCGCTGACCCCGGATTACCTGTATGCCCGCTCAAAAAGCGGCGCGAAGCACGTCTCGATTGAGGGTTCGCCGGCCACAAAAATGCGGACCCGTTTCCGACCTGCAGGGCAGTCTTGATCAACTGTTGCGTCTCCTTGCTATCCTGGTTTTTCAATTCGGCAATAACGACCTCGATAGTGTGCTCCCGATAACGCTCAAGGGCCGGGAAGTCGCCGATCCCGTATCTTTTGCCGTCCACGATCAACTCCAGGTATCCCTCGCGTTTGATCCAGTTAGCCACTTCTTTGTGATACCCTTTTCGTGCTTTCACCAGGGGCGCCGTCAGCGTCGCAGGCGCCTTGGCGACAATGTCCCGCACTTGTCTGAAAATCGTTGCCGCGCTTTGTTTGGTGACCGGGATGGCGCACCGAGGACAATACTGGGTCCCGAGCTTGGCAAAGAGCAGTCGGAGGAAATGATAGACCTCAGTTAATGTTGCGACCGTGGATTTACCGCCCCCTTGGGTCAACCTCTGCTCGATCGCCACGCTCGGCGGGATGCCCTCCACGTGATCCACATCCGGACGTTCCAGCTGATCGACGAACTGGCGGGCATATGTTGACATGCTGTCCAGAAAACGGCGCTGGCCTTCCGCGAAAAGGATATCGAAGGCCAGACTCGATTTTCCTGACCCGCTTAACCCGGTAATCACGATGAACTTCTCATGCGGAAGACTGAGCGAGACATTTTTCAGGTTGTGATGACGGGCACCGTGAACCGAAATCATCGGCTTCAAGACCCTTTTTGGAATCTGTACGACTCGCGGGCCGGTGGGGGGCTTGCCTGGCGCCCACTTTTCTCGCAGGAAGATTCCAGTTTGAGAACGAGGTTCAGTTGCTAATTGCTCTGGAGTTCCTTCGGCAACAATCCAACCGCCGTTAATGCCTGCTTCCGGTCCGAGATCGATCACGTAATCTGCAGACTGGACGACGTCCAGGTTGTGTTCTATGACGATTAAGGTGTCGCCGCGCTCAACCAGTTGCTGAAACAGAGCTAAAAGAGAGGCAATGTCGTCGAAGTGCAGACCCGTCGTCGGTTCGTCGAAGATCAGGAGAGCGTGCCGGCGATTTTTCTTACCCTCCGCGAGATGACCGACGAGCTTTAAACGCTGCGATTCACCCCCTGAAAGTACATTCACCGGTTGTCCGAGACGCAGATAACCAAGACCCACCTGTTTGAGAAGCTCCAGTGGCTCGACCAAGGCTTCATTCCCCTTCTCTGACCGAAAGAAAACGATGGCTTCGGTTACTGTCAGTTCAAGGACTTCGTGAATGGATCGACCCCGCAACTTGATGTTGAGCACATGCGGCTGGTATCGTTTCCCGTCACATTCGCCGCAGCGGATGTATTGATCGCTGAGAAATTGCATCTCGACCTTTTCATAACCAAGCCCGGCGCACCGTTCACAACGACCGGTGCCGGAGTTGAAGGAAAAGGAAGCGGGAGTTAATCCGGCGGCTTTTGATTCCGGGAGGCTCGAGAAAAGCTCCCTGACACGATCGAATACTCCCACGTAAACGGCCGGTGTCGATCTTGGAGATCGTGCCAGCGGCGATTGGTCGACGAGGATCACCTCGTCGATATCATGTGCGCCTAGAATTCGATCGCAGATCCCGGGCGTCTCCTCGCTGGAGGCACCCTTCATCCGGACCAGATTCTGATAGAGAACATCCTGGACGAGCGTGCTTTTCCCGGATCCGGAAACACCAGTCACGCAACAGAAGGTTTGGAGGGGAAATCGAACGTCGATATTCTTGAGGTTGTGCTCTCGAGCTCCGAAAATTTCGAGATAGCTCCTTGGCTTCCGGCGTTGCGCTGGAGGGAGAATCCGTTTTTTGCCGGTGAGGTAAGCTGCGGTGAGGGAGTCTGGTAAGGCCTCGTCGATCCGGTCGACCGGTCCATGATAAACCAGCCTTCCGCCGAGTTCACCGCGTCCAGGTCCGATCTCGATGAGGTTATCCGCGCTACGAATCACCGACTCTTCATGCTCAACTACCAGAAGAGTGTTTCCCTTGTCGCGTAAGCTGTGGAGCACGCCAATCAGTCTGGTAACGTCTCTCGGATGAAGTCCGACACTCGGTTCATCGAGCACAAAAAGGGTATTGACAAGGGAGGCGCCGAGGCAGGTCGTCAAGTTCACTCTTTGCACTTCACCGCCCGAGAGCGAGCGCGTTGGACGGTCCAACGTGAGATATCCTAACCCGACATCGACCAGATAGTTGAGCCGGGAAACGATTTGGGATCGGACAACCTCCGTCGCGCTATCTTTTTTGGAGATATGAAGTTCCGCCAGACGGTCTGCCAATCCGTTGACCGGCATTTGGTGGAGATCCGAGAGCGTCAATCGTTGCTCGCCGATTACGATCCGAAAATTCAGGGTTTCCGGTTTAAACCGTGTCCCATGACACTCGGGGCAAAGGGTGTATGCGCGATACCGGCTCAAAAAAACGCGCACGTGCATTTTGTAAGCCCGCGACTCCATCCAGTCAAAAAACCCGCGGATCCCGTACCATCCGCCGCTCTCCCAAACCGCATCTGCGGTCAGATCTGGACGAAGATCGCCATTGACGATCCATTCCTGGTCAGCCTTTGGCAGACCTTCATAAGCACAATGAATATCGACCTGTCGATCCAGCGCTCGGGAAATCAGATCGTGTTGACACTCACGCATCTGGCCGGATTGAAATGGCTTGACCACGCCATCCGCGATGCTCAGCTTCCGATCCGGCATCGCGCGGTCAAGATCAATACCGATCGTGCGTCCAAAACCGCGGCAACCCGGACAGGCACCAAGCGGATTGTTGAATGAAAAGAGACCGGGCGTGGGCGGTCGGATGTCCCGATTGCAATAGGGACAATGCCAGCCGGTCGAAAAGAGGTGCTCTTCAATTGGATCGAGCGCGACGACGTTCAGCTGCCCTTTTCCGTATTTCAAGGCTTGCTCAATGGCTTCCACCAGGCGCGCGTAATTTGACTCGTCCACTATCGTGCGATCCTGGATCGCGAAAACCAGCCCCGGAAGTCGCTTAACCTCAGGCTCAGTGTCGGTACGAACCGCTTCCCGATCGAGCCAGACACGCAGAAAGCCTTGCTGATTCAAGAAAGCGAAAAAATCGCTTGGCTTGGTACCGGCGGGAACCGGTACGCCGAAGGTTAAAAGGACAGCGCGAGACTTTAGATTTTGGAGCAACGTCGAAGCGATACTGGTGGGAGATTCAGGAACGATCTCCCGCTGGCATTCGGGGCAGAAAGCGCGCGCCACCCGCGGCATCAAGAGCTTCAGATAATCGTTGATCTCAGTCATGGTGCCGACCGTCGAGCGAGTGGTCCGAACCCGATTTGCCTGCTCGATGGCGATCGCCGGCGGAATACCGAGAATCTCGTCCACCAACGGTTTGTCCATCCGTTCGAGAAACTGGCGAGTGTAAGGACTGAAGGTTTCGACGTATCGGCGTTGCCCTTCCGCGTAAATGGTGTCAAAAGCCAGGCTCGATTTGCCGCTTCCGCTTGGGCCGGTGATGACGTGGAACCGGTTCAGCTCAAGATCGAGATTGATTCCCTTGAGGTTATTTTGGCGCGCGCCACGAATAATGACTGTATCCCGCGGATGCTCGGCAGACCTGGGCATAAGACGGCGAAGTTAATGCGATATCCCGCCACATGCCAGTGATCGCGTGGAGTGGTGGAGTGCTGGAGTGCAGGAGCGGTGGAGTGCTGGAGTGGCGGAGTGCTCGGGCGGGCTGAATTTTGGGCTTTGAGTTTTGGCGGCAGCTCGTCACAAACTGTTGGTCTCATGACAGCTTCCGACGTCATCCAGATCCTGGATCTAAAACCGCATCCTGAAGGTGGCCACTATCGCGAGACGCTTCGAGACCCGATGAGCCAGGGGGGCCGGGCCGTTTCGACTGCGATCTATTTTTTGCTGGCCGCCGGCGAGGTTTCACATTGGCACCGGATCGATTCCACTGAAGTCTGGCACTGGTACGGGGGGGCGGCGCTTGCCCTTACCATATCGCACGGCGACGATATCTTCAGCGTGCACGTCGGCATGGACTTGGCTTTGGGTGAACGCCCGCAAGCGATAGTTCCTGCCGGCGCGTGGCAATCGGCGCAAACCCTCGGACCATGGACCTTGGTCGGCTGCACGGTCGCGCCGGCGTTCCTGTTCGAGCACTTTGAGTTAGCTCCTCCCGGCTGGGAACCCGGAAGGCAGCTTTAGGCGCTCCACCACTCCATCGCTCCATCGCTCCATCTCTCGTTGCACGTCATTCCCCGAAGCTGGATAGTCTTCGAATGTTCGAGGGAATCCAAATGATGATCGAGGTACCGCTTGGGTACACCCAGCGAGATCAATTGCTGGGTTTCATGGAATCGAAATTTCCTGGTGCTCAGATTTCGATTGTTCACTGTGAGGGCGAGAAGCCGACGATTGCGGAAGTGCTTATTCGGCACGATTCAACGACTGAGTCCGCGAATACGGCATCGATAGACGAAAGCCCCGACTCTGAAGCCGTGCTGTTGCGGGCCTCTGACGCACTGTCCGAATTTACCAACTCCGGCCCTGGCTGACTCGCGGGACCCGGGATTGCCTAACCACGAGGACCGGATGAAAAACGACGACAGAAAGAGTTGCACAGACTGCGGTATTCAACTCTCTGCGAATAGCGATTCATGTCCTGTGTGTATGCTGCGCATTGGCCTCGAAGGGGATGTCGAACCGGACCTGTTGGTTTCGGAAAGAGTTGCTTCAAAACCTGGGCGACTTGAGCAGCGCTTCGAACATTATGAAGTTCTGCAATCCGAAGACGGTAAACTCATCGAGCTGGGTCGCGGATCGATGGGGGTCACTTACAAAGCGATCGACATTCACCTGCAATGCCCGGTCACACTGAAAGTCATCAACGAAAAATATCTCCGTAACAAGTCGGCTAGAACTCGTTTTCTGCGCGAAGCCCGTATGGCGGCGAGTCTTCGCCATCCAAATGTTGCCTCGGTCTTCTACCTGGGGAGAAGCGGAGGAGGTTACTTCTACGCGATGGAGTTCGTGGAGGGAGAGACGCTCGAGAAGCTTATTCAACGTTCCGGG
The DNA here is from genome assembly GCA_035484035.1 of Chthoniobacterales bacterium. Lineage (GTDB taxonomy): Bacteria > Verrucomicrobiota > Verrucomicrobiia > Chthoniobacterales > JAFAMB01 > JAFAMB01. The sequence goes on from DATHPI010000135.1 coordinate 20,454, forward strand.
CGGCTGGCGGTAAAGCTGGCGCTGGAAATCGCCACCCAGGTTGCTGCCGGTTTGGCTGCGGTGCATAGGCAAAATCTGGTTCATCGGGACATCAAGCCAAGCAACGTCATGGTGAACTTCGAGGAGAGAGGTACTGTCGCGGTCAAGATTATCGACCTTGGGCTGGCCAAGGCCGTCGACGAACCCGTTTCCGAAGCGGCTCTTTCGATGCCGGGAGCGTTCACTGGTACGCCGGAATTCGCTAGTCCCGAACAGTTTGCGGGAGTGGGCGTGGATATTCGTTCGGATCTTTATTCACTGGGCGTGACACTCTGGGAGATGCTGACGGGAAAGTCGCCGTTCCAGGGATCTTTATCAGAGATGATGTACCAGCATCAGCATGCGCCCTTGCCGCTCGAACAGCTCAGAGATGTCTCGCAGCCCGTTGTCGTGCTAATCGAGGTGCTCCTTGCTAAAGATCCTATCCGGCGGTTTCAAACCCCAATCGAGCTACTCAAGGCTTTGGCGACGATAACGAGCGCGATCGATGCGGGTCGAGTGGTAACTCATGAAGAGGTGCTGAAGATGCCGCCGGCCCCGTCGTATGAGGTTCCGGGCAAGCCGCAGAACGGTTCGGGACCGGAAAAGGTTTCAGTCGCCAGACTTCCGGTCACCGGAAGAGAAGTTTTTGGTCGCGAGGAAGATATTGCTTTCCTGAATGACGTGTGGATCAACCGGCAGGTCAATGTTGTGACCATCGTTGCCTGGGCCGGGGTTGGAAAGTCAACACTGGTCAACCATTGGCTCCGCCAGATGGCCGCTGAAAAGTATCGCTCTGCACAGCTGGTGTTTGGCTGGTCCTTCTATCGTCAGGGCACTAGCGAAGGCTCTTCGTCCGCTGATGAGTTCCTGGACGCTGCTCTCCTTTGGTTTGGTGATCCGGATCCACGGATCGGAACGGCCTGGGAGAAAGGCGAAAGGTTGGCGAAGCTGATTGCACATCGTCGAACCTTATTGATTCTAGACGGGCTGGAACCGCTCCAGAACCCGCCCGGCCCGAACGAAGGACGGCTACGTGAACCCTGCCTCCAGGCGCTTCTTCGCGAGCTCGCCGCGTTCAATAGCGGTCTTTGCGTCATTACAACGCGCTTGCCGGTGGGTGACGTAGGCGATAGCGAAGGAGGATCCGCGCCGCGTCGCAACCTGGAACAGCTCTCCAGTGAGTCCGGCGCGCGGCTCCTCCGTGCTCTGGGCGTTGAAGGACCCGAGGCGGATTTACGACGTGCCAGTGACGAGTTTAGCGGTCATTGCCTGGCGCTCACTTTGCTTGGCAGCTACCTGACCGATGCCTTCAATGGAGACATTCGTTGCCGCGACGAAGTCTCAAACCGTCTTAGCTATGACGTGCGCCAGGGGGCGCATGCGCGTAAAGTGATGGCTTCATACGAAGCCTGGTTTCGGGAAGGTCCGGAGCTCGCGGTGCTGCATTTGTTAGGATTATTTGATCGACCCGCGGAAGAGAAGGCGATTGAAACCCTGCTGAAAGCACCGGCCATTCCCGGACTTACCGAGTCTTTAACGGGTTTGAGCTCCACCGAGTGGAGGACAATTCTTGCCCGGCTAAGAAGATCAAGACTTTTGGCGGGAGAAGATCCCTACCATCGCGGACAACTGGACGCGCACCCTCTGGTGCGCGAATACTTTGGAGAAAAGCTCCAGCGCCAGCGAAGAGAGGCTTGGAAGGAATGTAATAGGCGGCTTTACCTTTATTATCGAGCGCTGGCGCCGCCAAAGCCGGACAGTTTCAGAGAGATGGAGCCGCTTTTCTTAGCCGTCGTTTGCGGTTGCAACGCCGGTTTGTATCGGGACGC
>DATHPI010000136.1:0-5087 GCA_035484035.1 Chthoniobacterales bacterium
TCGTCCAGGGGGCTGGCGCGGTGGACGCTTCTGATATTCTCTTGAGCCAGAATACCCAGCTTTACTTTCGCGTGGATGGGGAAGTGCAGCCTCAAGGGCCTTGTCCGAACTTCATCTCCCAATTGTGCCGATTGACCCCAAAACTCGAGGAAGCGCTCAATCACAAAAGCGGAGCCGTCGACCTTCCGGTGGTCATTACCGGCCAGCGGTTCAGAGCCACTGTCTACAAGGAACAGACCGGCCTCTCGGCCGCGCTTCGCTTCATCCCCGATAAAGTCATTCCGGCCGCCCAACTAGGCATTGATTCATCCCTGCTCGGCAAGGTTAAAGCCTTCCGGCAGGGACTTATCCTGGTGACTGGGCCATCCGGCTGCGGCAAATCCACAACGGTCAATTGCCTGGTTGACCACATCAATCAGACCAGGAGAGACCACATCCTGACTATTGAAGACCCGATCGAGTTCATTTATACGCCTGCCATGAGTGCGATTGATCAGCGCGAGATGGGTGAGCACTTCGACACATTTTCGGCTGCAATGCGCAGTGCAGTACGCTCAAACTCCGATGTGATCGTGGTTGGTGAAGTTAGAGATTACGAAACTGCGAGGGCCGTCCTTCAGGCTGCCGAGGCCGGGCTTCTGGTTTTTGCCACCCTCCATACCAAGAGGGTCTATAATACAATCAGCCGTTTGATTGGAATGTCACCGGCGGAAGAAAAGGAAGATATCCGCTCTACCCTGGCCAACAACCTCCTGATGATCATCAGCCAACTCCTCCTGAAACGGGTGGGAGGAGGCAGAGTGGCGGCCCGAGAGATCATGATACAGACCGATTCCACCGCAAACTTGATCCGCGAAAGCAAGGAAAAAACAATTGACGGAGTCTTAACGACTCACCGGGAAGAGGGAATGATTAACTTGACAAGCTCCCTTAAGGCCCTGTACGGCAACAATTTAATCGACGCACAAACTTTTGCGGAAAACTTCAGCGCACCGTAAATGCTTCAGTTTCTGTCCAGTTATCCATGGCGCTACTATCTCAAGACATTTTTCGGGAAGGGTAGAACGGCGAGGGGGGCTTTACTCGTCAAGGAGGACCGCGTATCCATGCTCTCGCAGGTTGGAGGGAAGCTGGTGTTTTCCAGCGGCCTGAAGGAACTCAAAGGTGCACCTTCGTTAACCAATTCCAGCAGAGCAGGACCGGGCACGGACTTCCGCAGGAAAGCCCTGGCTGATCGATACGTCAATCACTTGTTTGAATGGATCTTCGTGGTTGATACACCCGAGGTCCAGATTCACCAGATCGACTCGCTCAAGTACGGCAGTACGAGAGAGTTGACCACACGCAGAGTCTTGGAGCTGGTTCCGAGCGTTCTTCAAGCGGATTTGGCGGATTGGGAGTTGGTCAATTCGAAGTTGGAGCCGATTGAACAGGATACGACTTCGGTTTCCATCCTCTTGGGTTTGCCTAAAAGCGTCATTAAGAACCTGGAGGGTTGGTCTCGCCAGCTTCGGTCCACTGTTTCGGCCATTCTCCCTCTTGCGCTGGTGCTCCTGGAACAATCCATCACCTTGAGCCCAACGGGATTTCACGTCGTCTTAACCACTAACCACACTGTCATTGCCCTCACCCATGATGGTGAGATCAGGCTCATTACCAGGGTCGACCCAATCAAAAGGCTTGGGGCTACCCAGATCGACGCCATCATCGGGAGTTTTGGAGATACATTCGCAGAAGTAGCCCAGCACCCGGCTCGATTTATCAGTTCGGATCTCTCCAGCGCGGAGCTTGCGAACGAGGCCAGGGACTTTTCAATCCCTGTCGTATCCACCAACGATTCGGAGGTTTTAGACCTCCACGAGACCATTGAGGGCTACAGGGCCGCCCCGATCGAGGCGTTTGCTCTTTACCGGGCTCTTTGTATCGTTCCCCCGAATCCTTACCACTAACGTCAATGGTCGCTTACGGATTGTTTACCAGTCGGAGAGAGCAGAACCGCCAGCGGTACCGCAGCGACAAGCTTTATCGCGGGACCTTTACGATTGTCGTTATTGTTATTGTGGCGCAGGTTTTTGTGGTGGCGGCAGCCAGCGCATTATTGAGCGCAGAAAAAAGAATAGCACCGGAGACGCGGGCTCTTGAATTACGTCTCACACGGTTGGAGGCCGAGGAGAAACAACATACCCCGCTGCTGCGGAAACTGGGAATTCTCACCTCGCTCAAGCCGCTGATCGTGAACCGAATTCCTGCTACCCGGCTGATTAGGAACATTGAGGAGGCGTTCTCTGCGGATGAACGGGCGGGATTAATCGAGCTAAAGCTCTCAAACCATTTCGATCCCAATGATCCAAACAGTAAAGACGATTTCACAATCCTTCTCACCGGTGCAATCAAGGCTGCCAACTTGAATCCTACCGCTCTCCTCACCGATTTTACGAAAACCTTGGAGGAAAAATTGCCTAAGGGCGCAAACGTCGAAATTGCTAAAAACGCAGTGGTTCAGGGGGCGGAAGCCTTTGCTCGGTTCGATCTGAAAGTTCATTACGCTAGCCAATGAGACATTCGCTTGCCGCTTTCTTGGTCTTTTTAGTGGTCGGAGTGACAATTGTCGCTCTGGAGACCCTTTTTGTGGTCGCCCGTTTTGATCAATACCAGGGCCAAATAGTGCAAAACAGCCAAATGACCCTGAGCATCGCGCAGCGGGAGATGGCGCTGCAAAGGTTCAAGCTCAATAAGGACGCCTTTGAAAAGAAGGCAGCCCTTTTGTTAAGCGGCTATACCCCGGAACCGCTGGCAATCGGCCACGAAACTTTCGGAGATCTTTTTTCGCTTGGGGTTCAAATCTCACCACAGGAGGCGGCAACGAATAAAGGCGCGAAGATTTGGACTTATAGACTGAGTAGCACCACCCTCGAGTATCATCGCCTGATGCCGGCGATTTCCGCGCTGGAAAATCAATACCCGCTCGGTCGATTTATCGAGATCGACCTGAGATCCAAAAGCCCCCCTTTTTCGCTGAGCCCCGGTCCAATCGCTTTCAACGGAATTTTTTCCAACTTGCGAGGACGCCAATGATCTCAATTATAACGACTGCGCCGTGTCTTCTGGTGCTCCTTTTGTATAGCGGATTGAGCTTCGGCCAGGACGATCCGCCCCAGTCAGCAAAGCAGGGGGCGGATGCAAAACTGTTTCCGCGAGAGGTCAAGGATCTGCCGAACTTCACTCCGTATGGTTACATTCGGTCCCCTCGCGACCCGTTTCTGGATAAATCAGTCAAATCCACTATTCTCGGCGAGTACAAAGACAACCTCCTTGATAAATTGGTTTTAGTGAGTTGGCTGGATGACGCTGGAGAGATTGTCATCTTTGTCCAAAATACGGAGACCAATGACGTGCAGAGGGTCACGTACGAACCCAACAAAGACCATTTCCGAATCGTAGAGATTCATCCCAACGCGGATCCAAAGTTGTTCGAGGCGGTGATCTCCAACGGAACCGAAAAGGGACCGGTAAGATTCCGTCTAGCGCCACCACCTGATCAGAACCCGCAGATCGCAACTCCGAGTTCGCAGGCGGCACAAGCAAAGAAGCCGCAGATCCCGACCATCACTCCACCACCGTCCACGCAGAAAAAAAACTGAAGTAAGTAAGGCGTCCCGCTTTACCTTTTCGGTTGTGGGTGCCGGCCAGAGCAAGCCGAGACAACTTGCCTGCTTTTTGTCTTCAGAATTGGATTTCTTGAGTGGTCCCGCTGTTCCAATCTATGATCGGCAGCGTTGGGCGCATCCCGGTCGTAAGGTCCAACATCGATCCAACCGTTATGGTAGCAACGATATTTCCGGTAGTCGTACCATTGTCTGTCAGTTGGTAGGCTCTCAGTAAGGAGTTCATATCTGTGATTTGCACGCCATTGACCGATGCCGGGAGATACGATTTGGGAGGAGGAACGGAAGAAGGAGCAAGCGGGGGATCTGTAAAGTTCGTATCTGGGCTTATTAGCCGAGCTATTAAATCCGTGCTGTCGTTTTGTTGTGCTAACAGATTCCAACGCTGTATCTCATCTTTGGCTTCCTGTACATTCTTAGGATCCGCGGTGTTAGATTCCAACGCTAGATCCGTGGCATAGTTCATTTTTGCCTGAACGAGAGCATCGTGCAAAAGCATGATGCTTCGTATGTTTTTGTACTGCGCCTTCAGGTTCGCCGTAGCTTGAATGAAATTGAACGTTGAAGTCGTCGCGATCGTCGACAGCATGAGCAAAAGCGTACAGGCGGTGACTAATTCGATAAGCGTAAAGCCTTTGGTTTTCATCGCACGGAACCGAAATGAATAAGGGTCCAGGTCCCAAGGTCCCTGGATTACAGCGCTTGTTTCATCGAATTCTCCGCCTCTCATTGGATGCCCGTAAAACTTTAGCCAACGTAAGCATTCGCGGATCATGCGGGGCAAAGTTCGGTAGGTTACTGGAGATAGACAGTAACCGCGAACGGCCACGCGGCAAGCATATTTGGTGGAGCGTAAATGGGTCCCGGGAATTGAGTTGTTAACCCCAAGTTGTACGCCATGGTTGAGCAGCGGAGAACCCTCGATTCGATCAAGCGCCACTATTGGCAAAACGCAGAGCTTTATCGTGTACCAACTTTTGGAACCGAACGCCTCAGTGCGAATCATGTTCACTTGCTGACCGAGATGCGACGTAAGAGCTGGATCTGAAGAAAAAGCTCCCGGCCACCGGGTGTAAATTCCCGTTTAACACCCTGATGACCGGTGATCGCTGATCAGTGCTCTCAGAGACCACAAGTGGTTCGCTGCGGACGCGGCTCGTGGATCTGCCGGCGGTCAGCTTGGCAGAGTATGTTCGTCTGAACACTTTCGAGTCATGACAACGGAAGAACTTCAGAAGGTTCTTGATGAACTAGAGGCGTCGAGATCTTCGCGAAAACGAACCTGGGAAAACCTGCAGGAGTTGCGCTGGGTGCTCCAGGATTCAGCGGGGCCCAGAAGGGTTAAATCGGAGATTGGACTCGATTTCTTTCAAAATTAAATCTTTGGATATCAGTGGGCCATCAAATTCTTTTGTAGGAAAC
>DATHPI010000137.1:0-3513 GCA_035484035.1 Chthoniobacterales bacterium
ATGCTACGCTAACTCTCCGGAGTGTGGAGCGATATCTGAAAGCGCCTACCGGGAGGTCTGCGAACCAACGGCAACTACCAGACGGGCTAAAGTAGCATTTCTTCCAGCCCGTGTTCTGTTTAGCACACTTTTTTGCTGTGGGCACTATCGACGTGATCCTACGGGAACACCAGAGTCGCCTTCATCACGAAGGTGTTGTAGGGACCGTACATCGACATCACGAAGTAGAGTGTTTGACCATTGTCCTGCAAAAAGGAAGGAGTCATAAATGCTCCATAAAGCTGGGGATAGTCGACCGCTTTGGCGACCACATGCGGGGTGCTCCACTCTCCCCACGGACACTCCGATTCGCGGAGTTCGATGGAGGCGGTTTTCTCGTTTAAGTAGCTGTACATCCAGCGCCCAATCCCCGGATTCCAGACAATCGATCCTTCCCCGACCGGAGCTGGGATGATTTCGATCGCGGCGCCTGGATCGGCTGTCCAGCGACAATCACCACCAAAATACTCCCAGGCCTCGGCATTCAGTACATTTTCTTTCCTCACTCGGGCGAGTCGGACGCCCCCGAATCTTCCGCACGGAGTACCCATCGCGTAGACATACGCGTGTTCTTCATTGCCTCGGCCTGCTTCGCCGGTCAACGCCAGCATATTGAAATTTGAATCGTTTTTTCCGAACTCCAGATCGCTTGGATGCCACGTTTCGCCGAGGTCGTCGGAGTAAACAAACCTTGAGTCATTACAATCCCACACCCCGCCCGAGGCGCTAAACCCGTGGACCGACATGTAGTGAAGATAAATCCGGCCCCCGACGCTCACCATCGCTGTCGGAATTTTCGTCTGCTCGCCATCCTCTCCGGTGAAGGCCGGCTGATGAGCACCCTCCACGATGGCGATCGCTTTACCGTCCGGACCTCGGAGCCAATGCTCCAGAACCACGCCGCTTGACGGATGGTGCTCGGTCGTGGAAGCAAACACATTGGATCGCCAATTAGGCCCGCCCACTCCCCGGCAAATATCGCCCTGGTATCCAAAGGTGTCCCCGAACGCGAAAAAAATCCTGTTTCCGACCTCAGTCATCGTGCCGAGATCGGTACCGCAGATATCCAGCGACTTCATTTCAGTGGGCGAGTCGGGCCCGGTCAGCGCTCTGACCTTCTCGACCCGGATTTCTTTGATCTTCGGCGCTACCGGTTTGGCACTAGCCATCGAGGGATTTTCGTCAGCGGAGGTTGATTCACTCTGCGGAATGAGGCTGCATACCACAATCAATACCATCAAGGCCAGTCGCCCGCTAAAATCCAGAGGGTCACAGCTAGTCATAAATCAGGATTCAGGAGTTGTAGGAGTTCAGGAGTTGCAGAATAAGAGAGCGATCTGAGTTGGGGAAGAATCCAAAGAGAGACTTGCGAAGCTGCTTTTGCCAGCGCGAGTTTTCCTGAATTCCTGAACGGCCGGAACTCCTGCGTCTGCGCAGGCGGGCGAATAGACGCTCTTTTCCGATACTTTGGCTCTCGAACCGGACAGGGAAAATGTCTGTTTCTTTTGCGAAACGGCGACAGGAACAGCTCGATCTTGGCCCCCCGCCGATGAATCCTGAGTGACCAATTGGCTGTTTTGATCCAAAGTCCCGTGCGTCGTCCCAAAGTGTAGAGGAACGACAACCGATGTTTAAAAGTAAAAATACCACTCTTTGGTGTGTTCGCTTTTTTATACGTAGAGCTGTCTCTGCCATCTTAGTGAGTGGCCTTTGCCTTCTCGATTTTGCGGATTGTCTCGCGGCCAACGAAATATGGAAACAGCTGCCTCCGGCCAGGCTTCTGCCGGAGCCGGTTCGCAGCGGCTACGCTCCTGTTAACGAGATCCAGTTGTACTATGCGATTTACGGAAAAGGTAAGCCTCTCATTCTTTTACATGGAGGATTGGGAAACATGGAGAATTTCGGAAATCAGATTCCAGCGTTTTCCAAAACTTTTGAGGTAGTTGCAGTTGATAGCCGCGGGCACGGCCGAAGCACGCGATCAAGCAAACCCTGCAGTTACGGCTTGATGGCGTCGGATGTGATTGCACTGATGGATTTTCTAATGGTACAAAAGGCCTCCATCGTTGGCTGGAGCGATGGAGCGATCATCGGACTTCATCTTGCCATCCACTATCCAGAGCGGGTCGAAAGATTAGTGATGTTCGCGGGGAATTTCTCCGTCTCGGGACTACGGGGTGAAGTACGGCAAAGCAGTACCTTCAGCCAGTATCTTGAGCATGCTCAGCAGGATTACCAACGTCTCTCGAGGACACCAGATCAGTACAAGGAGTTCCTCGCTGACATCAGGAAGATGTGGAGAACTCAGCGACCGTATTCTCCGCAACAACTGGCCTCGATCACGGCACCCACCTTAGTCATCGACGGTGAATATGACGAAATAATCAAGCGGTCGCACACCGAGGAAATGAGCCACCTGATCCCGAACGCGAAGTTGGCAATTCTACCCGATGTGAGTCACTTCGCAATGTTTCAAAATCCGGACGAATTTAATCAGGTGGTGCTGGAATTTCTCGACGGCCGCTAGTGTACCGTCTCCTAAATCCCTTCAGTTTCGCTTTACTGCAACTGTTGGGTTTCGGAGACAATCTCTAGTCGTTCGTTGACGATTTCAAGACCTGGACCATTGTTGGAGGATGCGGGAGCTGTTGAGGAAGCCTTGCCGGCTCAAGGCCCTGGTCAGAAAGTTCGTGATTGTTTCGGATGAGATTGCGAAATTCAGGTTCTGGCCTTCCATGTAAACCAATCTGGCCAGGCCGATCACTTGACCAGATTCGTCAAGAACAGGTGACCCGCTGGAGCCCGGAGATATCGGAGCAGTGATTTGAATGTAAGATCGACCCTCGCGGAAGGCAGCGATAATTCCATCTGATACGGTTCCTTGAAACCCTTCAGGGTTACCAATGACTAGCACCTTTTGTCCTTCGACTGAGTTTGCAGAACTCCCGAGTTTGAGGAAAGGGGTGTCTTGTACCTTGAACTTCAGCAGCGCCAAGTCTTGGTCCCGCGAAACTGCAACGATTTGATCCAAGACAAATATCGCCCCTTGAACTGTCCGCCCACCGAGGGAGGTAGCGCCGTCAATCACGTGATAGTTTCAGTAAGAGTCCGTCATTCGAAATAAAGAACCCCGTGCCAGTTTTAATTGGCTGCCAGAGCGGCGTGGGAGGAGCATTACGGTGACCCGGACATTTCCTGATCGAGGCTTGCCAGGTCGCCTCCAATCGTCCTCATTCTCGATCCGAGTATTGAGTTTCTTCTCAAATCTTCATGCGTTCACCCCGTGCGATGCTCCTGGCTCCTGGCTCCTGACTCCTGGCTAATCCCGCCAGGATGGTGTCTAAAATTTCATCAAGCCGCTTGCCCGCGTCCTCGGCCAGAAATCGAAGAACGAAGTAGCCGTTTTTCTGCAGCAGCGCATCTTTCCTCCGGTCGCGCCGGTAGGCTTCGGCGTCAGCCAAATGTTGTGCCCCG
>DATHPI010000138.1:0-3632 GCA_035484035.1 Chthoniobacterales bacterium
CGATAAATCTCCGTGTGACCTTTTTGCCTTCCAAAGCCTTTGACTTCGGTAACTGTCATTCCCTCGATTCCGAGGTCCGATAACGCTTCTTTGACCTCTTCCAGCTTGAAGGGCTTGATAATCGCTTCAATTTTTTTCATACGTCGTTGTCACTGAGTCCGCTGCCATCGGAGCATTTTGCATAAGTTCATTATGATCTACGGTTAAATGTCAGTCTTGCCGTTCAGAGAAATTTAAATGATTGCTAGGTGATATAACCTTCTTCGCCATGTTCGGCGAGATCCAGGCCGCCTGTTTCGATGTCGGGTGATGCCCGCAACCCGATGATCAACCTCACCATAAATCCGAGGATAAAGGTCATCACCGTCGCCAGCACGATCGTCAGGATGACGGCCTTGACTTGAGAGAAAAAGAGCGACGATAACAACGTGTCCTTTAAATTCGCGTTCACCTCTTTGGTGGCCAGAATTCCGGTCAGCAATGCGCCCAACGTCCCGCCAGTCGCATGCACGCCGAAGGTGTCCAAAGCGTCGTCATAACCGAGAGCCGGCTTCAAAGCTGAAACGGCAAAGTAAGGAATGACCGCCGCCAAAACTCCGATAATCACCGCGCCGGTCGCGTTGACAAACCCGCAGGCTGGGGTAATCACAACCAGGCCCGCCACCGCACCGCTGCAGAAACCCAACACGCTGGCCTTGCCGCGCAGGATCTTCTCCATCATGCCCCAGGTAAACGCCCCGACCGCCGTCGCCATCGTCGTGGTGGTGAACGCGTTCGAGGATATCACGTCCGCGGCCACCGCGCTTCCAGCGTTGAAACCATACCAGCCAACCCAGAGCATCGAGGTGCCGACCATACACAGCACCATGCTGTGGGGCGGCATCGGCTCTTTCTTGAACCCCAGTCGCGGACCAATGATGAGGCAAAGAATTAGAGAGCTCCATCCGGAGGTCATATGGACGACCGTACCACCGGCGAAATCGATCGCTTTGATGCCGGAACTCGGATTCCAGATTCCATTCATGAAGCCGGTAATTCCCCACACCATATGAGCCATTGGGAAGTAAACTGTGAACATCCAGAGGGCGATGAAAAGCATCAGCGACCAATATTTCATCCGCTCAGCGATCGCCCCCACAATCAGGGCGGGAGTGATGATGGCGAACATCAGCTGGTACATCGCGTAGACGTTCTGCGAGACCCAATACGCATAGTCTGTATTCGGGGCCGAGGTAACCCCTGAAAAGAAAAAGTATTCAGATCCTCCGAAGAAAGGATTGTTGAAGCTCTTGCCGAAGACCAGGCTGTAGCCGAACGCCCACCAGAGGATGGCCACCATGCCTGCGATGCCGAAGCACTGAGCGAGGACAGATAGAACGTTCTTTTTGCGGACCAGACCGCCATAAAACAGTGCTAGCCCTGGCAGCGTCATGAACAGCACCAGCGCAGCGCAGGTCATCATCCAGCCGTTGTGGCCCGGACCGGGAACTCCAGGGAGAGCCTTCGTTCCATCCGTGTTGTTGATGTAGGCTTCCAGACTAGCGAGGCGATCTTCGACGGAAGGCGTTTGGGCGGCTGCCGGTGTCGGTGAGGCGGCAGTTGTCGGTGTGGGAGATACCGCAGCCGCCGGAGTGGGGGTCGGCGAGGCGTTCGTGTCTTCTGCCAGAGCGGTTGCACCACTCGCGGAGATCAGAACGACGGCAGCCCCGATTAGGGCGAGCAAACGCATTTTTTGGACACAGTTCATAGTCTGGATCGCGATTTGATCTGTAATTTGGGTTAAGGCCGACGGGAACGGGCTCGCTTAAGTCGCAGAGCTTCATGAAACCACGGTAAAGCTCTCTTCACGGGTTGGCCTGCCATCTCAGCATCGGGCGTGCCACGTTGCAATACATAAAGCTCCCCTCATGCGAGTTCTGACACTTCGGCTAGCGTGGTTGGTTGGGCGGCATTGGTTAAAATGTGACATTTTGGTTCTTTTTAGGCAAACAAGCGTTTGCCTTCCCATAACTTGGTGCAATGATCAGCGCACCATCCGGTTGACCCAGACCCGAAATCGATCTAGAAAGAAAGCTCCCGTTCGAAATACACTCAAGCACGGTTAGCTTAGCGGTAGAGCGACTGGTTTACACCCAGTAGGTCGGGGGTTCGATCCCCTCACCGTGCATGTTGCTGATAGTGAGGCAGTTAAAAATACACTACGGGCTTGGTGATAGCAAAAATGATAGCACATCTGACCACGTCTACGGTTGTCCTGTTCGGACTTTTATTCTGCGTGGCGAGATTGGGGGCGCCTCCATCGTGCTGGACATAGTAAGGCCCTTTCGCCCGCACGGAGGCATCGGTCGGCTTCAACTTCGGCGGCAGATGCGGTGCCCTACGCTTCGACGAGGCCGAGATAATGAAGAAAGTCAACGGAGCTCGAACCCGCGTAATTGCCTTGGGAATAGCCATTTACGTAGGAGAGGATGCGAACGGAAGGTACGGAAACGCATCAGGGAGACCGTGTTCCTGTCAATATCGTGTCAATGGACCGACCCAAGCCGTGTCGCCCATAAAAGAGCGACGTGGACTGGAGTCGCTGCAGTTTACGACCGACAAAGCCGTGCCTGACTGAGATTAGCGCGGGTGCGCCCGATTGCTGAAATAGGTCCCAATTGCTATTAAGTGGCATCGCAACGATCTCCAAGCCGGTCCACTCGATTCTAAAGTGGGAGGAGGGTAAAGAAGGCGGGGAGCACCAAGTTCAAGATGCACGTAAATACAACTCGACTCTGTCGGTGGTCCAAGTAGCGACGACGCTACCAAAGAAGTCCTGATCCTCTGTCCAAATCGAATTGCGGCATCAACGGTGCGACGTTCGGAAAGTTCAGGTATGTATTTTCGGGCATCCTGAAAGCACACGCCGGGGCTGCAGAAGCTCGCTGCGTCTTCGTAGAATTCCAATATCTCCCGCACTCGCCGCCCGAATACGGCCCGTATGAGGATGTTGGCATCCAGGACTAAACCCCTACGCCCATTCATTTGCGCCCTCCAGCGCGCCACTGCTTGAAGTCATCGAGAATCTCTTCTTCTGAAATTCCTTCGGCCGTCAGTACTTGCTGCAGACGGACGGCGGCTTCTTTGAGTGCCGTACGCTCAGCCTCGCTACGCTTGCGACGCGCCGGAATGTAGTAGCCGATCGTGTCCCCGTGTCGCGTGATGGCCACCGGTACCTCAGTCTCCAAGAGGTACCTAGCAAGTTTCTCCCGGAACTCCCGAATGCCAACCTTAAGCGTTTCCATAATCTGTTCAATGTGTACTGATGTGTACACGTTCTCGCCCATTTCGCATCACTGTGCAAGGAGCCTTTCGGGGGAGGGAAGTAGGGATGGCTTCATCGAACCCGACATTTTGCTCCGTCTTGAAGCGGAGGGGTTGGCATTGCGATAAGATCATTGGCCAAAAAACGGATCGCGTTCAGAACAATCCGCTGTTCCCGGAACGTGCCAGCCAAAATGGAATGGATCTCATCGATCACGAGCATGCGCACTTCGAGCTGTCGCGCGGTGATCCGAGTGCGTTGTCGTAAGGTCGTGACGCCTCGGTGGGCTGGTAGAACAGCACCCATGCTAACCAGCAATTAAAGATGC
>DATHPI010000139.1:0-10679 GCA_035484035.1 Chthoniobacterales bacterium
TTCGGCTGGTGAGCTTGCTCCTGGGACAGACCTGTCCAGTTTGGTTCTGCTGTTGAAAATACGCAGACGCTGCGCGTCTGTTTAAGAGCCTTTTTAAAAATTGATGCATCGAAGCAAACTGTTTTTGAACTCTTCTCTCTAAAAAGCAGCGGAATTGTCCGGCGTAGCCGGAGAGTTCCGCGGCTACAGCCTGCATCGATCACAAATCTCTAAAGATTTGTGATCGATGCAGGCTAGAGAGAGTGCATGGCTGGCTGTCTCACGGTGCGAGAAGGCAATGGAGGCCTTATGCGCGGCTCCACCAGGGTGATCTGGTGCGGAGCGCTCATCGCGAGGGGTATGGGGCGAGCCGATTGCCGAGCGACCGACCGCAATTCCAGGAACCAGGCGAAGAGTGGTGCGGTGAGTAGTTGACAGATTACTAAAGCAGAGGTGACCGGCTCACTCGTTAAACCTGATTCAGTGCGGCCGATGAGCAGCACAGAAAGACAGATCTGGCTGCAGAAGACAGGAAGCATGTGACGACCGATCAGCAAAAATGGCCGCAAAGGCGCTTCCCAGCGATTCAGATATTTAAGGAATGTCGCGGTGACGGAAGCGGCCAGGGCGAAGTTGATCAGGCGTAACGGTCCGAGATGCCATTTATCGAACAACCATGTTTCAGTCAATGGATCAGGGCCGCTGGTGATAGAAGTCCAACGCCAGAAAAGAAAGGCGATCGCCGAGAGAATTGAGAGCGTTCGTAGCGAGTGAGCCGTTGGCAGGAGAGCCCTGTTTTCCAGAAAACGCTGACCGATGAAGAGCCCGCCGACCCAGAGAAGCTGCCAGGCAAGAAGATCGAACGGACCAAGTTGGACAAAGGGCAAATCTTTGCACGCAGTTACGACTATTTCCCTGACCTCTGTCTGTGCGAGGATCCAAACCGAAAAGCTGACCAAAAGGACCGTCTTCCACCCCCATCGTTGAGCTGCCCCGAAAACGGCAGGTGTGAGAAAAGAGAAGAGGACGTACATCGGGAGGATGTCCATTAACGGCGGACGGAAAAGCAGCGCCACTGAACCAGCGATCGCCGCCCAGGGGTCCATCAGATACCGATCCAACATATATTTGATCCCGGGAAGCTCGGATAAAAAGAAGCTGCCAAGCACAAAGGCGAAGGCCAGAGTGACGAGATGTGCCCGGTAGATGCGTCCGGCCCGGTGAATCGAAGAGGAACGGGCAGCGGCGAAGCCGAGCTTTTCGGCGCGTTTGCGAAAAAGCATGCCGGCAAGGAATGCTGAGACGAAGACAAAGCACTCAGCGGTCGAGAAGAATCCGAGCGGCTGGTCGGTCAAGCGGCGAAGCGAAGAAGGCGAATGATCTACACTCATCATCAGCAATAAGACTCCTCGAAGTATGTCGAACTCGCTAAAGCGTTTCATCTTAAGCCCTAATAACTTCGCTCCATCCGCCTCTGTATAGTTCATTTTGTTGATTCTCCATCAGCGGATCTGATGCCTGGATGTCCGCTGCTATGATGATAATATGGTATGAATAGCAACGAGTTATCTATCGCTCGTAAGAGCGATTTGCGTTAACCCCGATTGGTGCATCGTGATGGTGGGTGGCTGGAGAGGCCGAGTTCGCGCGGGTAGGGCGAAGCACCGGGTAGAGTGAGGCTCCGCCCGAACCGAGACTTCCCGCTTGGCGCTCACTGGACAAACGTGACCCCAATTCTCACTGGATTATTTCGCGGTGCCCAACCAAGAGTGTCGCATTTACGCTCACGCGCATTTTACGTCTTCCGAAGTTAAAAAGGTGAGAGGACCGATTGCCGCCGCCGGTGCAAAATTGATCCAAGGTGCTCGGTAACTCCTTGGGGTAGAAAAAATCCGCTCGGCTTGGCTATAGAAATGAGTTAGGCAGGTGTGCGACCGTAACGGGATCCATCAGATTTCGTGATAGGAAATAAAAAATAATAATTATCTTGTCAGGACCGGACGACCGACGGTCCTGTCGGGCAGAAGATTTCTCGACTGAGGCGGTTCAACATAAAATCGAAAATATGACAACAAAACTCAATGGTAAAGTGGCTTTGATCACTGGCGCAAGCGCCGGTATAGGACAAGCTTGTGCGCGTGCGCTGGCCGAAGAGGGCGCGCGACTGGTCCTCACGGCGCGGCGTCAGGAACGACTCAACGAGCTCAAGCAACAAGCAGAAAAGCTGGGCACGCAGGCTATCAGCGTCCTCGGCGATGCCCGGGAGGAACGAACGGCGACAAACGCCGTTGAAGCCGCGCTCCAGGCCTTCGGGAAAATCGATATTCTGATCAACAACACGGGCGTCGGCAATTATAAGAACTTAATCGACACGAGCGCCGAGGAGTACGACGACATGATGGACACCAACGTCCGCTCCACATTTCTGTTCACCCGTCACACGGTTCCCGTCATGCTTAAGCAAAAGCAGGGCACCGTCCTGATGATTTCGTCGATGGCGGGTGTCTATGGGTTTGGAGGTGAAGCCGTTTACTGTGCCACGAAGTTCGCTCAAGTCGGTTTTGCCCAAGCGCTCGACCGGGAACTGCGACCTCACGGCATTAAGGTGGGCGTGATCTGCCCAGGAGGCGTGAAGACCGAATTTGCTCTTGGCCGGGGGCGGACGCAAGAAGGGGTCAGCAAGTCGGACATGCTGGAGCCCGAAGACGTGGCCGGTGCGGTTTTGTTGGCCTGCAAACAATCATCGGGATCGCGGATCATTGAAATCCAAATGCGCACGATGGCCGAATCACTCGCCTAGCTGGCTGTTTTTCAAGGCGCGAGCGAAGTACCCATATAGGAGTCATACGGGTCGAGTGTTATACTCATAGCTATCGGTAAAATGTATCACTCAAGAGTCATCTTTGATGCCTCACCTGCAGTTTGGACATTTATAAAAGGTCAGGTCGGAGAATTTTAGCCTCGTCGGTCATACGGCCATCCGTGGCCCGAAGTAGCATAAAGAGCGTAGCCCAGGGTTTACCCCGGGTTTACCCTGGGTAGTGCTCCCCACCCGAATTAGCCCTGAAGGGGCTACTGGATACGGCGATAATCGGCCCGGAAAGTTTGAACCGGATCGGTGCGCGTTTCCGGCCCCTTCAGGGCGAAATGTTATTTTCGACTAACCCAGGGTAAACCCTGGGCTAAGCTATTTTGGCCGCTTCGGGCCACGGATTGGAAACGTCCAAACTCCAGAGCCAGGCGGCCGAAAAGCCTTAAGACTTAACCCTTAAGACTCAGAACCTCTTGCACGATATTTACCTCGAAAAGGTTCTGCCAATAAATCCC
Source organism: Chthoniobacterales bacterium (assembly GCA_035484035.1). Lineage (GTDB taxonomy): Bacteria > Verrucomicrobiota > Verrucomicrobiia > Chthoniobacterales > JAFAMB01 > JAFAMB01. The sequence goes on from DATHPI010000139.1 coordinate 3,307, forward strand.
GGACGGTTAGTGCCAGGTGCTTATAGTGTGGGCTCGCTGCGTGTTGCTCAAGCGCGGCCTGATTCTCCCACAATTCGTAGAAGTAAAAGCGCCCCCGCTCGCCTGACTCGTATAGTTCATACAACCTGCATCCCGGTTCGGCCCGCGTGGGAGCTAACATGCCTTGGAGCAGCTCTTTGAGCTGGTCTTCTTTTCCTTTGCGGGCCACCGCCCTTGCAATTACGCGCACTTTGGTCATGGTTTTTATCCTAAAAAGCAGAACATTCGACTGAGCGGTTATGCGTGAGCCTGAAGATCGAACAAAGCCAGGTCTGTTTCCTCATCGTGTACTTTGACTAACGGTTGCGCCCAGGCGGTCAGAAAGAGTTCCAGGGTCGGCCAGACATAGGCTTCAAGCATGTGCCCGCCCCGGGTTTCTCCCGTAGGGAGGGCCACCACACCGTGAAGGTGAACCGCAGGCTGACTGGCAACCAAGCCGATGTTCCCAAGCACTGAGCAGGCCTCGACCTGACGGTCGATAGGGATGTTGCGAAACTCCTTGCGGTCGTCGTCAAACCAGGCAAAGACAGCGTGTTGAAAAGCCCCGATCGCGCTGATCTGAGCAGCCTGGATGTTTTCGCCTTCGGCCAGTTCGGTCAGACCTGAAAGAACCTCGTCTCCCTTGCCAAAAATAACGGCATAAGTTTTTTCTCCGTGGGGACCTGTACTGATCACGCGGTGTTGCAGCCGGGGAGCGAGACCGCGACGGGTAACCGGGCCGGGCTTGGTGTATCCGAGCAATGACCTCTCTTCGGCCAAAGCCTGGCATTGAGCGGCGGCCAGATAGCCGCAGGTGGCGAGACCGGCGCCAATCCAATGGCGGCGACTTATGGAGGAAGGATTCATAAGGATCTCCGATGGTGCTTTTCTTTCACCACCTTTTCCGATAGAGAACGCGCGGATTGGTGGTGATTGGTCTTGATTTGGATACTGTCTTCATCATGTGAGTTAGATATGTTGATTTGAGTTTGCTGTTCGGTCTTCGCAATTTGATACGTTACGGGCAGAGACGGATTGTTCCATAGCTCGGGAGGGCGATCTTCATCAACTCGATGGTAGTGCCCGATCGGTGAATTGGTCGATGCTCGAGGAGGGAGAGGCTCCGTCCGAGCCGCGGTTTCCCGCGGCAACCTGCCAAATGACCTTACCCCCAATTGAATTCTTAATCCTTGGGCTCCACAACAAAGTGAAGAGGAAGCGCCAACTTATCTCCGTTCCGATAGTGGTAGAAAAGGGCTGTTATCACCTGCCATGCCATGCCAGCCCGATCCGTTCCGTAAAACTTGAGAGCCTTTCTGATCGTAGCCTTTTCTGACGGAGTCACTCTGATCTGCCCAATGAACTCGCTCTTCTTCTCTAGTTTTACAGAGCTTGAAAACGTGTCACACAAATTTCCTGTCGTCGCGAAGCAAGATGGTCGAATCATATATCGTGACACCAAGACGATTCATTGTGATGCCGAGTTACAAAATAAATTCGGCTCTTTTAAATGGCCTTCCGTGATAACAGCATGTATGAAGCAAAGCAGGTCGGACGGATTCGAGAATAAGGTGTTTGCACGACAGCAACGCCATCAATTCGTGGACAGATTTGAAGCGGATGGCAGAAAATACCAATTGGGCATGCGCGTCTTTTGGCTCGCCCTCGGCACCGCGTGTGCGGCGATGGGCTGGGAGTTGCTCACGATTTTGATGAGGTGAATCGGTGACCTGAGCGGATCGAGTTCACTTAAAGTCTCTCAGCCTATCAGTTTAGCGTCATCGTCATCGTCCTCGGCTGTCTCTCGGTGTGGTACGATCGAAGCTCTCGCCGGTTGTTTTTTCCATTCATCCCTCATTCGTCGTGGCAAACCTCCTCCATCCCCAACCGAGGTCAACGACGAAGAGTGGTTGTTTCTGATCCGATCGAAGGGCTTGAAACAGAGCCGAAGTAGTGATTGAGAAGCGCTCTTCGGAATCATAGATCATTCTAACCGCCATCGATTGGTTCTGGATGAAGGTCGGGATAAAAGGCGGCTTAGCCGCACTGATTTCCATCGTTTGGCTGAAATGGATCCGTCCACCTGGGCCGGCCAACGTTCCAACCTGGGCGTGGTTATCGATCGTTCTGGGAAGATCTTTTTTCGACACGGTGGCACCGGTGATCTGTGAGCTTTCCAGACGACCCTTCGCGGCTCTCTGATTCTTGCCGTTTGCGGGGCCTTGCTTATTCTGACTGCGCCAGTTATCACGCGACTGCAGACGCCCTGGAGGCGTGCAGCCGATTGCTCTGCACCCTGACAATCCAGCGCTATTGGGGGGATTAAGGCCTCTAGCCCGCAAAAATCACGCAAAAGCTGAAGTGACGAGCTCTTTGCGGGCTAGAAAGCTCTTAAACAGACGCTGTGCGTCTGTCTAAGAGCTTTTTTAAAAATTGGTGCATCGAAGCAAACGGTTTTTAAACTCTTCTCTCTAGGCACCTAACGCCAAATCGGTAACCTTCCGTAAACCTGACTCAGGTTAAACAGTTGTTCGCTGACGAAGTCTAACGATTTCACGCTCGTCAGTCTCCATCGCCAATTCTCTGGAGATAGCACCCCTGTAATATTCATTCGTGCTTCGTTACCCAGACCGAGAAGGTCCTGAACAGGAATAAGCGCCCAGCTTGCCACGGACGACAGCGCTAAGCGGATAAATTCCCAGTGAACGTTTCCCTCGGTCACGGGTACTCCCAAATACTCTTCGACTTCTTTTTTTAAGCCGGGATTAAGATCCCTAAACCATCCGACCATCGGTTTCAGGTCATGCGTCTCCGTGTAAATCACGGTAGCGGGCAGGCACTTATACGGCAAATAAGGGTGATTCTTTTGGCCGTTGAACGCGAGTTGGAGAACACTCATTCCGGGAAGCCCTAGCGATTCCCTTAATGCATGTACTTCATCCGTAATGAATCCTAGATCTTCGACAAACATCTCAGCACTGCTAGCAGACTCTCTAATCGCTTCGAAAAAGGCTCTCCCAGGGCCCCTGACAAAATACCCGTCGGTAGAACCCTGCGAACCTGCGGGAATCGCCCAGAAAGCCTCAAATCCTCGGAAATGGTCCAATCGAATGGCATCGTAAAGAGCTCCATTTTCCGCTATTCGCGTCCTCCACCATTTAAATCCGTCTTGTTGGTGAACCGACCACGCATAAGTCGGGTTACCCCAACCCTGACCTTTTGGTACAAATTCGTCGGGTGGCGCTCCGGCTTCGAACGTCGTCATTCCGGTGATTGGATCCACCTCAAATAGCTGAGGACTCTCCCACAAGTCACAGCTTTCGAAGGCAACATTGTATGGAATGTCTCCGGCAATATAAATCCCTTTTTTGTTCGCGTACTGTTTGAGGGACTTCCATTGCTCGAAAAAGATGAACTGACCAAAGCTAACAACCTGTTTATCTAGCTCATTAGAGAGGTCCGGTCTTGTGACCTCGTCACCTCTCTGCCATTCACCCCGATACACCTTTCCATTCAGGGGTCCCCTGGTGACATAGGTTGCATACCCCGGCAACCATGTTCTCGAGTCACAAAAACGTCGAAAGGCCTCCTTTTCAGCTTCGTCTGCTTTCATCCGGAACCGTTCAAACGCCTGTCTCAGGAGGTTCGCTTTAGCTATCACTACCTTGGGAAAATCCACTACCTCGTTAGGAAGGTTAGGATATTGCTGCAGATCGCCCGGCTCCAAAAACCCACGCTCCAACAGTTTCTCCGGGCTGATCAGCAAGGAATTAGTTGCGAAGGCGGAAGTAGGGCTGTAGGGGCAGAAATCGGGTCTTTCTAAGACGGCATTCAGCGGTAGAACCGACCAGATAGACTGGCCACTTGCACAAAGAAAGTCGACAAACTCATAGGCGGAAGACCCAAGATCGCCAATACCAAAGGGTCCGGGCAACGACGAAATATGGAGCAAAACTCCGCTCAATCTCTGGTCGATCAACCGAGTGCGTCGATCGATTCGCGCCAGCGGGGAACGGGTGATCCGGGCCCCGGAATGGCCGACAGTGAGGGATTGACTTTCCTCCATATTTTTCAGCAGTCCGTATTCTTAAGCAGCTTCGGGCGAGAATCAAGCAGACTTTGTCCGCTCTCGATCAGCGGGCGTTCTGGATCAGGCCGACGAACAGTAAATGGCGCCAACGCCATTGCATCTCGGTCACGGATAGAGTCTGTTCAGGAGGGTTGCCTGGCCGGTCGGTGTCCGTTGTAAGATATCGCAATGCGGGGAGGAACCAGCCGTAGCAAAAAATACTTTTTCATTCTGAGAGACCGTTCGGGATGCAAAAAGGCGAAAGCGAGGTAGGCCGCGACCGCCCTTTGCGCGAGTAGAAGTGGTAACTGTACCGGTGAACAAATCATTACTTAACTGTCATATGAAGCAAAGACTGTCTGTCGCGTTAGCAATAGAGGAAGCACATACTCTTTCTTCTGATTGGATATGGGGTGATGAGATTTTAGCTAGAGGTCTATCGAAGTACCTCAGCCAAAGCTACGACTGCCAAATTGTCGATGGGGCGGGCTGCCGAGCATTAGCTAACCAGGAAAAGTTTGACGTTGCTATCTATTTTCATCCGTGGCTGGCAGCCAGGATAGCTCGTTTTAATCTAGTGTGGTTTCAAAGTCCACGTGAGGGATTCTGGTCGCATCTTACGGAGGAGCAATGGATTGAACATTGGTTTGACGTGGTTAGGAGCAAATTCGATGGTATCTTATGCGCCAGTAAAGTCCTGACGGATCAGTTTGCTCAGCGCGGGTTACAAGCATATTATTTCCCACAATTTGCTGACACTGATATCTATTGCCGTCACGAGCCTGGCGGAACAGGGTCAAGTTTTGATTGTATCTATGTCGGGAACAACGCTAAAGGTGAATCGGTCAACAGGCGGGAGATCTATCCAATAGCGGAGTTTTGTCTGCGCGAAAGACTACGTTTCGGATTATTCGGTGCGGGTTGGCGTTCGGCAAAAGAGTGGCGGTTGCTCTTGCCTTTTATGCATGGTCCCGCAGCCGCGGTCAGGGTACCGGTGTTGTATTCTGAAGCGAAAATTGTCTTGAATGTGCATTTTCCATCGCATCGCCGTTTTGGAATCTTCACCTCACGTGTTTATGAAGCTCTGGCATGTGAGGCCTTCGTTGTTTCAGACTCGGTACTGGACTCTGAAGAGGTAGCGAAGACGGAAGCGCTTGTGACTTCAGAGCCCGAAGGGCTAGTGGGCGGAATTGTTCGATGCCTGGAAATGTCGCCGGCGAAAGCTGATGAGATCCGTCGTCAAGGGCGAGCTCTCGTACAGAACGAGCATTCTGCGTCAACTCGGGCGAAAACGGTCGAACGAATTATTTCGTTCCATTGTTGAAAGAATGATCGCCCGCGTGTTCAACCGGTGTCCTGATCAGCACTTCAGCTTCTGAACTGAGTACAAATTCAGAAAACGAATGTGCTCATTCTGCAGATTCGCCTTTACGAAAAGATCTTGCCGAAATCGTCTCTCCAACGTTGATCGTGGGAGGGCCATCCTGAGTGATCCAGAGTCTACGCAATCCCTGCGGCGAATTCAAAAGCGGTGGAGCATAGGCCAAAGGACCAAGGTCTTCCAGATCCAGTTCAATACGCTCGCACTGACCCGGGACATCGATCTCCACTTCGATCCATGAACGGCCGGACTCTTGCAAATTAATTTGAGTTACGGAAGCTCTGATCGGAATCATCTTTTTGACTCTTCGTAAGGGATATTTTCGCAACTCCTCCGGCGAATTCACGGGCGCTGGAGGGTAAGCCAAGGACCAAGTTTTTCAAGGATTTCCAGGTTTGTCCCAGACTTCGCCTGCAAATTTGACAGCGACCCCGACCTCACGTTGACGCTGAAGGAGAACATCCGATTGAACCAGAAAAGACTAGAATTGTTTCTCGTTCTGAATCAGTATACGGCGATCAAACGATCCGCTTGATAAAGCCGCGAAGCTTTTTGAGATGAAGCCTACCGGTCTGATCCCCCGGGCAGAAAGTTGGGTTTGAAGCGACATGCTTGAAAGAGCGCATACGACTGTAAAATGAGCGAATTTTGCGTCAGCCTTCGCCATCCGAGAGCGGCAGAGGACGTGCGCGGACTCGCGATTACGGAATTGGCTTTGCCAAGAGCGTTCGTGCGAATAAAAAACGATGCCCGGATTGAGGGAGGGCTTGATCGTCTCGACTCGAAGCCACTGCCAAAGCTTCCGTAATGAATGACCTGCTGCTGACACTAAAATGACCTTTGTACGCTTGACTAACTCAACCGCCAGACAACGCTGCCGCCTCCTGCACAATTCAGGCGGTACCGGCTGCGCCAACCTAATTCAACCTGGGCTCACGGCTGCCAGTGGACAACCTTACTCAACAGGTCGTAAGCGCCGCGAGCAATCTCGGAACGGCGCTCTGAACCTGGGTGGATGGAAACGGATTGCTGATTCTACCGGCTATTTATTGTCGCTCACGATCCACTGTTCGCTGCTTTTGTTGGCTCTCTGTTTGATCCCCACGCGGCTGTTGGCTTGGACCAACGGCGAGCTTTCAATATGGCTCGACCCCGACCGCGGGCATGCTCTGCAGCCGGTTATACAAAAATTCGAAAGCGATTCAGGGATCAAGGTCACGTTAGAGTCGCCTGAAAATAGGACTGATAATTTCGCGATGGCCGTCCAAGTGGGCAAGGGCCCGGACATCGTCGTTTGGGCACACGATACCGTCGGGGAATGGGCGGATGCAGGTATCATTGCGCCGATTGAGGTCTCGCAAGAATTGCGCAATAAGTTTCTCCCGAAGGCGTGGGAAGCCGTGGTTCACCGGGATTCGATTTGGGGGTACCCGATTGCTTTGGAAACGGTATCTTTGATTTATAACAAGACACTTCTTGATGGTCCTCCGCCGGCACAGCTTTCCGAACTGGTAGCCCTGGACGCGCAAATCAAGAAGAAGCACCTCGAGGCGTCAGCCATCCTTTGGGACTATAACAGCTCCTACTATTCGTGGGGCATTCTGGCGAGTGCGGGGGGCTACGTTTTTGGGAAGAAGGGAAAAGATTTTAACCCGCAGGATATCGGCGTGGCAACTCCTGGAGCGATCGACGGGCTTTCAGAAATAATCAGCCTGATCCGAGCGGCTGTCCTGCCGAATAATGTCACCTACAGCGTGATGGAAGAACAGATGGCACGAGGCAAGCTAGCCATGATGATTTCAGGCCCATGGGCCTGGGCTAACCTGGCAAAGAGCGGGATCGACTTTGGGCTAGCACCGATTCCGGGAGTGGACGGCTATCCCGGTCGTCCCTTTGTCGGGGTGT
>DATHPI010000140.1:0-24641 GCA_035484035.1 Chthoniobacterales bacterium
CTCCTCTGTGACCTCCGTGACCTCTGTGCGATGCTCTCCCCGATGCGTGTCTTTCCTGCCCAGAAGCCGAGCTGTCCACCAAAGAGCCTTCCGCAGCCGAACCTTAATCCCCCCTCTGTGACCTCCGTGACCTCTGTGCGATGCTCTCCCCGATGCGTGTCTTTCCCGCCCAGAAGCCAAGCTGTCCACCAAAGAGCCTTCCGCAGTCCGACCTCAATCCTCCCTCTGTGACCTCTCTCCTCCTATGAGAAATCAATTTCAACCGGCTGAAAAGCCGACGATGTATTTCATTGGCGTCACCACGAGCAAGTCTTCAATCAATCTGATCTTCCCGCTCTGGGCCGAGTATCTTCAGCTAGGCAGTTGCCAATTGAAGGGGGTTGATTTCGAACTGCACGATCGAGCAGAGTTCTATCGAGAGGCCGTAGAATTTATCAAGCGCGATCCATTTTCTCTCGGTGCTCTTGTGACAACCCACAAGATCGATCTGTGTAAGGCCTGCCGCGACATCTTTGATGTGCTTGATCCGCTTTCGGATTCCATGGAAGAAGTGAGTAGCATCTTCAAGAGAGGAGGCGCGCTCCACGGTCGCGCTGTCGACCCGACGAGCAGCGGGCTGGCCTTGGCGGCGTTCCTGGGGAACGATCACTGGAAAGCGACAAATGCTGAAGTCTGTATCCTGGGTGCCGGCGGATCAGCAATGGCGTTGACCTGGCACCTGATCCAACCGCGGCATGGATCAAACCGGCCGTCCAAGGTGCATGTGGCTGATCGCAGTCGGCCGCGCCTTGAACATTTGCGGGAACTGCATGATTCGTGGAACTCCGGAGTTGCTCTCGAATGTCACTTGGTGAGCGAACCGAGAGATGGAGACATAATTCTGGAGTTGCTCAAGCCAAGCTCGCTGATCGTCAACGCGACCGGATTGGGCAAGGACGCACCAGGATCTCCGATCACAGACAATGCCAAGTTTCCTTTAAATGGCCTGGTGTGGGAGTTCAACTATCGTGGAGATCTGATATTTCTGCGCCAGGCAAAAGCCCAGCAAGAAACGAGGAACCTGACGATTGAGGATGGTTGGATTTATTTCGTGCACGGATGGACGAGAGTGATTGCCGACGTCTTTGGCGTCGATATTCCGACTCACGGGAGTCAGTTCGACGAACTTTCCCGGATCGCGGCCAGTGTCCGCTAAGACCCCGTTCGAACAAGTTCCGCGGCTTGGTTGAGCGCTGCCAGCAAGCTGCGCTCGTCGGCTTTCCCGGTGCCAGCAATGTCGAAAGCGGTGCCATGGTCGACGGAGGTACGAATGACCGGCAAGCCGACCGTGATGTTCACGCCCTCATCGATGCCGAGTACTTTGACCGGCCCGTGGCCCTGGTCATGGTACATCGCAACGACGATATCGAAATCGCCGCGGCCGGCGCGGAAAAACAGGGTGTCGGCCGGCAGCGGGCCCTCCACGATCCAGCCGCGTGCGCGGCAAATGCGTACGGCTGGTTCAATTTTCGATTCCTCTTCGCCACGGCCAAAAAGACCGTGCTCGCCGGCATGCGGATTGATGCCGCACACGCCGATACGCGGATGGGGGATTCCCGCGCGGTTAAGTGTTTGTTGGGCGCGAGCGATCGTGCGCTCCACCAGCCCAGGCTCGATCCTGTCGATGGCGTCGATCAGGCCAATATGCGAGGTGACATGGATCACCCTGAGCTTCGGAGTCGAGAGCATCATGGAAACCTCTGGAGTCGAGGTGAGCTCTGCGAGCAGTTCGGTGTGACCTGGGAAAATATGGCCACCGGCATGGAGCGCCTCCTTGTTCAGCGGTGCTGTACAAATGGCATTGATCTCTCCGCTCTTAGCCAGTTGAACGGCACGAACGATGAATTGGTAAGCTGCGTCGCCACAGATTGGCGAAAGTCTGCCCCAGGGCAGGTTTTCAGGAATTAGCCTCAGATCAATGCAGTCCGCTATCCCGGGTGTGTACCGCGCCTGGGAAGGATGGTCGATGGGGTTTACCGTGACTCCGGTGTCAACAAGACTCGCTGCTTTGCGTAGCCGGCCTGCGTCGCCAATAACCAAAGGGCGGCAGCGGCCGTAAATCTCAAAATGAGCAAGGCCTTTCATGATGATCTCCGGCCCGATGCCGGAGGCATCCCCCATTGTGATTCCGATGGTCGGCAAGAATGCGTTGTTCACGAGATCAGTTTATGGGCCCCGGAGAATGACGGAAACCTTCTTTGCGACAGCTTCTCCAAGCTTGCGTTGCGCTTCCGAAGTCAGATGAACTCCGTCTATCCCTTCGGTCCCGATAATTTCTCCCGCATCGAGGTAAGGAAGGTCGGCCGCATTCGCCGCCTCCCTGATTGCCGAACCCAATTCCAGGCTTTTTTCGTGACCGCCCGCCCAATCTTCGGGGTGATGAAAACTCGTTCCGAGTGGCGGCGGAGCGAGCAGGAGAACTTTCGGTGTCGGATAACCTGTTGCCACACCTCCCTCGCACTCTTCGATCAACCGGGCGAGTCCGACGGCCGCCTTGGCGATGCTTTGCGGGGTTCTTTTGAAGCGTGCTTTGAGGTCGTTGGTTCCCAACATGATGATCACCAGGTCGAGCGGAAGATGACTTGCCAGGATGGCGGGCAAAAGCTTGGCGCCATTGAAGATAGCGCCTTTGAGGTGCTTCGAAGGAAGATCGATTTCAAAATCGTCGAGGTCAGTTGTTCTGCCGCTTAAGGCTTCTTCGACCAGTTCGACGCCTGAGCCCAGGCGAGCAGCCATTACGGTGGGCCAACGCGTCGAAGCGTCATATCTCGTCGTAGATTCGGTGGCGGCGCAGGGAACAAAACCCCAGGAGTTCGAATCGCCGAAGACCAGAATGCGTTGAGGGTTCATAAGAGTAAAGTTTTATCAAACGTGCCAATCGAGACAAGCAGTCTACAGGCTGAAAATCCGTTCTACATTGCTAATTTTTGAAATTGCGCCGGCTGCGGGAAAAGCCTTTAAGAGGAGATGAACAAAAAGGTTGCTTGGGGAGTGTTGGGCGTCGCCAACATTGCTGTAAAGAAGGTTCTCCCAGCGATGCAGCGCGGTGAATGGTGTGAGATTGCGGCTATCGCTTCGAGGGATCTCAAGCGGGCGGAGGAAGCCGCAAAAGAGCTTGGAATCAAGAAGGCTTTCGGATCCTATGAGGAACTCCTGGCTGATCCAGAAATTGAGGCTGTTTACAATCCACTTCCCAATCATCTCCACGTCCCCTGGTCCATCAAGGCTGCTGAAGCCGGGAAACATGTGCTTTGTGAAAAGCCGATCAGCCTCACGGTGCCGGAGGCGATCTCGCTCTTGCATGCTCGTGATCGCACCGGGGTGAAGATCGAGGAGGCTTTCATGGTCCGGACGCATCCCCAATGGTGCAAGGCGATCGATCTCGTCAGGACGGGGCAAATTGGAACGGTCCGATCGGTGGCAGGTTATTTCAGCTATTTCAATCGAGACCCGAAGAATATACGCAACATTCCGGAATACGGTGGCGGAGCGCTGATGGATATCGGTTGCTATCTGATTTACACTTCTCGCCTTATCTTTGGAGAAGAACCCAGGCGAGTGCTGGGGATTGTCGAAAGGGATCCGGAGATGCAAACGGACATCATCACTTCCGGAATACTGGATTTTCCGTCCGGACAGGCCGTTTTCACCTGCAGCACCCAGGTTGCTCCTTATCAGCGTGTCCAAATCATCGGTACGCGGGGGCGAATAGAAGTGGAAATACCCTTCAATGCCCCTCCTGACAAGCCCTGCCGTATCTTCAAGGATCAAGGGGGCGATCTCTCGGGTCGAAGTGCGGAGGTTCTGGAATTCGAGGTGTGCGACCAATACACCATTCAAGGAGACCTGTTTTCAAAAGCCATCCGCGAAGGAACGGAATTGGCTGTTCCTCTGGAGGGCTCGATCCGGAACATGGCGGTGATCGACGCAGTGTTCCGCTCGGCAGAAACCAGCCAATGGGAAGAGCCGGTGCAGTAGCGTTTGGCGTTCGGCGTTCGGCGTTTGAGGGCAGCGTTCGGCGAGTGTTTGGCGGCGCGGCGTTGGCACCTTTCAGCGTTCGCCAGGGGAAGGGTCTGGAGGTTTGAGCGGTTTGGGATCGTTGGACAAATTCTCTTGGCGCCTGAATTTTCTCCCACGGAAACTCGAGCTGTTCAGGTAACGAATCAATCCTCCTAGACACGCTGCGGCAGTCTGAGCGAGATCATCCAGTTCGGAAAATGTTTCGGGTTTCAAATATCCAAAATCGAGCGCATAAATTAGCTGGCGCGGGTTTCGCCAATCGATCCTTTTTCGATCGAAAGAAACTGAGCAAATTCTCGATTGCCGTCTCGTTCAAATCCCTCTCCAAAATGTGAATAGACAGATAGCAATGTCTTCCGCAGCGCGGTCGTTAAAACCGGGTCTTTCGAGAATGCTCCGCGACTCAAATGCTTGCCGACGCCACGCGCAAACTCTCTGCATCGCTCAAACGCATCGAATTGAGTAAAGTCATCCATAACGGCAACAGCGATAACATAAAAATTAAAAGTATTAAACGTTGCAAGTTCGAAACAGCAACGCCCCCCGAACGCCAAACGCCGAACGCGCCCGCCGAACGCCGAACGCTATTTACATTGACTGGCCTATCGGTAAGGTGACTGCATCGTCCGGTGCCCCCGGAATCGTAGAAGAGATCAGCTGTCTGCGGACGAGTTTCCTCATATGAAAGATCTGCAAACGCCCGAAATTTGGTACATCACCGGCAGCCAGCACCTGTATGGCCGGGAAACTTTGAACCAGGTTGCTGCCCACTCGCAAAAGATTGTCGAAGAGCTTAACGGTTCACAGCGTCTCCCGCTGACACTGGTCTGGAAGCCCTCCCTGACGAGGCCAGAGGAAATTCGCGCCCTTTGTATCGAGGCCAATAGCGCCCCAAATTGCGCAGGCCTGATTCTTTGGATGCATACGTTTTCTCCGTCGAAGATGTGGATCGGCGGCCTTTCGATACTCGCCAAGCCGTTCTTGCATCTGCACACCCAATTTAACCGCGATTTGCCGTGGAGCGAGATCGACATGGATTTCATGAACTTGAACCAGTCTGCGCATGGCGACCGTGAAGCGGGATTCATTCACACCCGGCTGCGGCTTAATCGAAAAGTGGTGGTTGGCCACTGGTCGGACGAGGAAGTGCAGGATCGGGTGGCTGGGTGGATGCGGGTCGTGCGGGCATGGTCCGACTGGCAGGGTGCCAAATTCGTCCGCTTTGACGATAACATGCGCGAGGTCGCGGTGACTGAAGGAGACAAGGTTTCTGCCGAGGCAAAGTTTGGTTTTTCGGTCAACGGCTACGGTATCGGCGATCTGGTGCAGTGCGTGGATGAAGTGAGCGACGACGCAATCACCAAGCTCTGCCTAGAGTATGAAGACCGCTACACGGTGGGGAAGGAATTACGCAAAGGCGAAACGCGACACCGTTCTCTCCGCGACGGTGCCCAAATTGAGATTGGGCTTCGCGCTTTTCTCGAGACCAACGGATTCAAAGGTTTTACCACGAACTTCCAGATCTTGCATGGGCTCAAGCAATTACCCGGATTGGCCGTGCAGCGTCTGATGGCGGAGGGCTACGGCTTCGGGGGTGAGGGCGACTGGAAGACGTGTGCTTTGGTTCGGGCGATGAAGGCGATAGCGGCCGACCTGCCGGGGGGTACATCCTTCATGGAGGATTACACTTACCATCTGCATCCCGACGGCCACCTGGTTCTTGGCTCGCATATGCTCGAGGTTTGTGAGTCGATCGCCGAGGACAAACCGTCACTGGAAGTCCACCCCCTTGGCATCGGTGGAAAAGAGGATCCCGTTCGTCTCGTTTTCAACGCACACGCCGGTGCCGCGATCAATGCGTCTTTGATCGACTTGGGGAACCGATTTCGTCTCATCGTCAACGAAGTCGATGCGGTCGAACCGCTCGAGCGGTTGCCGAAGTTGCCAGTGGCGCGCGCCGTCTGGAAATGTCGTCCTGATTTCAAAACGGCCTGTGCTGCGTGGATTTATGCCGGGGGCGCTCATCACACCGGTTACAGTTACAGCGTCACATCGGAGCACTTGGAGGATTTCGCGGAAATCGCCGGCGTCGAGTTAGTCGTGATAGATGCAGAGACTGAGTTGCGCGATTTCAAGCGGGATCTTCGTCATAACGAGATCTATTATCATCTTGCTCCGGGCCTTGGACGCCTGTGAGCCCAACCGAACAGCTACTCCATGAGCAACTACGATCGCATCAAGGCAGAGTGCTACGAAGCAAATCTCCTCTTGCCGGAATTCAAGTTGATTGACCTGACCTTTGGCAACGTCAGCGTTGCTGATCGGGAGCAGGGTGTTTTTGCGATTAAGCCAAGTGGCGTCGATTATACACATCTATCGGAAGCCGATATCGTAGTGGTCGACATGGAAGGGCGAGCGGTAGAAGGTACGCTCCGGCCATCCTCGGACACCCCGACGCATCGGAGACTGTTTCAGGCCTTTTCAGGCATCCGTGCAGTGGTTCACTCTCATTCGCGCAACGCCGTCGCTTTTGCTCAAGCCGGCCGAGGCATCCCCTGCCTGGGGACCACTCACGCGGACTATTTTTATGGAGAAGTTCCCGTCACCCGCCCTATGACTCCCGAGGAGGTTCGCTCCGCCTACGAATGGGAAACTGGGAATGTCATTGTCGAGCGGTTCAGAGGGATTGATCCGGCCGAGGTTTCGGCCGTCCTTGTCCATGGGCACGGACCATTCGTCTGGGGTCCGAGCGGCAAAAAAGCAGTCGAAAACGCGCTGGCTCTGGAAATCGTAGCCGAAATGGCTCTGAAAACCTTGCAACTGGATCCGCACGCTTCTTCGATCGAAAAGCATTTGCTCGATAAGCATTACCTCCGCAAGCACGGGGCGGATGCGTACTATGGACAGAGTTGAGAAGGCGAAAAACCAGATCGAATGCCTAAACCGATTTTGTTCGGAGTTGTCGGTGGAGCTTGGAGGGCCGAGTTTTATTTTCGTATTGCTCAAGCCTTGCCCAGGCAATTTCGCGTGGCCGGATGTTTCGTAAAGAGCGAAGCCACGCGGATCCGGATTCAGGCAGAATGGAATATTCCGGTTTTTAATTCCCTAAAAGGCCTGCTGAACCAGCACCCTGAATTTGTGGTCACGTCGGTACCGTGGGAGGTATCCGGGCCTCTTTTGGTCGAATTGGCCTGCCAACATATGCCGGTTCTTGCAGAAACCCCGCCGGCCTCGGATCTGGAGGGATTGATTCGGCTATGGCAAACCTTGCCAGCCAACGCACCGGTGCAGGTTGCCGAACAGTATGCATATCAACCGTTGCACGCGGCGCGGTTGGCGTTCGTTCGTGCCGGAAAGTTGGGCGAAATCAGCCAGGTGCAAGTTTCTGTGGCGCACGGCTATCACGGTATTTCGCTGATCCGTAAATTTTTGGGGATCGGCTATGAAAACGTTGCCATACGTGCTTTTGAATTTAGTTCACCGCTGATTGCGGGTCCGGATCGCTCGGGCCCTCCATCTGAAGAAAAAAGGAAACAATCGCTTCAGAAAATCGCTTACCTGCAATTCGGTCAGAAGCATGCGGTCTTTGATTTCACGCCAGACCAATATTTTTCCTGGATCCGTTCTCACCGTCTGCTCGTTCGCGGAGAACGCGGAGAAATCAACAACCTGGATAGTTGTTATTTGGACGACTTCCGCACACCTGTCCGGATTCGATTTGAAAGAAATGATGCGGGTCAGGCCGGAAATCTGGAGGGGTACTACCACAAGGGATACAGCGCAGGGGGTCAGGAATGGTATCAAAATCCGTTCGCTCACGGGCGGTTGTCCGACGAGGAAATTGCGGTCGCGACCTGCCTCAGGTCGATGGAACGCTATCTGGAAACAGGCGAGTCATTTTACAGTTTGGCGGAGGCGTCCCAAGACCACTATCTCAGCCTGATGATGGATGAAGCGACCAGAAGCGGAAGGATCCTGGAGAGTTCGAACCAGGTCTGGCGGAAGTAAGCGAAGCGTCCTCGCTTTGCCTCTTCCACCCCAGGGAAA
The DNA here is from genome assembly GCA_035484035.1 of Chthoniobacterales bacterium. Lineage (GTDB taxonomy): Bacteria > Verrucomicrobiota > Verrucomicrobiia > Chthoniobacterales > JAFAMB01 > JAFAMB01. Next base: position 8,107 of record DATHPI010000140.1, read on the forward strand.
GTCCGGGCGAATCGGGACGACCCACACGAAGGGACCAGTTGACGTGACCGAGGCGCGCGGCAACGTGCAAACCGCACGCATACGCGCATCACTCCATGCGCGAGCTGGATCCCAATGGCACTTCTCAATTATAGTACCAGTGTCCGTGAGACCAGTACCGGTGGCGCCAGTAGGGTCGCGGGTAATATGCATATCCGTAGGGACCATAGTAATAACCCCCTGGGTAATACGCCGGCCCGTAAAAGGCCGGAACAGGGACCGGTATTGGGAAACCGAAACGGAAGAAGACCCCAGCTTGGGCCCTGGGCTGGGACAGCAGTGCGATAGCAAAGATGATCGTCAGGACGATAATAAATTTTTTCATATCATTACATCTACAGACGAAAAATGTGATTTCCGGTTACGCCGCGCAAAAAGGAGCGTATCAGAAGCTAAAGGCCTAAGCTAAGCTAGGCAAAGCGGGCGCTTCGTTTACAGGCCTAGGAGAGGTAAAGCGGGGACGCTTCGCTTAGAACGTCAGGACGGGATGAATCGCATTTTTTGGAACTGAGCGCAGAGCCGCAGCAGCATCTCCTCTGTATCCACCCATTGATGGAAACCAAAGCGTCGCGACTTGGTGGTATCTGCCATAACATCGTATCCGAGGTTAAAGATTGCTTCTCCAAAGGGCCATGAAGCCGCTTCTCGAAAAGAGTAATCGAGAAGATCATACTTTTTGACCAGAGAATTCCAGACACGCTCTTTGTCTGACATAAATAGTGTCAGGGGGAATTGCTGGGGCGGCGCATAGTCCATCTTGAAAAAATCTGCCAGCTTAGGCCAGATGTTCTCCCAGCGATCAAAGTCTCCATTGGTAATATTGAACGCCTGCCTGTCACACTGGTCGTTCTCGCCCGCCCAAACGATAGCTTTGGCGAGAAGTTCGGCATCCGTCATCTCCATGATCGCATGGTAGGAGGTCGCTGAGCCGGGAAAACGAAGAGGCAATTTCATTTCCTTACAGAGTGCCGCATAAACGGCAATCACCGTCGCCATGTTCATCGGATTCCCAACGGCAAAACCGCAGATGCTTGAGGGTCTCAGCGCCGTCCATGACCAGGCTTTTCCCACTGACCTATCGTTGAGGTAATCTTCTTGATTGTAGTAGAAATTCGGCGGCATATGACGTGGATCGGTCTCCTTGGCAGGCGTCTTGTAGGGACCCAAGTGCGCCCCGTAGAATTTGGCGCCTTCGATCAGAACTACCTTCCGGAATTTTGTAGAAGCTTGCTCCGCCGTTTCAACCAGGTTAGTGAGCATGGCCAGGTTCGGAGCCACTTCTTCAAAGAAGTTGGCAGCGGGCTGGAGGGCTGCGTAGAAAATGTGAGTGACGTCTCCGATGGCGCTCAGCCGGGTTTGTACCTCGGACCGGTTTAAGAGATCCAAAGCGATAAATTGAGCATTGGTTCGAAATTCGGGGCGGCGTCGAGACAGCCCGATAACCTCCCAATCACCGAGGGCAACCAGATGATTGACCAGAGATCGTCCGGTGACGCCAAGTGCTCCTGCAACCAGGGCTTTGTTCATGGGCCGGATTTTCGTCGCCTTGGTGTCGAGTACCAGCACAAAAAGCGGTCGGTCGACTTATCGACTGCGATATTGGCGATCAGGCCCGACGTAGCAAACTATCACATAAACGTCATTTGAACAGACTGGTAGAAAAGATTAGGTGGCTGGCATGTCAACGTTTTGAATATTGGTCGTAAAATAGGTTGACAGCTGCGTCCGGATGGACCATTCGAGGCGTCGGAACTCTGACTTCTGGATGCCGAAGAAGCTCAAATTGCAAAAAATCAAAACCAAGAGGCTTCGTCCGTGCAAAGAAGTGTCGGTTATGGCCTGGGTGGAGGATTACGAATCTCGGGTCTTGCTGGTTCGCCAAACAGCCGGTCAGAAATTTTGGACTCTTCCTGGCGGGAAGGTGCGCCCCCGTGAATCGTTGCAAGAAGCGATTTTGCGAGAAGTGTTCGAAGAAACCGGGCTGCGAGGCCAGGCGGACGCGTGGATCGACATCATGGATCGTCCCGACCGTGGAACGATCATGATCCTCTATGCAGTCAAAATTCTGGACGAGGCTCCGGTCCCGGCGAACCGCTGGAGTGACGAAATCAGCCACGTCCGGTACTCTCTGAAGCTTCCGAAGAATGCGTCACCTTCCGCAACCTATTTTTGGAACAGATTCAAGCCGGTCGGCAACTGACCAGGTGCCGGCTCCAAGGTCAATATCGATTGTCGCCTCTCTGTGACCTCTGTGCGATGCTTTCCCCGCTTCGCGTCGTTCCGGCCCACAACCCAGCTGTCCACCAATGCACCCTCCGCGTAACAAAGAAATTGCGGGCTTTGCCTCTGAAGTTGTAAAAAGGAGCGAAGGGGGCTATCACTCCCCCCTGCCGGTTTCTTAGCACGGAAAAACCCGATCAATTCATGCTCAAAAACATTGATCTGACGCGTGAGGTTCCCAAGGCTGACTACAAGCGGCTCAAAGGGGACGCGGATCTTAAATTGGCTGCCCTCCAACGACAGTGTAAAGCGCTCGGTATCCCCGTCATGGTCGCCTTCGAGGGATGGAGCGCGGCGGGCAAGGGTACCCTGATCAACGAGATGATCCTTCCTCTTGATCCACGTGGATTCAGTGTCTACAGCACTCGCAATCCTACCGAGGAAGATATGTTTTATCCCTTCCTACGGCGATTTTGGAAGCGAACGCCGATCCGCGGCCGGCTGGCTATTTTCGACCGGAGCTGGAATCGCCGAACGGTCACGGATCGGGTTGCGGGTCTCATCAAAGGGGACCGACTGCGTCAGGCATTTGATGACATACGATCATTCGAGCGTCAACTGACCGATGAGGGCGCCGTTATTGTTAAATGTTTCCTTCACATTTCCAAGAATGAACAAAAGCGACGGTTCGACGCTCTCCGGTCGAGCCCGGCCACGGCTTGGAGAGTGACCAAGGAGGATTTGGGGCAACACGATCAATATCGCGAGTACCTGGCGGCTACCGAGGATATGCTCACCGAGACCGATGCCGACTACGCGCCATGGACTGTTGTCGAAGCGCACGATCGGCGATTCGCTACCCTCAAGATTTTCAGCACCGTGATCGACGCCTTGGAAAGAAGGGTCGCCACCGTGGAGCGGAAGTCTGAACCACCGGCGTTACCGTTGAATGAGACGGTTTCGGTCGGTAGCCTCTTCAAGACCACTGCGCTCGACCATGTCGACTTGTCAATATCGCTAACCCCTGAGGAATATGCCGCCCGGTTGAAGAAAGCCCAGGCTGCGTTGCGCGAGTTAGAGCACGAGATTTATTTGCGGCGGATTCCAGTGGTCATCGCCTACGAAGGTTGGGATGCGGCCGGAAAAGGAGGCAATATCCGGCGGTTGACGCAAAATCTCGATCCGCGCGGTTATGAAGTGGTCCCTGTCGCTGCGCCTAATGACATCGAGAAAACGCACCATTACCTCTGGCGGTTCTGGGAGCAAATGCCCAAAGCCGGGCACATTACGATCTTCGACCGGACCTGGTATGGGCGAGTGCTGGTTGAACGGGTGGAAGGATTCTGCACAGAGGCCCAGTGGCGGAGGGCTTATCGGGAGATCAATGGCATGGAGCAGCACCTGGCCCATTTCGGGGCGGTAGTTTTGAAATTCTGGCTCCATATTGACCCTGACGAACAGCTTCGACGCTTTCGCGAACGCGAAGGGATGGCCCACAAACAATGGAAGATTACGGACGAAGACTGGCGCAACCGGGAAAAGATCGGTCAATACCGCGAGGCCGTCGAGGAGATGTTGCACCGTACCAGCACGCCGTATGCACCCTGGACAATCGTCGAGTCCAATTGTAAACGGTACGCCCGCGTGAAAGTGCTTGAGACAGTCTGCAAGGCGATTCGCAAGCGCATCGAGTGACGGTAGTTGGCAGTTATCAGTGTCAGTTGTCAGTGCCCAAGCTGAGACCCGTATAACCGTTTTCGGCAAAGTATCGCTTTGCGAGGTAGGTGAGGCGTCCTCGCCTTACTTCTTTAGCGCCAGGGCTAAAGAGCTAGCCAGGATTTCAACCTGAGAGTGCCCCAAGGGGCTAGAGGACTCAGTCCAGGGTTTCAACCCTGGGAACCAACGCCTAGCCTAGCTAAGCTAGCTAGCTAGAGCGATTTGCCCTGAAGCTGAAGGAGCGGCAGATCAACTTTACTAACAACGCGAAAGTAGGTCCAATTGTAGCACGTCTCAATTGCGCTCTTTATTTTTAGGCGCAGCAATAGGTGCGGGCTATCAGGTCAGCATCTCGCCCCTTCAGCTTCAGGGCGAACTCGTTTATTTTGAGGGTCCCCAGGGTTGAAACCCTGGGCTGAGCCCTATAGCCACCTTCGGGGGCATGAATCACCCCGAGTGCCGCTCTCCAAATGTCCAAACTGCATAGCCTGTATTTCTTCCTAAACTCTGTAAATTCTTGCTTCCCAGGCTTTCAGATGAATGGTCGAGGCGTTTTCTTCAGCTTCGCCTAAGTTTGAAAGCAACAACTGCCCGATTTTCAGCCCGTTCGGTAATGAATAGGCCAAGGTGTCGGTGGAAAAATTCAAGGCAATGAAGAATTTATCCGCGGCGAGTGTGCGGGTATAAACAAACAAGGACGGATGCTCGGGATCGAGGTCTTGGTAATCACCGTAAACGAACGCAAGCGTCTTTTTCCGCAACTCGAGCAACTGCTTGAAATAGAGATAAATGGAGTTCGAGTCGGCTAATGCCTCCGCGGCGTGAATTTCTTTATAGTTCGGATTGACGGCGAGCCAGGGGCGAGCGGCCGTCGTAAATCCGCCATTGGGAGAATCATCCCACTGCATCGGAGTCCGACTATGATCGCGACTGGTTTTCCGCATATGAAAAAGATAATCATCCGCGTCAATTTTCCTGCTTAACACTTCTGCTTTCCAGGCGTTTCGCACCTCAATATCATCGAACTCTTCGATCTTCGTGAATGGATAATTCGTCATACCCAATTCGTCACCTTGGTAGATGAAAGGCGTTCCTTTTAAAGTCAGCAACATGGTCGCTAAAACCTTCGCGGAAGGCACTCGATACAACGGCGAGTCATCACCGAAACTGGAAACCGGGCGGGGATTATCGTGATTGGATAAGAAGACGGTATGCCAATTGTTGACGTCCAATTCCCGGTTGAACCGCGCATAGATGGCTTTTAGACCGGGCAGAGTCCAAGGCTTCCATCTCCAGCCCTCACGGTTCAGGCGGACGACATCGAAATGGAAAATCATGTTTAATTCGTGTCGTCTTTCATCCACCAGCAACGGCGTTTGTTCGAGTGTTACCCCGAAGGCTTCACCGACCGTCATCACGTCGTATTTCGCTAAGGCTTCCCGATTCATCTCCTGCAGATAGTCGTGAAGTTTCGGGTTCGACGCGTAGACATACTCAGGATGGGCTTCGTATTGCTCGGGATAATCCGGGAAAGTCTGGTCTTTGGAAATAAAAGGGATCACGTCCATCCGGAATCCATCGACTCCTTTATCGAGCCAGAATTTCATGAGGTCATAGACTTCCTTGCGGACCTGCGGATTGTCCCAGTTCAAATCGGGCTGCTTTTCGGCAAAAAGATGAAGGTAATATTGGTTCCTGATAGTATCCTTTTTCCAAGCCGATCCTGAAAAAAAGGAAACCCAGTTATTCGGCGCTTTGCCGTTCTTCTCCTCGCGCCAGATATAATAGTCGCTGTACGGACCGGTCTTTGACTGGCGGCTCTCCTGGAACCAGAAATGCTCGTCACTGGTATGGTTCACCACCAGATCGATGATCATCTTCATCTGGCGCTGCTTGATGCCCTTCAGCAGTTCATCGAAATCGGCCATGGCTCCGAATTCCGCCATCACTTTTCGATAGTCGCGGATGTCGTATCCGTTGTCGACATTCGGTGAGTCATAATGGGGACTCAGCCAAAGAACGTCTACGCCCAACCCCTTGAGGTAATCCAGTTGGGAGGTGATACCGTTCAAGTCGCCAATCCCATCGCCGTTCGAATCCTTGAAGGAGCGCGGATAGATCTGATAGACGACCGCTTCTTTCCACCATTTTCGGGTGTAACCATTCGCTGTCGTGTCACTCTCCATGGGGTGTGAGGTTTGCATCTTATTCTTCAGCCTCGTAATAGTCGAGCGGCTCGGAACGCATCATTCTGGACTCGGGAGAGCGGACCAGCCATTTGTGGCTATCGGGGTAGTAGCAGGACTCGCCGATCGGATTGTCCGCGACGATCAACATGATCAGATCCTGTGAACCGTTGTTGGTCAACTGGTGCGGTTGGCCTGGTTCGAAAATAAAGGCATCGTCCGCTACGATTTCGGTGGTTCCATCCTGATGCCGGGCTATCCCGTTCCCTGAAATGACAAGGTAGAATTCCCACTGCGCGCTGTGGGTGTGAAAGGGACAAATGCTTTTCCCCGGTGGAACGCGGGTAATTTCTACATCGAACGGATGCCTCTCCCTCAGGTCTGTGGAAGCAGGCTGACGGCCAAGAGCGATCGAAATATCCTTGTCTGCGCCCCCGTATTTTCCTTTGGGCGAGGTGAAAAATTCCTCCGCGATATCTTTCGTGTTGATTTTACGCATAATGGCAAGGTACCAAGTTCCCTCGATTGCCAAAAAGTCGCTGCACCTTTACATATCCGAAGTTGATCGCGACGGGCCGAAGCCGAAGCACTATGTGAGCGGCTTCACCGAGATAGCGGTTCCGTCACTGGCAAAAAGGTATATTTTGTCCGCGGGTAGATACAGTGTCACCCGGTCTCCGCGTTTGGGGCCTTGTGAACCGTGCATCTTGACCATGACGAGCGGTGCTCCCTCGGCGATTTCCACGTGCAGGTAAGTCTCGCCGCCGAGATTCTCGACGATGTTGACGATTCCCTGAACCGGAGTGGATGAGGTGCCGTCTTGCAGTTCGATGTGTTCGGGTCGCACGCCGAAGGCGATCGGCTCGTCTGGCTTCCAACCGTCCGCCGCCAGCGGCAGTGTCAGCGTACCGAGCCCGTCGACCGAGCATGCGATCCCTTTTGGACTCGCTGGGCCGGCCTTGGCGGTGAGAAAGTTCATCTGCGGCGATCCAATAAAACCGGCCACAAACTGATTCACCGGATGCTCGTAAAGGACCATCGGTCGTCCGAACTGCTCGATGCGACCATCCTGCAAGACGACAATTTTATCCGCCATGGTCATCGCCTCCACTTGATCGTGAGTTACGTAGACCACGGTGTTCCGCGTTTCGTAGTGCAAGTTGAGCAACTCGACCCGCATTCGCACTCGCAGCTTGGCATCCAGGTTGGAGAGTGGCTCGTCGAAGAGAAATAACTTAGGAGCCTTCACAATACAGCGCCCAATGGCGACCCGTTGACGTTGGCCGCCCGAGAGCTGCTTGGGTTTACGGTCCAGCATATTCTCCAGATGCAAAAGTGCCGCAACACGTTCTACACGCGTTCGGATATCCGCTTTTGAAACGCCGTGCAGCTGCAACCCAAAGGCAATGTTGTCAAAGACGCTTAAGTGCGGAAACAATGCGTAGTTTTGGAACACCATCGCGACGTTTCGCTTGGACGGATGAATATTGGTGATGTCCTGGCCATCGAGCACGATTCTGCCGCTACTGACAGTTTCGAGACCGCAGATGGAGCGAAGGAGGGTACTCTTTCCGCATCCTGAGGGTCCGACAAAGACAACGAACTCCTCTTTTTCAATCTGTAGATCGATGTTTTTGAGGGCGTGAAAGGAGTCGTAGTGTTTCTCGATCTTGGTCAGTTCCAGGTAAGCCATCGGGTGAAGGTTCTCGAGGTTAGAGTATTCCGGGGATGGTCAAAACACCGTAGATGGGGGGGCACAGCTGCAAGAAAACAATCCAACATTTTGCATACTCCCCGATATTTTGCGCGCCTTTTTTATTCTTTTTGGCCTTGGTGGGCCATCTGCTAAATCCCCGGCCCGAGGATCGCTTGAGGATTTGGTTTCGATATTACTTGAAACGGTTCAAAAGGGTAGCTAAAGGTCGAGTTCGTCATTATCAATCGGCATCCCCCCTATTATGAAGAAATTTCTCTGCATGCTATGTGCTGGAGCTGCGTTCTTTTCGGTCGGCCTGAGCATCGCTCAAGCCTGGACCCTCGAAGAGGCAGCAAAGGATTACAAAGGAACGGAAATTAAAGTCATTTTCCTTGATCGTCCGGGTTACCGGGCGGCGATCAAGATGCTGCCAGAATTCGAACAGAAGACCGGCATCAAAGTATCCTACGAGATTGTTCCTTACGAGAATACTCGTGAAAAAGAGGTCCTGGATTTCAGCGCCCAGGGCGACCTCGCTATCGCGCTGGTCGATCTGGTTTGGATCGGTGAATACGCTGAGTCCGGCTGGATTGTCCCAATCGACGATCTGCAAAAGAAGTTTCCCAACCTGGTTGATCCCGATCTGGATCTGAAAGACTTCTTCCCGCTCCTATTGAACGCTTTTGGCACCTGGGATAATAAGACTTACGGTCTGCCTTTCGACAATTATTCCGGTCTTCTCTTTTACAACAAAGACATGCTGAAGGCGGCCGGTTTTGATAAGCCGCCGGAAACGTGGGACCAACTGATTACCGACTACGCTCCGAAGCTCACGAAAGACGGTAAGTACGCTTTTGCTCTGCAGTCGCGACGCGGCGAGACGCAGTCTTGTGATAGCTTCATGCGCTTCCTCTGGCCTTGGGGTGGGTCGCTGCTGAATTCGAAATTTCAGTGCAATCTCTCGGATCCGAAATCCCAAGAGGGACTCGAGTTTCGCTTAAAGCTGATGAAATATATGCCACCGGGCATCGTGGACTTCGACCACAGCGAGGCAGTCAATGCTCTTGCCCAGGGCCAGGTGGCGATGATCACCGAGTGGTCCGCGTTCTATCAGACACTGGTCGATCCGAAGACCTCGAAAATTGTCGATTCGCTCGGGATCGCGCCTGAACCGAAGGGGCCGGATGGCCGTAAACCTGCGCTAGGCGGATTCTCGCTCGCGGTGACCACACAAGTCGATGATAAGAAAAAAGGCGCTGCCTGGCTGTTCATCCAGTGGCTAACATCCAAAGCGAAGGCCAAGGAATATGTCGAAAACGGAGGAGTCAGCGGACGCCAATCGACTTATCAAGACAAAGATCTGGTGGCAAAATACCCGTTCATTTCTCCGATGGTTGAGTCGTGGCAGCAGGGGGTGCCGGAGTACCGTCCCCGCTTTGCGGAATGGCCTCAACTTTCAGACATTATTGCCGAGTGGGGCACCAAAATGATGGATGGCCAAGCGACAGTAAAGCAGGCCTCAGACCAGATTTGCAAACTGGTGGAAGACACCCTCAAGAAAGCCGGTTATTACGACGGCAAGAAACCGTTAGCACAATAAGAGACGCGAGAGTGTCTCAATAGTTTAAGGCCGAGTTTCGTCCGGCCGCGCCTTCGGTGAACCGGGACGCGGCCGGCGCTTTGCGGAGCCAAGCCTTCGCATCTGCCGGGTTCGTTCGCAGAATGAAAGCGCAAAAAAAGAAGACCTACTCCTCCGGGGCCTGGTATTTTCTTGCCCCGGCCGTGACCGTCTTGTTCTTCGTGGGAATTTTTCCCCTGCTCTTTGCAGTATGGAACTCGCTGCACCAATTTATTCTGCCGAAGGTTCATTCGCGGGGGAGTTTTTTGGGAGTCTGGCCGCTGTTCGATGCGCCTTTTAACTGGTTCGGAAACTACCTGGCGCTGCTCACGGACCAATCTTTCCGGGAGGCACTTCTTCGGACCTTGTTTTTTCTGGTGATCAATTTGCCGATTCAATTGGCGCTCGGCATGGGGATCGCCTTGCTTCTGCACCGCCCAGGTAATGAACTTTTGAAGAAGATCGGCCGGGTATCCTTAGTCATTCCTCTGGCCACCACTTTCGCCGTCGTAGGATTGATGGGCCGGCTGATGTTCAATCTCGACTTTGGGGTGTTGAACTATTTTTGGAGCCTGGTTTTCGGTCATAAACTTGATTGGCTGGCTGATCCAAACCTGGCCTTCGTTTCTATTTCGATTATGGAAGATTGGCAGTGGACTCCGTTCTGCGCGCTTATCTTGTTTTCGAGCCTGACGATGGTCCCGCTCGAAATCGAAGAAGCTGCTCGCCTCGAAACAGAAAAATGGTGGCACATACTCTGGAAAGTTCAACTCCCGTTCATGCTACCCGGGATCACCGTGATACTGATTTTGCGGACTGCGGATATCCTGAAACTGTTCGACGTGGTCTATACCATGACCCGCGGTGGTCCGGGTTCCGCGACTGAACTGATCAGTGTTTATATACAACGCATTGGTTTTCGCGTTTTCGATCAGGGACTGGCTTCGGCGCAGGCGGTCGTATTGCTGATTATCGCCACTATTCTGTCCCGTCTCTATGTGAAATACGTTTACAAGGAAATCTGAGGCCCATGACCAACAGTGAATCACGAAAAAAGGGGCTGCAGCTTGCCGATGTCCTCCACTTTCTAGCTCTGCTTCTGGTCATCTTGGTTTGTGTCTTTCCTTTTTACTGGATGGTGACCTCTTCGTTCAAACAGCAGTCGGCCATCCTCGCTTCTACCCCGCAATTCATTTTTCAACCGACGTTGGAAAATTATGTCAATGCCTTCACCAAGTTCGACATTCTGAAGAGTTTGCAGAACTCGTTATTCGTCGCTTTGGTGACAGTTCTGATTTCGTTGATGCTTGGAACACCGGCGGCTTACGCAATCGCCCGGTTCGAGTTCAAAGGGAAGCGGGACATCTGGTTTTGGTTTATCTCGAATCGAATGCTGAGTCCGATCGTGGTGGCGCTTCCGTTTTTTCTTATCGCCCGCAACTTCAGACTTCTGGATACGACATGGGCACTGATCCTGATCTACCTGACGTTCAACGTGCCAATCGTGGTCTGGATCTGTGCTGACCAGTTCCGCAATATTCCCAAAGAGTTGGACGAGGCGGCCACGCTGGAAGGCTACAGCTCGCTAGCCATTTTTTTCAAGATCGCGTTGCCGCTAGCCACGCCCGCACTTGCCGTCTCGGCCATCTTCAGTTTTATATTTTCCTGGAACGAATTGCTTTACGCTTTGATCCTGACCAGAAACGAGGCCAAGACCGCGCCGGTCGTTGCCACAAGTTTCATGAGCGGTTATGAACTGCCATGGGGCCAGATTATGGCCACGGGTACCATGGTGGCGCTGCCGGTCATCATTTTTAGCATGATCGTCTCGCGTCAGCTGGTTCGCGGTCTCACGGCAGGAGCCATTAAGTAGAGCAAATCTAATTCGCTTGACCACCCAGGTGACCGCGTGTGGAGTCGCTAAAGCCGTGTTTGCCATTCGTTTTAGAACCACTATGAAGTTCTTTCGCCTATACTTCACCCTGGTGATCGTCGCGCTTGCCGCCCAGACTCTCGCCCGCGCTCAGGACCCTTTACCCTCGTGGAACGATGGCCCCACCAAACAGGCCATCATGGACTTCGTCAGCGCAACCACCGAAACTGGTGGCGCGAAGTTCGTTCCGCCCGAGGAGCGGATTGCCACTTTCGACCAGGACGGTACGCTCTGGGTTGAGCATCCGATTTACTCGCAGGTAATCTATTGCCTTGATCGAGTGCCTCTCCTGGCCAAAGAGAAGCCGGAATTGAAGAACGTCGAACCGTTCAAGACGGTGCTCTCCCGTGACTTTGAGGCGATATCGAAGCTTTCTTTGCCGGAACTCGAAAAGATCGCGGTGCTCACGCTTACCGGGATGCCGGCCGACGAGTTTCAGACCGAGGTAAAGAAGTGGTTAGCGACAGCCAAGGACCCACGCTGGAAGCGCCCTTATACCGAACTCACTTATCAGCCGATGCAGGAGGTTCTGAAGTATTTTCGGGCCAATAGTTACAAAACCTATATCGTTACCGGCGGCGGTCAGGACTTTGTCCGTGTCTATGCCGAGGAGGTGTATGGCATTCCACCCGAACAGGTGGTCGGCAGCGCAGGGGCGACGAAATACAGCTACGACAAAGATGGCAAGCCGATTTTGACCAAGGAGCCCAAGCTGCTCCTCAACGACAACAACGCCGGTAAGCCTGAGAACATCCACCTGATGATCGGCCGCCGGCCTTACGCGGCCTTCGGCAACTCGACCGGTGACCGGCAGATGCTGGAATACACGAAGGCGGGAGACGGCGCGCGGCTCTGCATGCTCGTCCTGCACGACGATAAAGAGCGCGAGTATGCCTACGGCCCCGCTCAAGGGCTGCCGTCGACCAAGGTGGGGGCATTTACCCAACCGCTCTACGATGAGGCAAAGAAAGATGGCTGGTTGGTCATCAGCATGAAAAAGGACTGGAAGCGCATTTTCTCGTTCGAGAACTAACGGCCTTTCTCCGGCGCGCAAGTGGTTCGGCCACTAATGACAGGTCAGATATTGAGAGGCTTAACTAACCTTGTGGCTGGTTCGAGATCAACAATCACTGGGACATTGTCACCCGCCTTCGCTTTTGGATCACCACTGCAGATGACCTCCAGGATCGACCCTGAGCTTTTGAAACTATGCTCACGATTCAGTCCCGTGTGAATTACCCTGTTCGCTTCCGTTAATTCCTCGCTTTTAAGTAGCACCGCAACCGAATCTGCCTGTTTCTTTACCACCGTAATGACCGTTGCCAGAATAGCCTGCTTCACATTTCCTTCTTCGCTTCCCGCGCGTAACACGGTTGCACTTTGGGCCTGACCCTACCCGGCGAATTCAGGAAGCCAGACAGAATTCCCTCCGTCAGAGTCGCGAGCATGGCTGCCTGGTTCGACGCCTGAGAATGGGTTTTGCTCTTCATAAGCTTCATCAATAAGCAGGTGTTTTGAGTTTGCCGCCGCAACCGCCAGGCTATCACAACGATTGTTCTCAGCATTCAGGGCATGACCTTTCACCCAATGGTAGTCAGGTTCATGGGTGGGCAAGAGCCGGTCCAGCTCTTGCCATAGGTCCCTGTTAAGTACTGGTTGTCTGGAAGCCGTTCTCCAACCGTTCTTTTTCCATTTCAGAGTCCATTTTCCCCTCAAGGAATCCAATACGTACTTCGAATCAGAGAATATTCTCAGTCGACATGGTTCCCTTAAAGTGAGCAAGGCTTTGATTAAAGCGGTCAACTCCATCCGGTTATTGGTTGTCCAGCGAAAGCCTGCGCTCAGTTCTTTGCGATGTTTTCCATAAATGAGGACCACACCATAACCACCGGGGCCGGGATTACCTCGGCAGGCGCCGTCAGTGTAAAGATCGACAGTTTTCATCCGGGTCAGGCATTTACACCTCCACGGGAAGAGTCAGAATGCAAGGACCTTTCAAATCAACCCGCGTTGGCACCTCTGTGCGAGACCTTTGCGGTGAATGACACCGCACGAAACCCCGAGTTATGGAGAGGTGTCAGCGGCTCTTCCTTGAAGAGATCGAGCGATTTGCCGCAAGGTTTGCTACTCCACGTAGCGTGTTAACCGTTGCCCTATTCGGAAAAGGAAAACGTATTTCCACGCGGTTCGCAGGTCCGTGCGAGCAAACTGTTGGGAAAAGTAACTTCTGGCGAATGGGCCAAACGAACGGTTTCGCCTGGCTGAGCGCTTAAATATTGATGCCTGTCGGTCTTTCTGGCTGCCCAATTTTTCCTCCTCGGTGACCGCAGCTCCAGGAGCGCCACGTTTTTTTACGCGGCGCTCCATTTAATTCGCCATCAGGACAAACAGAAGATGCAGCTCGATTGGACTTTCCCCCTTGCTCGTGTCTGCATGAGCCCCGATCTCTTGCAGTGATGACCCTCTCCAATCGAGCTGCGCTCTTCCATCTACCCTGGTTCGTACCGAACGAATAGTGACTAAGCACCTCCTATGCCACCGCCGAACTAAATCGTGGCTTCCTTGAAGAGGCGCAGGGATCGATCATTTCGATCGTGGGAGAGAGCAAAATTACTCCAGTAAGCTGGTAAAAATGCGACAGTATGTAGTCCTTATACTTGCTTGGGCTTTGCAGCCTGAGCGCGATGTGTCTACTTTTTTACAATCTCCGCCGGAACCGGGATAGCAATGCATCTTAGGGATCGAGCTACTAGAATCGGCACAACGCTGAAACTGATCGCACGTGGAGGCTCGCCTCGGGCGTTGTGTGGGCGTAGCTTTCTCCCGGAGCCCATCAAACTGCATTCCAATGGAAAGAGTCGAAGAAGCCATGCGCCGGATTGAAGAATTAAAAGCCGAAATCGTCGAACATGATCGACGCTATTATTTGGAGGCGGCGCCGAGCATCAGTGATCGGGCATACGACAATTTGTATCGGGAACTCCGGGAGCTCGAGGGGCAATTTCCAGAGCTGGTAAAGCCGGATTCGCCCACTCAGCGAGTGGGCGGAGGGCCGCTGGAGAGTTTTCTTCAGGTGACGCACCGGACCCCGATGCTGAGTTTGGACAATACCTACTCGCAGGAAGAGGTGGCGGATTTTTTCCGGCGACTGCAGCGGTTGATCCCGGGTGAGACCATTGATGCGGTGATAGAGCCGAAGGTTGATGGGGTGGCGCTTTCCGTTCTCTATCGGCAAGGAATTCTGGAGTATGCCGCAACGCGGGGAAACGGGGTAGTCGGCGATGATGTCACCCAAAATATTCGAACTATCCGGGCGGTGCCCTTGCGATTGAGGGGTCCCGTGCCGGAAGAAATCGAAGTGCGCGGAGAAGTCTTTTTGCCGAAGAAAATTTTTGCAGCCTTAAATGCTGAAAGGGAAGAATCAGGGGAACCACTTTTTGCTAATCCGCGCAATACCGCCGCCGGTAGTTTGAAGCAACTTGATCCGACTCTGGTGGCCAAGAGAAGACTGAATGCCATCTTTTACGGCTTCGGACTTCTGACGGGTGACGATGTCACCACACATCAGCAGGCGCTGGATCGCTTGAAAAAGTGGGGCTTACCGACGCACGACAGGATCTGGAATGCGCAATCCGTTGAGGGGGTCATTACAGCGATTCAGGAACTAGGTCGAATCCGGGAGGATTTTGCATTCGAAATGGATGGAGCGGTGGTCAAGGTCGACCGCTACGACCTCCGTGAACGGCTCGGTTACACATCGAAGGCTCCACGCTGGGCGATGGCCTTCAAGTATCAGTCTGAGCGCGCTGAGACTCGAGTTCGATCCATTGAAGTTTATGTGGGGCGTTCGGGAAAGCTGACTCCAGTGGCCAATCTCGATCCTGTTTTTGTGAGCGGATCAACTGTTTCCCGAGCCACGCTCCATAACGGAGATGAGATTCGGCGCAAAGACGTTCGTGAGGGAGACTTGGTGGTTATTGAAAAATCGGGCGAGATCATCCCTGCAGTGGTCGAGGTTTTGAAAGACCGACGGACAGGAAACGAAAAGCCGTTTGAGATGCCGGAGAAGTGTCCGAGCTGCGGCCAGCCTGTGGTTCGGTTGCCGGGCCAGGTGGATGTTCGATGCACGAATGTAGAGTGTCCCGATCAAGTGAAACGGCGAGTGGGACATTTTGCTCATAAGGGTGCACTCGACATCGAAGGCTTGGGAGAAATGATGGTCGAGCAGTTGATCGAAAAAGGGTTGGTGAAACGGGTCGATCATATCTACGAGTTGAATGAAGAGAAGCTGGGCCGGCTCGATCGAATGGGCAAAAAGAGTATCTCGAATCTGTTGCAAGGAATTGAAGCAAGCAAGAAACAGCCACTTTGGAGATTGCTGTTCGGGTTGGGAATTTTGCATGTGGGCGCGACCGCTGCGCGGGAGTTGGCGAGCCATTTCAATACATTGGAGGCACTCCAAAGCGCGCCGCTGGATGAATTGACTCGCGTCCCAAACACCGGCGAGGTGGTTGGGGCAAGCATTCGCGAGTGGTTTGAGAACCGTGACAACATTGAGTTGGTCAAGGCGCTTAAAGAGCACGGACTAAATTTTGGTGAAGACGATCGCAAAGAAACGGCAGGGAATGCCCTTCGTGGCACTGCATGGGTAATCACCGGAGTTTTGAGCGAGGCTCGCGAAGTTTTTGAAGAGTTGATACGCAGGAACGGAGGACGGGTCACCTCCAGCATCAGCAAAAAGACCAGCTATCTGCTTGCCGGTGAGGATGCGGGAAGCAAGCTGGAGAAAGCACGCCAACTCGGGGTCGAGATCGTTGAGGAGGCTAAGTTCAGGGAAATGATTGGCGGCGTCTAGGGGGCTAAACTGCTGGCGGGGACACCGAGACCTACGCGCGAGAAATACGCAAACCGAAACCAGCATCCCACAGAGGTCACGGAGGTCACAGAGGGGGGAATGAGGGTTGGGTGGCGAAACGGCTAGCGTGGACACGGCGGCCTGCGGGCGAGAACCAGGAAAAGCATCGCACAGAGGTCACAGAGGTCGCAGAGGGGGGAATGACGGTTGGGTGGCGAAACGGCTAGCGTGGACACGGCGGCTGCCGGGCGAGAACCAGGAAAGCATCGCAC